>NZ_JACBXH010000018.1:0-86054 GCF_041381355.1 Pseudomonas sp. LM13
CTAGTTGGTTACCTGGCGCCAAAATGAGCGTCGGCTTTTTGAACTTTCGTGATCACCAGAGGGATTAACCGCTATCAAAGCTTGCCGACGAACGGTATATAGCGGAGCAGCGAAACAGCCCTTCGTGTCGGATAAAAAACCAAGTGCCGGAAACAACCGATCTTCATCGGCCGATGGCTGTCGGAAGCCTTACCGAACGACGAAACGGAGGCACCATGAGCCAGAAGTACAAAGTGGGCGATCACGTCAGCTGGAATTCGGAAGCAGGACGGGTCAGCGGTCACATCACCCGAGTGCACACGGCCGACACCGAATTCATGGGCCGCACACGGCGCGCCAGCCCGGACGAGCCGCAATACGAGATCAAGAGCGACAAGACCGACCATGTGGCGATGCATAAAGAGTCGGCGCTCAGGAAGCTGAGCTGAGGCATGGTTCAGCCAGCCACGGTGTGGACCATCGGCCACTCGACGCGCTCGCTGGAGCAGCTGATCGAGCTACTGCGCCACCATCAGATCGAGGCTATCGCCGACGTCCGCCGCTTTCCCGGCTCAAGGCGATTGCCGCAGTTCGGCGAGGCAGCCTTGCGCGAAGGTCTGGAAGCGCACGGACTGCACTATCAATGGATCGAGGAACTGGGCGGCAGACGGCGGCCTCTGAAGGATTCGTTAAACCTGGCCTGGCGCAACAGCTCGTTTCGCGGCTATGCCGACCATCTGCGCAGCGATGAATTCGACCGCGGCCTGCAGCGCCTACTGGAAATGGCGGCGCAACGGCGCACGGCGATGATGTGCGCCGAGGTGCTCTGGTGGCGCTGCCATCGTTCGCTGGTCTCGGACGTGTTGAAAATGCGCGGTATCGAAGTCCTGCATATCCAGGACGAGAAGCCGCCGGCCGCCCACCCGTTCACCGCCCCTGCCCGCCTGGTCGACGGGCAGCTGAGCTATGCGGAGGGCAAAGGCGAGTCGTTGAGAAAGGAAGTCGGCAGCGGGCAGATCAAGCTGGATCTGTAGCAGCCGCTGGGTGGTCACTGCGACCACCCGGCCAGGGGATTGGCTCAGGCGCGTTCGATGCGATCGGGGTGGATGACGATGCGGCCCTGCTTGTAAAGACCACCGATGGCCTTCTTGAAGTTGCCCTTGCTGACGCCGAAGCGGCGGGCAATTTCTTCGGCCGGGCTCTTGTCGCTGACATCCAGCGAGCCCTGGTTTTCTTCCAGTTTCTGCAGGATCAGCGCCTGCAGCGCATCGGTCGCCTCACTACCCACCGGCTGCAGGCTCAGGCTGATCTTGCCGTCGGGCCGCAGCTCCTTGATATAGCCACGCTCGCGCATGCCTCCACGGAGAAACTTGAACACCTCGTTCTTGTGAATCAGGCCCCAGTGCTGGCCATTGATGATCGCCTTGAAACCGAGATCGGTCGCCTCGACGATCAGCAGGTCCACCGCCTCTCCTACCTTGTAATTCGCCGCGGTCTTGTCCAGGTAGCGATCCAGGCGTGCCGTGGCGGTAATGCGTCGGGTGCGCTTGTCGACGTAGACGTAGACCACGCAGTAATCACCCACCTGCAGCGGCCGCTTCTCCTCCGAATGCGGCAAGAGCAAGTCCTTGGGCAGGCCCCAGTCGAGGAACAGGCCAACGCGGTTGATCTCCGCCACCTTCAGACTGGCGAATTCACCGACCTGCACCTTGGGCTTTTCGGTGATGGCGATCAGCTTGTCCTCGCTGTCGAGGTAGATGAAGACGTTCAGCCAGTCATCCACCTCGGTCGGCGTGTCCTTGGGGACGTAGCGGTTGGGCAGCAGGATTTCGCCGTCCGGGCCGCCGTCGAGATAGAGGCCGAAACCGGTGTGCTTGACGATCTGCAGGCTGTTGTAGCGTCCGATTGCGGCCATGTGGGCGGTCCCGAATATAAAGGCGGCGATTCTAGCGCCTGTCAGCGTGGCAATGCATAGGCGATCACCGAATCACCGGCTTTGGTGCCCAGCGAGCCATGTCCGCCGGCGACCACCACCACCATCTGCCGACCCGAGCGGCTCTCGTAGGTCATCGGCGTGGCCTGACCGCCGGCCGGCAGACGCGCTTTCCATAGTTCGCGGCCGGTGCTGACATCGTACGCACGCAGGTAGTAGTCCAGCGTGCCGCTCAAGAACGCCACACCCCCGGCGGTGAGCATCGGTCCGCCAAGGCTCGGCACGCCCATCTTGAACGGCAGCGGAATCGGCGCACGGTCGCGCACCGTGCCGTTCTTGCGCAGCCAATGCGTCTTGCCGGTACGCAGATCGGCGCCGGCCACGTAGCCCCACGGCGGCGCGGTGCATGGCAGGCCAATGGGCGATACGAAAGCCTTCAGCTCAACGGCGAAGGGCGAGCCGAAGTTCTCGTTGAGAAACGGCTCCTCCTCGGATACGTAAGTCGTCTCGGCGTCCTCGCGCGGAATCAGGCGCGAGGTGAATGCCAGATAGGCCGGCGCGCTGAACACCATCTGCCGCACCGGATCGACCGCTACCCCGCCCCAGTTGAACACGCCGAAATTGCCCGGATGCACCAGCGTGCCCTGCGTTGAAGGCGGCGTGTAACGGCCTTCGTAGCGCAAGGAATGGAACTGGATATGGCACATCATCTGGTCGATCAGCGTGGCGCCCCACAGGTCCTTGCCCTGCAGCTTCGGCGGCTCATAGGACAGTGCCGAGGCTGGCTGCGTCTTGGCGACCCAGTCGCCCTCGGCCGCGCCCTGCGGCGCCGGCACCTCGCGTACCGGCAGGATCGGCTCGCCCGTGCGACGGTCCAGCACATAAATGTCGCCCTGCTTGGTCGGCGCCACCAGCGCCGGGACCGGGCCCTCTTCGGTCTGGATATCGACCAGGCTTGGCTGCGCCGGCACGTCCATGTCCCACAGATCATGGCGCACGGTCTGGAACACCCAGCGCAGCTCGCCGCTCTCCAGATCCAGCGCAACGATCGAAGAAGAAAAGCGTTCGCTGTTCTCGCTCCGTCGACCACCCCATTGATCGGGCACCTGATTGCCCAGCGGCACGTAGATCAAACCCAGCGCCTCGTCTGCACTGGAAATGCTCCAGCTGTTCGGGCTGCTGGCGCTGTAGGTTTCACCCGCTGCAATGGGCGCGGTCTCGTCTGGATTGCCAGGATCCCAGTTCCACTTCAGCTCGCCGGTGTAGACGTCATAGGCACGGATCACTCCGGAAGGCTCATTGGCGCGAACATTGTCGTTCACCGCCCCGCCGATGATGACCAGGTCGCGCGCCACCACTGGCGGCGAGGTCGAGTAGTAGAAGCCCTCCTTGACGTGGGGCATGTTGGCCCACAGGTCCACCTCGCCGTTATCGCCAAAACCGGGACAGATCTCACCGGTCTTGGCATCCAGGGCGATCAGCCGCGCGTCGGCGGTGGGCATGAACAGCCGCTGGCGACAGCTCTGCGTCTCGTTGCCGGCCGGTGCGGCGTGGTAGGACAGCCCGCGACAGGTCAGATGTTGGCGGTTGACCGAATGCGGCACCTTGGGATCGAAGCGCCAGCGTTCCTGTCCGGTCTCGGCATCCAGTGCGATGACGAAGTTGTGCGGCGTGCACAGGTACAGGCTGTCATCGATCTTCAGCGGCGTGACTTCGTAGGTGGTCTCGTTCGGATCTTCGGGGCCGCGCAGGTCACCGGTATGGTAATGCCACACCGGCTCCAGACGCTCGACATTGGCCGGCGTGATCTGCGCCAGCGGCGAGTAGCGCTGACCGTGCTGCGTGCGCCCATAGGCATGCCAGTCGCCGGCCGGCACGCTGTCGGTAGCGGGCGCTTCTGCCAACGGTGGCGGCAGCATGCCCTTGATGTCATGGCTGTCGTGGCCGATGGCATAGACCGCCGTACCGCCCCACAGCAGCACCGCCAGCAGCAACGGCAGTGCAGCACCACCCCACGCACGCCAGCCGAAATGCTGCCAGCCCAGCCGCTGCACGACCCAAGGCATGAGCAGCCACAACCCGAGCGGCGCGATGATGCTGCCGCGAGGAGCCAGCTGCCACCAGTCGGGCCCTACCTCGTACAGGGCCCAACCGAGCGCCCCGAGCATGAGCAGTGCATAGACCCACAAGGCTGCGCGTCTGCGCATCAGCAGGAGGACGCCCGTCAGCAGAAAACCGCCAGCCACGACCGCGAAATACCAGGTGCCTCCGAGACTGATGACTTTCGCGCCGCCGGCAGCCAGCGCCAAGCCGATGACGATGCAGAACAATCCGCTGATGACCACAGCCACGGCATTTCTCCCTCGATCTTGTTATCGAACCCGTACAACCCCTTTCAGGGGGCCGCCATCAGCGGCCGCCTGAAAAGTGGGACAGGCAATGCGCGGGAATGCTCCGTGCCGATCGAAGATCGCTGCATCGGCCGCGGTCAGCCACCACGGCCATGTCGATCATAGACGTCAGCGGGATTCGAGCCCGACCTGCAGCAGCTTGCCGTTACCGGCATCGGTGAGCAGGTAGAGAAAGCCATCCGGCCCGACACGGACATCGCGTATGCGCGCGCCCATGTCCTTGAGCAGACGCTCCTCACCGACGATGCGATCGCCGTCCAGGCGCAGACGGATCAGTGACTGATCCACCAGAGCACCGATGAACAGGCTGTGCTGCCAGGCTGGGAAACGCTCGGCGTCGTAGAACGCCATGCCACTGACGCCGGGGGATTTCGTCCAGACGTGATGCGGCGGCTCGGTGCCCGGCACGGTCTTGCCCTTGGCTTCGGGGATCGGCAGCATGCTGTAGTTGATGCCATGGGTCGCCAGCGGCCAGCCATAGTTCTTGCCGGCTTGCGGAATGTTGATCTCGTCGCCGCCCCGCGGGCCGTGCTCGTGGGTCCAGAGCACTCCGCTCCAGGGGTTGAGTGCAGCGCCCTGCTGATTGCGGTGGCCATAGGACCAGATTTCCGGCCGCGCACCATCCTGGCCAACGTAGGGGTTGTCCTGCGGCACACTGCCGTCGGGCCGGATGCGCACCACCTTGCCCTGGTGCTTGTCGAGGTCCTGTGCAGTGGAGCGCTGATTGTTCTCACCCAGGGCGACGAATAGATGGCCGTCGCCATCGAACACCAGCCGCGAGCCGAAATGCACACCACTGGACAGCTTCGGTTGCTGGCGGAAGATCACCTTGAAGTTCTCCAGCCGGGACAGATCCTCACTGAGCCTACCGCGCCCTACGGCCGTTCCGGCCATGCCCTGTTCGCCGGCTTCGGCATAGCTGAGATACACCAGCCGGTCGGTCTGAAAGTCCGGCGACAACCGTACGTCCAGCAAGCCGCCCTGCGAGCGGGCGAATACATCCGGCACCCCGGCCAGCGGCTCGGAAAGATGGCCATCCAGATCGACCAGACGCAGATGTCCCGGCCGTTCGGTCACCAGCATCCGCTTGCCGTCCGGCAGAAAGGCCAATCCCCACGGGTTCTCCAGACCGGTGATGATTTCTTTCACCCTGACCGTGCCAGCCTCGCTGGGATATTCCTGCGGCTCGGCGACGAGCTGGAGCGAGAACGCACAACCGACGCCGAAGAGCGCGGAGCGAATGACGTGACGATGCATGGCGTTCCTCCCAAGTAGCCTGACGCGGCAAGCTCCGCGCCACAACGCTCTATTGAAGACCAGCGCGGCGCGGCAAGCGTTGCGAAAACACTTCAGGAAATGACCACCTGTAAAAAGCTGAACAAAATTTGATCAAATCTGTATAATGCCCGGTTCGACTGATTGAAGGAAAAGCGATCCATGGCCACCAAGACCACCACCGCCAAGCGCAAGCCCGAACCTGCTACCGAAACCAGCCAATCCCTTGCCGCACAGATGGCAGCCTTTCTCAAGGCTGGCGGCGAAATCCAGACCATCCCCAATGGCGTGAGCGGCCAGACCCAAGGCCCGTCCCGCCAGATCACCATCAGCAAGAAGTGATCGACTGATCCGAACCGCTTTCGGCGAGCCGTTCCATGGCTCGCCGCGTTCCGCCTCCCTTCTGATCCTTTTCGAGCATCCCATGACCGACCCCGTGCGCCTTGCCAAACGCGTCGCCGAGCAATTCGGCTGTTCCCGGCGCGAGGCCGAGCTGTATGTCGAGGGCGGCTGGGTCACCGTCGACGGCGAGCTGATCGAAGCGCCCTTCGTCAAGGTCGGGCCCGAACAGCGCATCGAGCTAAAGGCAGGTGCCACTGCCCGCGAAGTCGCCCCCGTCACCCTCTTGCTGCACAAGCCGGCCGGCCTGGCGATCGGAGCCGAGGCGGAACGCATCCGCCAGGTGCTGCTGGATGGCGAACACTGGCAGGACGATCCCAACCGCATCGAGCCACTGCAACGTCACCTGCTGCGGCAACACCATCTGCTGCCGCTGGATGATGACGCCAGCGGCCTGGCGATCTTCACTCAGCAGCGCGAAGTGATCCGTGTGCTGACCGGTGCACGGGACAAACCGGAGCAGGAGTACATCGTCGAAGTCACCGGCGAGGCCGAAGAAGGCGGCCTGGCGCTGCTGGCCAAGGGCATCGGTCATCGTGGCAAGATCCTGCCCAAGGCCAAGGTCAGCTGGCAGAGCGAGAGCCGCCTGCGCGTGGTGCTCAAGGAGCCCGCGCCGGGTGATGTACGCATGCTCTGCGAGGCCATCGGCCTGCGTGTCATCGCCAGCAAGCGCATCCGCATCGGCCGGCTGTCGATGGCCAAGTTGCCGGTGGGGCACTGGCGCTTCCTCGGCGAGCACGAACGCTTCTGACGCCTCGGCCCGAGCCCGCCCGCAGCGCCGGTCGGCGGAGCGCACTTGCCTAACGGGCAACTGTGAACCAGTCTTTGCCGCGTATCGCGGCAAATCGCCACGACATCTCACCCGAACACAGGATCGTGATGCGGACTCTTCTGCTCTGGCTGTTGATCTGTTTTTCAGCTCCGGCACTGGCAGCCGAGCCCGTCGCCGTCTGGGCGTACCAGCCCTCTCCTCCGTTCGCCTCCGGTCAAGGCCGCGGGCTCTCCGAGGCGCTGGTAGAGCTGCTCAATGAACACCCGAGCAATCAGGATCGTTTCGAGTTTCGCCTGAGTCAGCTGCCACGCAAGCGCCTCGACGCCCGGCTCGCCGCCAACGAGCCAGGCATCCTGCTCTGGGCCACGCCGGAATTCTTTCCCGAGCACCTGACCACCGGCGCCAGCTGGACGCCTCCGCTGCTCTGCGACATCCAGGATTTCGTTTCCCACCGTGACGCACCGGTCGACTACGATGGGCCACGCTCACTGCACGGCAAGCGTCTGGGCGGCATCCTCGGTCACCGCTACCGCGAGTTGCAACCCGACATCGACAAGGGATTGATCCGCCGCGAAGACGTGCACAGCGACCTGCAGAACCTGAACAAGCTCCTCTCCGAGCGCATCGATGTGGTGCTCATGCCACGCTCTTCCCGCCTGTTCTATAGCCTGACCGAGACATCGGCGGACCAGCTGTACGTCTCGCCCAAGCCGCTCTATGTCTTCGATCGCCACCTGCTGATGACTGCCAGCCTGCCCGCCGAAACCACACAATTCATGCAGCAGATGATTGCCGACCTGCCCCACAGCGCACGCTGGCTCAAGCTGCTCAGGCGCTACGGCCTGCACGAGATGAGCGCACCCTGCCCCAGATACTGAGCGAACGTAAGCGCCACTGGCGAATCGAAGCTGGCACACCGCATACTGGCGAAAAGAGAACGGAGTACCAATTCAGCCATGAAAAAGGCATTGCTGTTCGGCCTGTTTTTGGCCCTCGGCGGCTGCGCCAGCCAGTCCTGCGATCGCGTCTGGAGCGACAGCTGTCGAGCCGAGCGCCTGCTTTACCAGAACGACCTGATGCAGGCGAAGATCCTGATCTCGGTCGGCAACGAGGATGGCTACGAGCTGGCGCAGGCCCTGCTCGATCGCAGCGCGCGCCTCGACCGGCGGGGTGAAACCGAGTTCTACCAGGCGCTGCTACTGATCCGCCAGGGCCCGGAACCGTCCGAAGTGCTGCAACTGCTGGAGCAGGCCAAGCGCAAGGGTCATCCACATGCGGTGGCGTTGCTCTACAAGATCTATCAGGAACCCTACCTGCTCGCCGAAGCCGATCCGGAAAGGGCCGAGGGCTACCGCCAAGCCTATGGCGAGCTTGATGTCGCGCGCAGCGGTTACCCGTCGTTCGAAAAGTCGCTGGAACTGGTCGACCAGCTGGTCGCCCCGCCGCCGCCTGCCGCCGAATATCAGGCCCCCTGTCCGCAGCACTGCCTGGAGCAGGCCCGCTGACCCGTCATTGACACTTGTCGCGCCGCTCCAGACGGCGCCGCTTACGGTGCAGGGGTCTGCAAGATGCGTGGCTCCTGCTCGCCGTCAGCCACCGCACGGGCTTCCTGCTCGGAGCCATAGGGTCCCCCGATGATCGTGCCGTCCAGCTCCACGACCCAGCACACCGCCCAGGTCGGGCGCCAGGCCTTGGGTACGTCGTCGCCGCTGAGATGCTTGATCTGAGTGCTCATGGCTGCTCTCCACTGCTGTAGGAATGTCCACCGCCGCGCGCTACGCGGCGGGCGCTTATTCTGAAGACCACGGCATGGCCGACTTTGCTCGCCCCCGGCAAGCAGATCCCCCTTCGATCGAACCACCGCCAGCGCCTTGGCTCTACGGAAAAGGCGCCGACCGCGAGGAACCGAGGATGCGTACCACCCGACTGCTTGTGCTAACGCTGCTGATCGCGACGCTGCTGGCGGGCTGCAGTCGCGCCACGCTGGTCTATCGCAACCTCGACACGCTGATTCCCTGGACACTCAACGATTACCTGGACCTGGACCGCACCCAGCAGCGCGAACTGCGCCAACGGCTGCGCGAACATCTGGCCTGGCACTGCAGCACCCAGTTGCCGGAACTCCTTGCCAGGCTTGACCGGCTGGAGCGAAGCAGTGCCGACGGCCAACTCGAGCCGAGCGATCTGGAGCCACACTACCGCGGCGTACGCGACGCCATGCACAGCATCGCGGTGGAAGTCACCCCGACCGCCACCGATCTGCTGCGGGCATTGAACGACGCGCAAGTCGAGGAACTGCGCAAGGCGCTGGACGAGAACCGCCGTGAACACCGAGAGAAATACCTCGAGCCGCCCCTGGAGCAGCAGATCCGCGAACGCGCCGAGCGCATGCAGGAGCGCCTGCAATACTGGTTCGGCCCGCTGAACGCGCAGCAGCGCCAGCGCGTGCTGCGCTGGGCGCACACCCTGAGCGAGCAGAACAGCCGCTGGCTGCGCAACCGCGAGCAATGGCAGGCGATGCTGCTAGCCGCCGTCGAGCAGCGCCACGGCGGCGATTTCGATAAGCGTATCGCCCGGCTCTTGCAGGATCGCGAAGCGCTGCTGAACGAAGATGACCGCGCGGCGCTGCAACGCGCAGAACAGGCCGGTCTGGAACTGGTGGCCGACCTCCATCGTCTGGCCGACGACGGCCAGCGCGCCCATCTGAGCGGCCGGCTGGCGCAGCTGCAGAGCGACTTCGGCAGTCTGAAGTGCCTGGCCCAGGCCGGCTGACGGCCGGGCCTCAGCGCCCCGTCGAGGTCAGCCGGCGCAGGGCCTCACGCTGCGTCGGCTCGTCGAGGTCGAGCAACCACTGCGGCTTGCCCGCCACCAGCGCCGCCAGCGGCACGCCATCGCGGTAGAGGATGCGGTTGCCCGGCAGCGCCGGCACCTTGCTGCCCGGCAACAGCGTCCCCAACTGATTCAGCGGATCGACCGCCGAGACCGCCAGCAGCTCGCCCGCCAACGGTCGCTTGCGCACCTCGCGCAACAGCGCCAGCGCTTCCGGCAAGGCGAACTGCTCGCCCGCCACGCCTGCGACGAAACGCCCGCCGCGGATCTCGCCACGCGCTTCCAGCCGGTGGTAGACCCGCAACAGCTCGCGCCAGGGCGGCAACCAGTCCGCCTCGCGCGCCAGCAGTCGCCAGAACACCACGCCGTAACGGCGCAGCAGCACGCGGGCAATATGCTCCAGCGCCTGGATCGGAAGAACGGCGTGCCCGGCGACATCCCCCGCCACCGGCTTGCGCACAAGCGCCCAACGCCCCGCGTCGGCCATACTGCCGATAAAGGCGCCTCCGCGGGTTCGCCGCGCCGTGCGCGAACGCTTGCTGGCCGGCGTCAGCAGCGCGCGCAGGCCGGCGAAGCTGTCGGCGTTCACCAGCCCGACCGCCACCAGTTCGCCCAGGGCGTCCTCCAGTTCGCTGCGCAGCAGATGGGCATCGTGCTGCAGTTCGTCGAAGAACAGCGCGCCATGGGTCTGCAGGCAATCGAACACGCGCTGCGCCCGCGATGACAGTTCCGGCGCGGGCGCGTCGCTGGCCAATGCATGCCAGGCACCGAGCTGGCGCCGCGGCAACAGTACGATGGGCGTGCCACGTACCGGCCCGCCGCTGGCCTTGAGACGCCCGGACAGCCGCGTCCAGACAATGCGACCGGAGCGGCACAGCTCATCCAGCCAGGTGCTGCCGTAATCCTTCAGACGGGCCGGCAGCAAATCGCTTTCCCAGGCCGTCGCGGCCGCCTGGAAGCCTTCCAGCTGCTCGACCAGAGTGCCCAGCGCCTCGCGCCCCTGCATGCGGGTGCCCGCCGACAAATGCTGCCAGTCGGCGAGAAAGCGCATGCAGTCGGCAAGCTCCACCGGCTCGATCTCGCGGCGCAGGCGCTTGACCGTGTAGCGATGGATGCGCGCCAGCAGGTGCCGCTCGCACCACTCGTCCTCGCTCGCTCCCGGGCTGAAGCGCCCGCGCAGCACATAGCCCTGGGCCTCCAGACGGGTCAGCGCCAGCGCCACCGCCGAGGCCGGCAGGGCCAGCGGTCTAGCAATCAGCGGCACCGGCAGCGGCGCGAAACCGCTCAGACGGGCGCGGATCAGTTCCACCAGCGCCTCCTCTTCGTCGAGCAGCTGGTCATAGCCGGCCGGCAATGGCAGACGCGGCTCGCAGGCCGCCTGCGGATAGATCGAACGCAGCCAGGCCAGGCGCTCCAGCGGGGTCCAGAGCGCGCGGTCGTGAGCCACCTGCAGGCGTGTCGCCCGCCCCGCGCGGGCCAGCTCGGCGAGCCATTGCAGCCAGTGCGGCTGCCCCGCCGCCTCGGCCTCGGCGATGCAGCCCAGCGCCGTCAGCGCCTCATGCAGCTCGTCGCTGTTGCGCGCCTCCGGCCAGGCCTCCGCCCCCACCGCCGCTATCGCCTCGGGGTCCAGCGCGCCAAGGTCGTCGGCTGATTCCGGATCGCTCCAGCGACGGGCGAGCACCGCCTGGGTGCGTCGCTCTTCCAACGGGGCGTCGTCGAGAAAGGCGTACGGGCGCGCGCCGAGGATTTCCATGGCCAGTGGCGACGGCGCCGGCAGGTCACGTGTCAGCAGCTCGACCTCTCCCCGCTCCATGCGCCGCAGCAGCGCCAGCCAACCCTCGCTGTCCATGGCCTCGTGCAGGCAGTCGTCGAGGGTCTGGCGCACCAGCGGGTGGTCAGGAATCTCCCGTTCACCCACGATGTTCTCCAGGCAGGCCACCTGATCGGGGAACACCGTGGCCAGCAGGTCTTCGCTTTTCATCCGCTGCAGCTGCGGCGCCACCTTGCGCCCGCCGGCCATGCGCGGCAGGGCCAGCGCGGTAGTGGCGATCCAGCGCCAGCGCACGCCGAACAGCGGCGCGTCGAGCAGCGCCTGGATCAGCACCTGTTCGGCACTGGCCGAATGCAGGTAGCGCCAGACCTCATCCAGCGCGAAGCTGTGACTGGTCGACAGCGAGAGGATGATCGCGTCCTCGGTGGCTGCCGCCTGCAGCTCGAAGTTGAAGGTGCGACAGAAGCGCTTGCGCAGCGCCAGGCCCCAGGCGCGGTTGATGCGGCTGCCATAGGGCGAGTGGATCACCAGCTGGGTGCCGCCGGACTCATCGAAGAAGCGCTCCATGATCAGCCGCCGCTGGGTCGGCAACGCGCCCAGCGCCGCACGTGCACGGGACAGGTATTCGACGATCTGCTGCGCGGCTTCGCGTGGGATGCCCGGGGTACCGGCGAGCCAATCGATCACCGGCTGCAGGCGTTCGGCCGCTTGCGACTCGGCGCTGGCCAGCCGCTGGTCGATTTCCCCACGCAGGCGGGCGACCGCGAAGGACAGCTCGTCGCTGCGCCCTGGCGCTTCGCCGAGCCAGAACGGGATGCTTGGCGGCATGCCCTGGGCGTCCTCCACGCGCACCCGCCCCGCCTCGATCTTGAGGATGCGGTAGGAGGTGTTGCCGAGCTGGAACACGTCCCCGGCCAGGCTCTCCACGGCGAAATCCTCGTTCACCGTGCCGATGTTCAGCCCCTGCGGCTCCAGCAGCACGGCGTAGTCGGAGTTGTCGGCGATGGTGCCGCCGGAGGTCAGCGCGGTTAGCCGCCCGCCGCGGCGGCCGCGCAGGCTGCGGGTCGCCAGGTCGCGATGCAGATAGCCGCCGCGCGCGCCGTGGCGAGTGGTATAGCCTTCGGCGAGCATCCTCAGCAGCGCCTGATAAGTGGCGTCATCCAGCACCGCATAGGGCATCGCCCGGCGCAGCAGCGCCAGCAGCGCGTCCTCCTGCCATTCTCGGCTGGATACCTCGGCGACGATCTGCTGGGCCAGCACGTCCAGCGGCGCCGGGGGAATTCTCAGCGTGTCCAGTTCGCCGCGGCGCACGGCATCGAGCAGCGCGGCGCATTCGATCAGGTCATCACGCGAGCTGGGAAACAGGCGCCCCTTGGATACACCCGCCACCTGGTGACCGGCGCGTCCTACTCGCTGCAGGAAAGCGGCGATCGAGCGCGGCGAGCCGAGCTGGCAGACCAGTTCCACGTCGCCGATATCGATGCCCAGTTCCAGCGAGGCGGTGGCCACCAGCACCCGCAGTTCGCCGCGTTTGAGCTTCTGCTCGGCCGTCAGCCGCTGCTCGCGCGCCAGGCTGCCATGGTGCGCCGCCACCACCGCGCCGCCCAGCCGTTCGGCCAGATGGCGGGTGGTGCGCTCGGCCATGCGGCGCGTGTTGACGAACACCAGGGTGGTCCGATGCTCGCCGGCGAGCGCGGCCAGGCGGTCGTAGACCAGCGCCCAGGCATCGTTGCTCATCACCGCTTCCAGCGGCACCGGCGGGACTTCCAGCGCCAGGTCGCGGGCGCGGCCATGGCCAATATCGACGATTTCGCAAGGGCGCTCGGTTCCGACCAGAAAGCGCGCAACCGCGTCTATGGGCTTCTGTGTGGCGGACAACCCGACGCGCACCAGCGGTCGTTCGCAGAGCGCCTCCAGCCGCTCCAGCGACAACGCCAGGTGGCTGCCGCGCTTGTTGCCGGCGATGGCGTGAATCTCGTCGACGATCACGCTGCGCACATCGCGCAGCATCTGCCGCCCGGACTCGGAGCCGAGCAGCACGTAGAGCGATTCCGGCGTGGTGACCAGGATGTGCGGCACCCGCTTGCGCATCGCGTTGCGCTCGGCCTGCGGCGTGTCGCCGGTGCGCACAGCGGTGCGAATGTCCACCGGCGGCAGGCCGAGCCGTTGCAGCTCGGCGCCGATGCCGGCCAGCGGTTGCTCGAGGTTGATATGGATATCGTTGGACAGCGCCTTGAGCGGCGACACGTAGAGCACCTGGGTGCCGTCGACCAGCCCGCCCTCGGTCAGGCCCTGCTGCACCAGCGCGTCGATGGCAGCGAGAAAGGCGGTCAGCGTCTTGCCCGAACCGGTCGGCGCGGCGACCAGGGTCGAGCGACCGGCGCGTACCAACGGCCAGGCTGCTGCCTGAGCCGGTGTCGGGGCGGGAAAGCTGCGGGAAAACCAGCCCGCCACGGCGGGATGGAAGCGGCACAGCGGATCGGGGGCAGGCATGCTCATGCCGATGAATATGGTGCCGCGCCTGCCATTGCACAAGCGACAGCCGGTCGGCTGTGGGGAAACGGCACCGGCATATGGCGGTCAACTCCAGACAACGGCAACGCAACGGAGACGATCATGACCACAACGCCCCTGAGCCTGGACAACGCGATGCAACTGGCCTCGGAAGCCTTTCTGCCCTGTGGCTGCGTGACCAGCGCCAACCCCGAAGACGACAGCTTCGGTTTCACCGTGATGAACGGCAGCGGCGAAGAACTCGCCCGGGTGGCGCAGGTGCGCGACTACGCCGACCCGCTGCGCATGGCCCAGGTCATCGAGCAGACCCGCCAGGAGCTGATCGACAAGGGCTGTACCCTGGAGCCCTGGACGATGCCCTTCATCACCGACGCCAGCGCCATTCCGGAAACCACTCCGAACTACTGAGGAGGCGGCATGAGCGATCCCGTTCTGTTGATCACCGGCGCCTCGTCCGGGATCGGTGCGGCCACCGCGCGCCAGGCCGCCCAGGCCGGCTATCGCCTGGCACTGGCCGCGCGTTCGGCGGACAAGCTGCAGCGGCTGGTTGATGAAATCGGTTCGCAGCGCGCCATCGCCATCCGCTGCGACGTCACCGACCATGCCGACCAGCAGGCCATGGTGCAGCAGGTGCTGGAGCGCTTCGGCCAGCTCGATGCGGTCTACGCCAACGCCGGCATACCGGGCAGCGAAGGCGGCTTCAGCGCGGCCGACCCGGCGGTATGGAAGGAAATGCTGCTGACCAACGTCTACGGCGTCGGGCTGACGCTGCGCTGCACGCTCGACGCGCTCAAGGCCAGCCGCGGCCATCTGCTGCTCACCGGCTCGGCGGCCGGGCGCTTCGTCATTCCCGGTTCGATGTACAGCGCCAGCAAATGGGCGGTGACCGGCATGGGCCTGAGCGTGCGCGAGGAGCTGCGCGGCAGCGGTGTACGGGTCACGCTGATCGAGCCGGGCATGGTCGATACGCCGCTGTTCGACGAGCCGCCGGCTTACGCCCTGCAACCGGAGGACATCGGCCGTGCGGTGGTCTATGCCCTGTCGCAACCGGCCCATGTGGACGTCAACGAAATCCTGATCCGCCCGACACCACCCCTGCAGGACAGTCCATAGGCACGGCGTTCAGCGCGGGTCGCTGCGTTGCTGCTGTTGCTGCAGGTGGCCCGACTCGTTGATCTCCGCCGGACCGACCGTATCGCCATGCCGGTGTTCACCTGCGCCACGCACCCGCTGCAACTGGATGACCTCGCCCTGCTCCCAGGCATTGGCGGCAGGATGGACCGAGGGTTGTGGAATCGATTGGCGGTTGCGGCGGGTCTCCCGGGTATCCACGCCAATACGCCGATCGCGCGCCTTTTCCAGCGCCGGATCGAGCTGGCCGTCGGCGGTAAAGCCCATCATCAGCGCCGGAATACCGTAGGGCAGCTCCTTGTCGCGATCGGTGTGCCAGGTATGCCAGGTCTTGCCGTAGGTGCTGACCACCTGCTCCATCAGCTGCCGCTCCGCCACCTCAGGCAGGCCGGGCGCAACCAGGGTGCCGGACTTCACCTCGTAGTCGTGGCTGTGCCAGAGCTTCTTTTCCTCTTCCGGCAGCGTTTCGAACAGGCGCGCGCTGATGATGTATTCCACGCCCATCAGCTTGGCGTCGCGGCCGTTGCCGTCATAGATCAGCGCCTGCATCACCTCCTCGTTGAGGCGGGTGACATAGTGATGCGCCTCCATCTGTCCGTTCATGTCGCCGTTGTAGAAATGGAAGCCGTTGAGATAGGCGCTGACCGCGTTCAGCGGCGCCTGGCCCTGCAGCAAACGGGCGCCGGCCTCCAGCGCACGGGTCTCGGTACTTTTCGGCGCGCCCGCCGCCTCGGTGTAGGGTGCGGTGTCGTGCTGCCCGCAGGCCCCCAGAACGGCCGCGCTACAAAGGACCAGTGACTTTCGCATCGTTCGATCTCCTGCTTTGCTCATACGGGGAGTGACCACGTGCATTGCGCATTTCTTCACCACGGCCTACCCGTCCGGCAGAAACTTTTGCCCTTTGCCCCGTGTCGCTATGGGAGGCCGTTTCGGTCGCGCAAGAACCTAGGGGGACAGCCATGGGCAACCTGGCACAACAGCCGCATCCGGCATTGGCCGAACTCGATCAGTTGCTGCAGCGCTATCGACAGGTGCGCGCGACCAGCGAGGCGATCTGCGCGCCTCTGCAGATCGAGGATTACGTGATCCAGAGCACGCCGGAGGTCAGCCCGCCGAAATGGCACCTGGCGCATGTCACCTGGTTCTTCGAGACATTCGTACTGTTGCCCTACCTGCCGAGCTATCGATGCCAGAACAAGGCCTACGACTTTCTGTTCAATTCCTACTACCAGACCCACGGCGTGCCGTTCCCCAGGGCTCGACGCGGCATGCTTTCCCGCCCCGGGGTGAAGGAGGTCTATCGCTACCGCGAGCAGGTGGACCAGGCAATCGGCGAGCTGCTAGCCAACCCGCCTCGCGAGCAGGCCGCCGAGATCGTCCGGCGGGTCGGGCTGGGCTTGCAGCACGAGCAACAACATCAGGAACTGCTGCTGATGGACATCAAGCACATCCTGGCGCAGAACCCGCTGCATCCGGTCTATCGCGACGACCTGGCCAGCCCGTTGCCGAGCCGCCCGGCACGCCCCCGCTGGTATGACTATGCCGGTGGGGTGCAGCACATCGGCCATGCCGGCAGTGATTTCGCCTTCGATTGCGAAACGCCGCGGCATCGCCAGTTCGTCGAGGATTTCCAGCTTGCCGAGCGCCTGGTAACCAATGGCGAGTACCTGTCGTTCATCGCTGACGGCGGCTACGCCCGGCTGGAGCTGTGGCTTTCCGACGGCTGGGACCTGATCCAGCAGGCCGGCTGGAACGCACCGCTGTACTGGCTGCGAGAAGACGAAGCCTGGCATGAAATGACCTTGGGCGGGCTGCGCACGCTGGACCTGGAAGCACCGGTCTGCCACGTCAGCTACTACGAGGCTGATGCCTATGCACGCTGGGCCGGCGCACGCCTGCCGAGCGAGGCCGAGTGGGAGATGGCGGCGGCCGACCAGCCGCTACGTGGCAACTTTCTCGAGAGCGACTACCTGCAACCGGTCGCCGCGCCCACCGGCCACGACGGCCCGCTGCAGCTGTTCGGCGATGTCTGGGAATGGACAGCCAGCGCCTACCTGCCCTACCCCGGCTTCCGCCCGCTGGAAGGCAGCCTCGGTGAATACAACGGCAAATTCATGTCCGGCCAGATGGTGCTGCGCGGAGGCTGTTGCGCCACGCCGGAATCCCACGTGCGGGTCACCTACCGCAACTTCTTCCAGCCGGCGATGCGCTGGCAGTTCGCCGGGCTGCGCCTGGCACGAGGACTCTGAGCATGGCCCTGGCGATTCATTTTCACGATCAGCTGCAGCAGCCGCATGAGGCCTCGCTGCGCGACGAGACCCTGGCCGGATTCGCCGCCACACCGAAGTGGGCGTCACCGAAGTTCTTCTATGATCGGCGCGGGTCCGAGCTGTTCGAGCAGATATGCCGGCAGCCGGAGTACTACATCACCCGCACCGAGGAACAGATCCTTGCCGAGGCGGCCAACGACATCCTCGACATCGCCGGCCCTCACAGCGACCTGATCGAGCTGGGCAGCGGCGCCAGCCGCAAGGTCCGCCTGCTGCTGGAGGCGCTGCACCCGACCAGCTACCTGGGCATCGACATCTCCGAAGACTTCCTGCTCAGCAGCACCCAACGGCTGGCGGCGGACTATCCCTGGCTGGAAGTGCATGCCGCCTGTACCGACTTTTCCCATGAACTGAACCTGCCGGACGACTTCTCCAGCGAGCACCCGCTGGTGTTCTTCCCCGGCTCGAGCATCGGCAACTTCACCCCCGCCGAGGCCAGGGCCTTCCTGCAGCGTTTGCACGACGTGCTGCCGGCCGGCGGCGGGCTGCTGATCGGCGTCGACCTGGTCAAGGAGCGCGCCGTGCTCGAGGCCGCCTACAACGACCGCGCCCACGTAACCGCCGCCTTCAACCTCAACCTGCTGCAGCGCATCCGCAACGAGCTGGACAGCGACATCGACCCGTCGCGTTTCGTCCATCGAGCATTTTTCAACGAGAACGAATCGCGCATCGAGATGCATCTGATCAGCCCCGAGGCCCAGGACGTGACCATCGAAGGCCGGCGCTTTCATTTCGACGCCGGGGAAAGCCTGCACACGGAAAACTCCTACAAGTACACGCTGGAATCCTTCGTCGCGCTGGCGGACACAGCCGGTTTCGACTGCCGTGGCCAGTGGACCGATCGGCGCGAACTGTTCAGCGTGAACTACCTGCAACGACGCTGAACCATGACTGCATACCGCTCGAACGTCATCGCCCTGGGCCTACTGGGCGCCTTGCTGACACAAGCCGCTACAGCCGATCAGGACATGCGCATCACCCAGCTGCAGCGATGCGGTGACCTGTTCTCCAAGCAGGCGCTGAGCTGGTGCCTGCGAACCCGCGTACTTCCGGAAAGCGAGGTGGAGCTTAAGCTCGACGGTCGCCCGCTGCGTGCCGAGCAAATCCGCCGCGACGGCGAGCGCATGCGCCTGACCCTCGCGCCTGACGAGCTACGCAGCGGCCCGCTGTGGCTGGAGCACGGCGGCCGGCGCAGCAATCCGGTCTGGCTGTCGGCCGGACGTAGCCAGGTGGTCGCCGCCAGGGCGGATGAGGTGACGCGCAACATGGACGGGCTGACTACCTACGTCGATCTGGTCAGCCTGATCATCGAGGAAGACCATGAAGGCCTGGCGAAGGCACAGCAGCTGGCCGAGAAGTATGGGGCGAAGCTGGTCGGCGCCATCCCCCCGCTCAATACCTATCAGCTGCGCCTGCCGGTGGACAACCTGATCGAACGCGATGCCATGGTGTTGCGCCTGGGCAGCGAGGAAGGCGTGGATGCGGTGGTGATCGAGGAATCCGCTGCGGAAAACGAGGAGCAGGAACAGCCGAAGCAGCCGCGCCAACAGAACCGCGAATGGGCCGCCAACCGCTTCCTCGATGCGGTCGACTACTACCGTGAACGCATCCCGGACGGCCAGCGCGCCGCCGAGCGCAAGCCGGTGCGCATCGGCATCATCGAGCGCGCGGTGGACTTCGACGCGCCGCACTTCGCCGAATACCTGCAGCCCTGCGATCCGCGGCAGCAGCGCACCTGCCTCTACGCCCGCGACGCCGACAAGCCGGACAACCATGGCAGCAGCGTGACCGGCATTCTCGCCGCGCACGCCAGCGACGCCCGCGACCAGGGCTTTCTCGCCTCGCTGGACGGCACCGGACCGGGCTTCGAAGTGATCGTCGAGCGCAACTCGGATGCCGGCATCACCGCCAATGTCGCAGCCTCGGTGAATCTGGTCGAAGATGGCGCACGGATTCTCAACTGGAGCTGGGGTATCCATCGCATCGGCACCTTGGACGTGGAAGGCGAGCCGGTGGATTCGCTGCTGCGCTCGGGCATCGCCATGAGCGGCTACGAGGAGTTGCTGGAAGAGTTCTTCCTCTGGCTGCGCCGCGAGCACCCCGACGTGCTGGTGATCAATTCCGCCGGCAACGGCTCCGCTCACTCGAGCCGCGACGACTACCGCCTGCCCTCCTCCTTCATCACTGAGCAGCTGCTGGTGGTCGGTGGCCACGAGCGCAACGCCAAGAAAGAGGTTTCAGTGCAGCACCCGGACTACGTGCGCAAGCGCAAGTCGTCGAACGTCGACATGCGTGTGGACATCACCGCCGCCGCCTGCACCCGCGCCGCCAGCCTCAACCCCGAGCAGCGCGGCGACGTGCACTGCGGCACGTCCTACGCCACGCCACTGGTGGCCGGCGCGGTGGCGGCCATGCTGTCGGTCAATCCGGAACTCACCCCCGATCAGGTGCGTGAACTGCTGCGCCGCAGCGCCATGACCATCGGCCGCGATTCGGACTTCGAGCCGGCCGAGGCGGACGACCTGACGGCGCCGATCCTGCCGTCCGAGCGCGGTTATCGGCTGGATGACAACGATGTCGGCCGCTCGGCACGACTGGACATGCGCAAGGCGCTGGAACTGACGGTGAAGAGCCTGGAGAACCCGCGCTAGGTCACCTCACTCCATGTCGCCGCACAGCTCGGCGGCGCGCAGCAAAGCGGCAGTCAGCGCATGGCGTTCCCACTGCGGCAGTCCGGCGAACCGCGCACGGAATTCCGGTGGCAGCAAGGCTGGCGCGTCCTCCAGCAGTTCCCGGCCGCTGTCGCTGAGCAGCAGCCACTGGCGGCGACGATCCTGGTCGTCACGCTGACGCTGCAACAGCCCGCGTTCCTCGAGCCGATCCAGCTGACCGGACAGCGTCGCGGCGGTCAAGCTCACGCGCCGGCTCAGGGCGCTGGCGGTCATCTGTCCTTCGCCGGCCAGCACTTGCAGGATCATCAGCTGCACGGGGCTCAAGCCGCCGAAACGGGCGAGCCGCTTGGCATGCACCTCGGCGTCCTGCTGCAGTCGGCGCATGGCCTGGAACAGCGGCATCTCGAAGGCCTGGAGCCCGGCAAGATTATTTTCATTTGAAACGGTTTCTTCAGCCATGAATACGCTTTCATGTGGATCATTAACTTTGACATCAAAGCATTATTTTGCTTTGGTGTAAAAGATGACTGACCCGATCGAGCCTGAACCAGCGCCGCTGCGCTGGTCCGAAAAGCTGAACTTCGATGATGACGGGTCAGTCACACTCCCCAACGGCAAAACCGGTAAGGACTTTATGTGTGGCATAGCTGGAGAACTTCGTTTCGATAACCGCCCGGCCGACCTGGCCGCGGTTGAACGCATCACCCAACACCTGACTGCGCGCGGCCCCGACGCGTGCGGTTTTCACAGCCAGGGGCCGCTGGCGCTTGGCCACCGACGCCTGAAGATCATGGATCTGTGCGAGGCCTCCGGCCAGCCGATGATCGACTCGGCCCTCGGCCTGTCGATGGTCTTCAACGGCGCCATCTACAACTACCCCGAATTGCGTGCCGAGCTGGAAAATCTCGGCTATCGCTTCTTCTCCGAAGGCGACACCGAGGTACTGCTCAAAGGCTTCCACGCCTGGGGCGAGGCGTTGCTGCCGCGCCTGAACGGCATGTTCGCCTTCGCGATCTGGGAGCGCGACCGTCAGCAACTGTTCATTGCCCGCGACCGCCTCGGCGTCAAGCCGCTGTACCTGTCGCGCACCGACCAGCGCCTGCGCTTCGCCTCTTCGCTGCCGGCGCTGCTCAAGGGCGGCGATATCGCCGGCGTGCTGAATCCGGTGGCACTGAACCACTACATGAGCTTCCACGCGGTGGTGCCGGCGCCGGACACGCTGATTGCCGGCATCGAGAAGTTGCCGCCGGCCAGCTGGATGCGCATCGACGCCGACGGCACGACCACCACCGAACGCTGGTGGAACCTGCGCTTCGGCGCCCATGAGGAGGAACGCGACTACAGCTTCGAGGACTGGAAAAGCCTGACCCTGGACACCATGCGCGAGGCGGTGGCGATCCGTCAGCGCGCTGCAGTGGACGTCGGTGTGCTGCTTTCAGGAGGCGTCGATTCCAGCCTGCTGGTGGGCCTGCTGCGAGAGGCCGGTGTCGACGACAACCTGCTGACCTTCTCCATCGGCTTCGAAGACGCCGGCGGCGAGCGCGGCGACGAGTTCAAGTACTCGGACCTCATCGCCAAGCACTACAACACCCGCCATCATCAGCTGCGCATCCAGGAAAAGGAAATCCTCGAGCAGCTGCCGGCCGCCTTCCAGGCGATGAGCGAGCCAATGGTCAGCCATGACTGCATCGCCTTCTACCTGCTCTCGCGGGAAGTGGCCAAGCACTGCAAAGTGGTGCAGAGCGGTCAGGGCGCCGACGAACTGTTCGCCGGTTACCACTGGTATCCGCAGGTGGATGGCGCCGAGGACCCGGTGGCGGCCTACCTCGCTGCGTTCCGCGACCGCAGCTACGAGGAATACGCCGAAACCATGCAGCAGCAGTGGGTCAAGGGCGATTTCTCCGGCGAGTTCGTCCGTCAGCACTTCGCCCAGCCAGGGGCCGAGGCTGCGGTGGACAAGGCGCTGCGCATCGACAGCACGGTGATGCTGGTCGACGACCCGGTCAAACGCGTCGACAACATGACCATGGCCTGGGGCCTGGAGGCGCGCACGCCGTTTCTCGACTATCGCGTGGCCGAGCTGTCGGCACGCATCCCGGCGAAATTCAAGTTGCCGGAAGGCGGCAAGTACGTGCTCAAGGAAGCCGCACGCCAGGTGATCCCCGCCGCGGTGATCGACCGACCCAAGGGTTATTTCCCGGTGCCGGGCCTCAAGCACCTGCAGGGCGCCACGTTGAACTGGGTGCGCGAAATGCTGCTCGACCCCAGCCAGGAACGCGGGCTGTACAACCCGCAGATGCTGGAGAAGCTGCTCGCCGATCCGGATGGCCAGCTCACCCCGCTGCGCGGTTCAAAACTCTGGCAGCTGGCGGCGGTCAACCTATGGTTGAGCGAGCAAGGCCTTTAGGGGCCGCCGATGAGTTCGCCTTGTCGCGAAAGCCCCGATAACCCGCTCACGAACGGCTGCGGTTGGCTTGCATCAAGGGGCGGACACTTCGCCCCGCGACCCGCTGCTTCGTGACCTAGCATCAAGGAACGTACCATGCAGAAGTCCCAAGCCTACGGTCAGCGTCTGTTGCGCGGGCAGGCACCGACCTACCAGCGCTTGCAGGCACGCTTCGCGGAGGACGGCCACGAGGAGCCCTGCGGCCCGGTGACCCTGCACTGCGGCTGGGGCCGCATCCTGGTTGGCCACACTTATTCCGATCCGGCGCAGCTGGCGGCCGAACTGCTCAACGAGCAGGCCGGCGAGCGCGACATCGCGCTGTATGTCGCAGCGCCGCATCAGGTGCTGTCCTACGCACCACAACAGCTGTTCCTCGACCCCTCGGACACGCTGCGCATCTGGTTCAGCGACTATCGCCCCTCGCAAAAGCCCTTCCGCGGCTTCTGCGTACGCCGCGCACAGAGCGAGGCGGACTGGCATGCGATCAACGGCCTGTACCAGTCGCGCGGCATGATGCCGGTCGACCCGGAGCGCTGCACGCCTCGCGAAAAGGGCGGCCCGGTGTACTGGCTGGCCGAGGACGAAACCTCCGGACAGATCATCGGCAGCGTGATGGGCATCGATCACCACCGCGCTTTCAATGATCCGGAGAACGGCTCGAGCCTCTGGTGCCTGGCAGTCTCACCCAGTTGCCCGCGGCCCGGCGTCGGCGAGGCGCTGGTTCGCCATCTGATCGAGCACTACATGGGCCGTGGCCTGGCTTATCTGGATCTGTCCGTGCTGCACGACAATCAGCAGGCCAAGGCGCTCTACGCCAAGCTCGGCTTTCGTGATCTGCAGACCTTCACCGTCAAGCGCAAGAACAGCTTCAACCAGCCGCTGTTCCTCGGTCCGGGGCCGGAGGCCAAGCTCAACCCATACGCCAAGATCATCGTCGACGAAGCTCGCCGGCGTGGCATCGAGATCGAGATCAACGATGCCGAAGCCGGGCTGTTTACCCTGACCCAGGGCGGCCGGCGGGTGCGCTGCCGCGAGTCGCTTTCCGACCTGACCTCGGCGGTGAGCATGACCCTCTGCCAGGACAAGCGCCTGACTCACCGAACCCTCTCCCACGCTGGCATCCGCCTCCCGGCGCAGCAGCTGGCGGGCACACCGGCAGATAACGCGGCTTTCCTTGCCGAACACGGCAGCGTGGTGGTCAAGCCGGTGGACGGCGAACAGGGCATGGGGGTGGCGGTGGACCTGCGCGACGCCGTCGAGATGGAGGAAGCCTTTCAGCGCGCGCGGCAGTTCGACAGCCGCGTACTGCTAGAAAGTTTCCACCCGGGACTGGACCTGCGCATCGTGGTCATCGGCTACGAGGTGGTCGCCGCGGCAATCCGCCGGCCAGCGGAAGTGATTGGAGACGGTCGCACCAGCATCGGCGCGCTGATCGAGAAGCAGAGCCGGCGACGCCAGGCCGCCACCGGCGGCGAAAGTCATATTCCGCTGGATGAGGAAACCCAGCGCTGCTTGCGTGACGCAGGCTTCGAATTCGACAGCGTGCTGCCCGCCGGCCAGCGCCTGTCCGTGCGCCGTACCGCCAACCTGCATACCGGCGGCACGCTGGAGGATGTCACCGCTCAGCTGCATCCGGAGCTGAGCGATGCCGCGGTGCGCGCCGCCCGTGCGCTGGACATCCCGGTGGTCGGCCTGGACCTGCTGGTGCCGGCGCCGGACCAGCCGGAGTATGTCTTCATCGAAGCCAACGAGCGCGTCGGCCTGGCCAATCACGAGCCACAGCCGACCGCCGAGCGCTTCATCGACCTGCTCTTTCCGCTCAGCGTCGCCGGCTGAGCAACCCCGCCCGGCCTCGCGCCGGGCAGGCAGTCGATCCAGGGCACCCTGGTGCCCTTCGATTTTTCCCCATTCATCTCATTGGCTGGCTGCGAGCCGCCGCCCAACGGGAGGTTTCCATGACCGCAAAACTACCCGAACCCGACCTCAACTACCTGCAACGGGTACTGCTGGAAATGCTCGCCATTCCCAGCCCCACCGGTTTCACCGACACCATTGTGCGCTATGTCGCCGAGCGCCTGACCGAACTCGGCATCCCCTTCGAGCTGACCCGCCGCGGCACCATCCGCGCCACGCTCAAGGGTCGCCGCTACAGCCCGGACCGCGCAGTCGCCGCGCACCTCGACACCATCGGCGCGATCGTCCGCGAGGTTCACGACTCCGGCCGCCTCGGCCTGGCCCCCGTCGGCTGCTGGTCGAGCCGCTTCGCCGAAGGCAGCCGCGTCAGCGTTTTCACCGATACCGGGGTGATCCGCGGCAGCGTGTTGCCGCTGCTGGCGTCGGGGCATGCCTTCAACACTGCAGTGGACGAAGCGCCGGTCAGCTGGGACCACGTCGAACTGCGCCTGGATGCCTATACCTACAGCCACGCCGAAACCTGCGCGCTGGGGGTCAACGTCGGCGACTTCGTCGCCTTCGACCCGATGCCGGAATTCACCGAAAGCGGCTATATCAGCGCTCGCCACCTCGACGACAAGGCTGGTGTCGCCGCCCTGCTGGCGTCCCTCAAGGCCATCGTCGAAAGCGGTCGCGAGCCGCCGATCGACGTGCATCCGCTGTTCACCATCACCGAAGAGACCGGCTCAGGTGCGGCCGGCGCCCTGCCCTGGGACGTCAGCGAGTTTGTCGGCATCGATATTGCTCCGGCGGCCAAGGGCCAGGCCTCCAGCGAGCATGCGGTGACCGTGGCCATGCAGGATTCCGGCGGCCCTTACGATTTCCATTTGTCGCGCCATCTGCTCAAGCTGGCCGGTGAACACGAGATCCCGGTGCGCCGCGATCTGTTTCGCTATTACCACAGTGATGCCCAGTCGGCGATCGAAGCGGGTCACGACATTCGCACCGCGCTCCTGGCCTTCGGTTGCGACGCCACCCACGGCTATGAGCGCACCCATATCGACAGTCTCGCGGCAATGAGCCGACTGCTCTGCAGCTACATGCTGAGCCCGCCGGTGTTCGCCAGCGACGCCCATCACACCCAGGACTCCCTCGAACGCTTCAGCCACCAACTGGAGCACGAAGCGCAGATGGAGAATGACACCCGCGTGCCGCCAGTCGATACCCTTGTCGGCCGTCATGCCAACGAGCGCGACAGCTGAGCCAAAGGCTTACGTGACGAGGCGCTTTCTTCCGGCAGCCAAGGCTTGCCGCTCGACGTTTAACTCGGCAAAGTTAGCCGGACAAGGACGTGCGGCACTCTGAGGCGCCATGTAGAGCCCAAGGAATCGGTACCGTCACATCGCTCTACTAATATGTGCTGCCCGCTTCCGGGCAGTACCCTGCCGGATCAGATCATGTTGCCGCGTTCATGCCTGGCTCTGCTGCTGTTTTGCCTGTCGCTTCAGGCGTGGGCGTTCGCGCCCGTGGTTCTCGATTCGCTCGACACGCGCCAGCCGCTGGGTAACGGGACCCTCTACCTGGAAGACCCGAACGGCGAGCTGCACGTCGAGGAGGTCTTGGCCCTGCCCGACGACCGCTTCCGCGAGGTCAAGGGCGGGCACGTCAATGAAGGCAAGAACACATCGACCTGGTGGCTGCAGGCGACGCTGGACAATCGCCTGGATCAGCCGCTGAGCGGTTTCATCGAGATCAACTACCCTCTGCTGGACCATATCGAGCTGTATCTGCAGCACCCCGACGGCAGCCTCAGCCAACAGCTCACCGGTGATCGCTACCCCTTCGTCGACCGACCGGTGAAGGTGCGCAACTTCTGGTTTCCGGTGGAATTGCCGCCCGGCGACACCCGGCTGCTGCTGCGCATCAAGACCACCAGCACCCTCTACGTCCCGCTGTACTTTGGCACCTACAACTCCAGTGCTGCACAGCATGAAGAGCTGAGCGGCCTGAGCGGCGCGTTCTACGGCGTGCTGTTCGCGATGTTCTGCTACAACCTGTTCCTGTTCGCTTCGCTGCGCGAGCCGGCCTATTTCTGGTACCTGATCTACACGGTCAATGTCGGGCTGTTCGCCCTGTCGTTCGACGGTTTTCTGGTCAAGTGGCTGGCCGATGACGGTGGGCTGGTCGCACAGGGCATCTACGTGCTGATGTTCAGCCACTGCCTGATTGCCATCCAGTTCAGCCGGCACTTCCTGCATACCCGCGAGTTGTTCCCCGGGCTCGACCTGGTACTGCGCTGCACCTTGCTGGTGGCGCTCGGCAGCATGCTTTCCGGGTTGCTGCTGGACGTGCAGACCTGGAGCATTCTGGCCAGCATCACCGTGATCGTCACCTCGACCGGCCTGCTGCTCACCGGCGCTTTCGTCTGGCGCCGCGGCGTGCGTTACGGGGTGTACTACACCCTGGCCTGGGGCGTGCTCCTCGCTTCCTTCATCCTGGTAACCGCTGGTTCCCTGGGCTTCGAGCTGCTCGGCCTGTACGGCTCGGCGGTGGTCAAGGCCAGCGTCGCCTTCGAACTGATCACCCTGTCCATCGGCCTCGCCGACCGCATCAACCTGCTCAAGGAAGAAGGCTACCGTTCGCGCGAGGCCGCCGAGCGGGCCGCCAGCGAGAACGAGGCGAAGAGCCGCTTCCTGGCCAAGATGAGCCACGAAATTCGCACCCCGCTGAACGGCGTGCTCGGCATGCTCGAACTGCTGCGCGAGACGCCGCTGGACCGCAGCCAGCAGTTCTACTTGGACACCATCTCCAGCTCCGGCAACTCGCTGATGGCGGTGATCAACGACATCCTCGACTACGCCCGCATCGGCTCGGGCAAGCTGAGCCTCGAGGACATCGACTTCGATCTGGAAATACTGATTTCCGAAACCATCCGGCTGTTCACCGCACAGGCACTGGAAAAGCAGCTGAGCCTGCACGTCGGCCTCGAGCCTGGCGTGCCGCGGCGCATTCGCGGCGACCCGACACGCCTCAAACAGATCCTCATGAACCTGCTGAGCAATGCGCTGAAATTCACCGAGCACGGTCACGTGGTGCTGGAGGTTTCCTGCCGCCGGACGCAAGACGGTGAGCCTCGCCTGGTGTTCTGCGTCAGCGACAGCGGCATCGGCATGCGCCAGGAAGTGCTCGCACAGCTGTTCGAATCCTTTGCCCAGGGCGACTCCAGCACGACGCGCCGCTACGGTGGCAGCGGCCTCGGGCTGGCGATCAGCAAGGAGCTGGTGGAAATGATGAACGGCCATATCGAGGTACAGAGTACGCCGGGCCGCGGCAGTCGTTTCTGTTTCGAGATACCGCTGCATGCCGCCACGGATGGAGAAGATTCGCTGGCGCAGCTGCTCGCCGGCCGCCCCGCCCTGCTCGCGTCTCAGGATGCACAGGGCCTGGAAGCGCTGAGCCACCTGCTGCGCCGCTGGGGCATGCGCACCGAGCGATGCCAGACGCCGGAACGGCTGCCCGACTATCTCTGCGATTTCACCGCACCGCCGCTGCTGGTGCTGCTGGCGCCCTGGCCCGGCAGCCCCACCGAGTGGCTGGCGCGCTTGCGCCCGCATCTGGAGCCCAATCAGCGCGTGCTGATGCTCTATTCACCGATCCATGAGCCGCCGCCACCCTCGCCTGGGATACGTCTCATCAGCCTGGCGTTGCCGCTGCAGAGCACGCCGCTACGCGAAGCGCTGCAGACGCTGTATGCGCAAGAGCCTCCGCTGACCGGTGAGCCTGCCTCTGCAGCCGTCGCACCTCGGCACGACGAACCGTGCATCCTCGTCGCCGAGGACAACCCGGTGAACCAGATGGTGGTGCGCGGGCTGCTCAAGAAGCGGGGCTATGCTGTGCAGCTGGCCGACAATGGTCGCCAGGCGGTCGATCTCTACCGCCGTGATCCCGCAGCGGTGCAGCTGATCCTGATGGACTGCGAGATGCCGGAGCTCGACGGCTTCGAGGCCAGTCGGCAGATACGCAAGTTCGAGGCGGACCGCCAGTTACCCGCGGTGCCGATCATCGCGGTAACTGCCCATGTACTGGCCGAACATCGCCAGCGAGGCCTCGAGGCCGGAATGGACGAGTTCATTGGCAAACCGCTGGAAAGCCAACAGCTGTATGCTTGCCTGGACAACTACCTACAGGACGTCGCGTTCTAGGCCGCATCCCTCGTGGCCAGCCCGATGCCGACGAAGACGACCCATGCTCATACCCCACGACCAGCTCGAATCGGACACCCTGACCCGCCTGATCGAGGACTTCGTCACCCGTGACGGCACCGACAACGGCGACGAAACCCCGCTGGACACCCGGGTCGCGCGGGTCCGCCGCGCGCTGGACAGGGGCGAAGCCGTGATCGTCTTCGACGCTGACAGTCAGCAATGCCAGCTCGCACTGAAGCGCGACGTGCCGAAGGAATGGCTGGACTGACGCCTCAGCGCATCAGCCGAGCAACCCGCTTTCCCGCTCCCAGGCGCACCGCATGCGCATATCGCTGTGCTGCGGGCTGTGACTGCCCGTTTCGGTTTCCCAGCGAAAGGTGTGGGTGCCGTTGAGTTCGGTCTCCAGGTGCACCACGGCGCTGGTCCAGTAAAGCTGCTTGAGCAGCGCCTCGAAACGCTGCACCCACAACGCCCACTCGTACTCCACAGCGCGATAGCTGGCGCCGAAATGGATCACCTGGGTCTGGTACAAGCCCAGGTCCTCGTCACGGCAGAAGGAAAACATCTCGCGGCCGATGAACGGCCAGGCCTCACCCTGCGGCAACGCCTGCACGGCGGCGAGATTGTGCGCCCGGCGCTGGCGGCACTGCTCGAGGTCGGCGGACGGCCAATCGCGGATACAGCCATAAACGATGGATTCAGACTCCAAGCAGAACTCCGGCGCGCTAGGTTGGGACAGGGACGGCGAGCTTTCTAGCACAGCATGGCGAGCCGGTCATCCGCGGCACGGCAAGCGGTGACGCAAGCCACAGCAGGACCACTCAGCGCTCGACATGGCGTGGCCGCAGGCGCATCGCGAGCAGCGACATGCACGCCGCCATGCCGGTCAGCACCAGGAACGGCATGCGGTAGTCCCCGGCCAGATCGCGGCCGAGTCCGGCCAGCACCGGGGTCAGGCAGGCCAGGCAGTAGCCGGTGCAAAGCATCATCGCGGTGAGCCGACTGACGGCCAGCGGCGTACCGGCTTCGTACATCGGCGAGATCAGCGCCAGGGAAAAGGTGCCATTGAGCGCAACACCCAGCAGCATGCAGACCAGCAACGGCTGCCAGCCGGGTCGCAGCGCGATCAGAGCCAGGCACAGCGTCGCCAGCACACCGCAGGTCGCCATGATGCGATGACGGTTGCCCAGGCGCTGCGCCAGCCAGGGCATGGCGAAGGCGCTCGGCAGGCCGATCAGCATGAAGCCACTGAAGAACGCATTGCTCTGCAGCAGGCTGTAGCCCACCTCGTGATAACGCGCCACCAGCCAGGTGGCCAGCGCGTAGAACAGCCCGGCCTGCAGCGCGAAGTAGATGCTCAGCAGCCAGGCCCGCGGCTCCTTCCAGGGCAGGCCGGCAGCGCTTTCACTGGCAGCTTCCGGCTGATTGGGCAGACGCAGCCAGATCAGCAGCGCCATTACCGCTGGCAACGCCCAGACCGCCAGACCGGCATTCCACTGCTGGCCCAACGCTTCGGTGGCCGGCGCCGTCAGCACGACGCCGAGGGTCCCGCCCACCGCCATGCTCAGCGAGTACCAGGCGGCGACCTTGCCCATGCGTTCGAGAAAGTAACGTTTGATGAAACCGGACAACAACGGCCCGGCAACGGCGATGCCGGCGCCGACCAGGCCGGCGGTGCCGATCAGCAGAACGGCGTTGTGGCCGAACAGCCGCAACAGCAATGCCACGCCGATCAGCCCGAGGCACAGCGCGATGCTGCGCTCCAGCCCGAAACGCACGGCCAGCCGCGGCGCCAGGGGGGCGAGCAAGCCCATCAGCAGAACCGGCAAGGCCGTGGTGAGACTGATCAGACCGCGAGAAAGCGAAAGCTCTTCGGCGATGCGCTCGATCAGCGGAGCGAAGGAGGTAATACCTGGGCGCAGGTTGATGGCGGCCAGCACCAGCGCCAGCATCAGCAGCCCGCGGGATGGAAAATTCACAAGCGATCCATAGGGTTACGGCGAAAAAAGCCGGACAGGCAACCCTACTCCCCGCCCCTCCCCGAGGCAACCGCAGCGGCCGCCGAAGCGGCCGGGCAGTCTCAGAGCGCCTTGCTCTTGGCGCGTTTCTTTTCGGCCAGCAGCGCCATCTCGTCGTAGATCGCCTGAGGGTTCTGCTGCTTGACCTTCCAGGCCATACGGCCCTCGTCGTGCGGCAGGATCATGAACTCGCCCTTGGCGACCTGCTGGTGGATGTAGTCAGCGATGTCCGCCGCAGTAATCGGCGAGGACTCCAGCAGCTTGCCGATCTGCGCCTTCACGTTCGGCGTCGGGCCGCGGAAGGAATCCAGCAGGTTGGTCTGGAAGAACGACGGGCAGACCACATGCACGCCGACCTCGGCCTGGCGCAGCTCGGCCAGCAGGCTTTCCGACAGCGCCACCACGCCGGCCTTCGCCACGTTGTAGTTGCTCATGCCCGGTGCCTGCATCAGCGCCGCCATCGATGCGATGTTGATGATCTTGCCCTTGCTCTTCTGTACTAACGGCAGGAACGCCTTGCAGCCCTTGACCACGCCCATCAGGTTGATCGCGATCTGCCAGTCCCAGTCCTCCAGCGACAGCTCGTCGAAGAAGCCGCCGGAAGCCACACCGGCGTTGTTGACCACGATATCGATGCCGCCAAGCTTCTCCTCGCAGGCCTGGGCGAAGGCGATCAGCTGGCTGTAGTCACGCACGTCGCAGCGCATGGTGAAGCCGTCACCGCCCGCTTCGCGGACCATTTTCAGGGTTTCCGCCAGGCCGCCTTCGTTGACATCGGAAAGCGCCAGCTGCCAGCCCTCACGCGCCCAGCGCAGGGCAATCTCGCGACCGAGCCCGGAGCCGGCACCGGTAATCATCATGCGGTTGTGCATCGTTGTGCTGCCTTTAGTTGTTCGGGTAGTGGCAGCGAGTCTAGCGAATGCCGGGGCACGGACCGGCATCCATCAGACTGCTGAATGCCCTTGGCAAACCCGCGGCTCATGGGGCTGACCGCGCGGTTCCGGGCAGGCAATATGGCGGCAGCATGGGCTCGCTATAGCTGCACGAGCGACCTGCGCCACGAATAAAAAAGGGCAGCCCGAGGGCTGCCCTTGTTTCTGCCAGCATTGCGTCAGTGCGCGACGGCACCGGTGGCACCCAGGCCGGTCTGCGAACGAACGAACTGGGCGAAGAAGCGCTCGCGCTCCTCACCGGCACGCTTGGACTTGTCGGTGACCGAGAAGAACCAGATGCCGATGAACGCGGCGGCCATCGAGAACAGCGCCGGGTATTTGTAGGGGAAGATTGCCTCGGCATAACCGAACACGTCGACCCATACGGTCGGGCTGATGATGGTCAACAGCAACGCAGTGAACAGCCCCAGCGAGCCACCGAACAGCGCGCCGCGGGTGCTCAGGCCCTTCCAGTACATGGAAAGGAACAGCACCGGGAAGTTGCAGCTGGCGGCGATGGAGAATGCCAGGCCGACCATGAAGGCGATGTTCTGCTTCTCGAAGATGATGCCGAGCAGAATCGCCACCACGCCCAGAGTCAGGGTAGTCAGCTTGGTCACGCGCATCTCGTCCTCTTCCCGCGCCTTGCCCTGCTTGATCACGCAGGCATAGAGGTCATGTGAAACCGCCGAGGCACCTGCCAGGGTCAGACCCGCCACGACGGCGAGAATGGTGGCGAAGGCGACCGCGGAGATGAAGCCGAGGAACAGGTTGCCGCCCACCGCGCTGGCCAGGTGGATGGCGACCATGTTGGTGCCGCCGACGATGGCGCCGGTCACGTCCTTGAAGTCCGGGTTGGTGCTGACCAGCAGGATCGCGCCGAAGCCGATGATGAAGGTCAGGATGTAGAAGTAGCCGATGAAGCCGGTGGCGTAGAACACGCTCTTGCGCGCTTCCTTGGCGTCGGAGACGGTAAAGAAGCGCATCAGGATGTGCGGCAGGCCAGCGGTGCCGAACATCAGCGCCAGTCCGAGCGAGATCGCCGACACCGGATCGGAAACCAGGCCGCCCGGGCTCATGATCTGCGCGCCCTTTTCATGGATCTTCACTGCTTCGGCGAACAGGCTGCCGAAGTCGAAGCCAACGCTCTTCATCACCATGATGGCCATGAAAGAGGCGCCGGACAGCAGCAGGACCGCCTTGATGATCTGCACCCAGGTGGTGGCGAGCATGCCGCCGAACAGCACGTACATGACCATCAGCACACCGACCAGCACCACGGCTACGTAGTAGTCCAGGCCGAACAGCAGCTGGATCAGCTTGCCGGCGCCGACCATCTGCGCGATCAGGTAGAAGGCCACCACGATCAGCGAACCAAACGCCGAGAGCAGACGGATCTGAGTCTGGCCCAGGCGATAGGACGCCACGTCGGAGAAGGTGAACTTGCCCAGGTTGCGCAGGCGCTCGGCCATCAGGAAGAGGATGATCGGCCAGCCGACGAGGAAGCCGATGGAGTAGATCAGGCCGTCGTAGCCACTGGTGTAGACCAGCGCGGAAATGCCCAGGAAGGATGCCGCCGACATGAAGTCACCGGCAATCGCCAGACCGTTCTGGAAGCCGGTGATGCTACCACCCGCGGTGTAGTAGTCAGCCGTGGAGGTGTTGCGCTTGGCCGCCCACTTGGTGATGCCCATGGTGAAGACGATGAACACCACGAACATGATGATGGCGGTGTAGTTGGTGGCCTGTTTCTGGACTTCGCCGGTGATGGCATCGGCGAGAAGCACAGGCGAGACTGCCAACAGCAGGGCAGACATCAGAAAACGCAGGATCATTATTGCTGTGCCTCGTTGAGGATTTCCTGGTTGATGCGATCGAACTCACCATTGGCACGCTGCACATAGACACCGGTCAGGATGAACGCCATGAAGATCACCCCGACGCCAACCGGGATACCCCAGGTGGTCACGGTATTGGCGGACAGCGGAATGCCGAGGATCCTTGGCTCGAAGGCGATCAGCAGGATGAACGCCAGGTAGGCGCTGAGCATGACGGCCGATAGCAGCCAGGCAAAACGGCCACGCTTGGCAACCAGCTCCTGGAAACGCGGATTGGCATAGATCTGCCGGTAAACATTTTCATTGTGCATTGGAATCTGTCTCCACGGTCGCTACCCCCCGGTGGGAGCAGGGGCGGCTACTTTAGGCTTGGGTCGGATGAACACCACCCGACTTTGGTCTGAATGCGGCTTGCGAAAGGCCCGACATAGAGCCCTCGAACCGCGCGAATAGGCGCCTGGCAACAATTCCAAACACAAATAGTGTGGCGCTATGTCGCACATGCAAAACGGTGATTTCAGTCATTGGATGAATTTCACCCAGACTTTCTACATCACGAGAACGATTCTCGACTGCACAAGGAGACAGGCCATGCTCAAGACCGTGACGTTCACCCTGATGCACTTCTGCATCGCCTTTTCGGTGACCTACGCACTGACCGGCAGCATCGCCATCGGCGGACTGGTCGCTGCCATCGAGCCGCTGTGCAATTCGGTAGGTTTCTACTTCCACGAGAAGGTCTGGCAGCGATTCGAACGCAACAAGCGTCGCGCCGCCATTCCCAAGCATGCCTGGCTGCATCATCAGGCGTGATGACCGCGGCAGACGAGCCACTTAGCCCGGCGGTTCGCCAGCGACCGTCGGTCGTCGACATTTTCCATTCCCGCACAAGGGATCGAATTCCCCGCGCTGCTGCCATAGTGATGTTGGCTTGCTCTGCGCTGCCAATGCAGTTCTGATGGGACAGGCGGCACGATGCATCGGTTGCCGCCTCGCTACAGGCCGCGATGGCCTGGCTACGGAGATACACCATGCAGCTGTTGTTGTGCCTGACCACCCTGCTCGCTCTGATCGTTACGCCGCTGCATGCGGCCGATCTCAGCGTCGAAGAGTACGGCTACCCCCTGGGCAACCCTTTCGAGGCGACCATCGCCGGCACGCCGAGCGCATTGCGCGCAGAGGTTCCCAGTGACGACGCCATCGACCAGGCTGATTACAGCCTGCGTCTGCGGCCGGAGCGCGAATTCACCCTGCCGGACAACTTCTGGCCGGTCAAACAGCTGCGTTATCGCCTGGCGCGCCAGGGCGGGCCGGCGCCGCTGATCTTCATCATCTCCGGTACCGGTGCGCATTACACGGCAGGCAAGACCGAGGCCCTCAAGCGGCTGTTCTATGGCGCCGGCTACCACGTGGTGCAGCTGTCTTCACCGACCAGTTACGACTTCATGTCCGCGGCCTCGCGCTACGCCACACCGGGCATCAGTACCGACGATGCCAAGGACCTCTACCGGGTCATGCAGGCCATTCGCGCCAGGCACCACAAGCTGCCGGTCACCGAATTCCACCTCACCGGCTACAGCCTCGGCGCACTGAACGCGGCGTTCGTCAGCCAACTGGACGAAACCCGCCGCAGCTTCAACTTCAAGCGCGTACTGCTGCTCAACCCGCCGGTGAACCTCTACACCTCGGTCGGCAACCTGGACAAATTGGTGCAGACCCGCGTCGAAGGCATCGACGACCACACCACCTTCTATGAGGTGGTGCTGGAAAAGCTCACCCGCTACTACCGGCAGCGCGGCTACATCGACCTCGACGAGGCGATGCTCTACGACTTCCAGCAGTCGGCGCTGAAGCTCAGCGACGAGCAGATGGCCATGCTGATCGGCTCGGTGTTCCGTTTTTCCGCGGCCGACATCAATTTCACCTCGGACCTGATCAACCGTCGCGGGCTGATCGTGCCGCAGGACTATCCGATCAACGAGGGCACGCGTCTGGAGCCATTCTTCAAGCGCGCCCTGCTCTGCGATTTCGACTGCTACATCACCGAGCAGCTGATTCCCATGTGGCGGGCGCAGTACGACGGCGGCAGCCTGCCGCAGCTGATCCAGCAGGTCAGCCTTTACGCCCTTGAGGATTATCTGCGCCAGAGCCCGAAGATCGCGGTCATGCACAATGCAGACGACCTGATCCTCGGTGCCGGTGATATCGGCTTCCTGCGCCGCACCTTCGGCGACCGTCTGACGCTGTACCCGCGCGGCGGCCACTGCGGCAATCTCACCTACCGCGTCAACGCCCAACACATGCTGGAGTTCTTCCGTGGCTAAAGGAATGCTGTTGCCGCTGCTGCTGCTCAGTGGTCTGGCCTTCGCCGACACACCGGCGGTCGACGAGGATGGTTTCACCCATCCGTTACGCAACCTGGAGTTCAATCCGGGGCTGGACCAACGTGAGTTCGAGCGCGCTACCTTTCAGGCGCTGGACGTCTACGACCCGTTCGAATCGGTCAACCGGCGCATCTACCACTTCAACTACCGGCTCGATCAATGGGTGATGCTGCCGGTGGTGCGAGGCTATCGCTATGTCACGCCGCAACCGGTGCGCACCGGCGTGAGCAACTTCTTCGCCAACCTCGGGGAGATTCCGACGCTGTTCAACAGCGTCGCGCAGCTCAAGGGACAGCGTGCGGCGAATGCCACCGCCCGCTTTCTGTTCAACAGCATTCTGGGCGTCGGCGGACTCTGGGACCCGGCCACGCGCATGGGTCTGGTGCGCCAGAGCGAGGACTTCGGCCAGACACTCGGGTATTGGGGCGTTCCCCAGGGGCCCTACCTGATCATTCCGGCTCTCGGCCCCTCCAACCTGCGCGATGCCACCGGTCGCGTCACCGATTTCGCCGTCGAGCGACAGGTCGATTTCCTCCAGTACGCCGAGACCACCGGTGGCGAGTTGAGCCTGACCGCGTTGCGCGCCATCAACGCCCGCCACGTCACCAGCTTCCGTTACGGCCAGCTCAACTCGCCGTTCGAGTACGAGAAGGTGCGCTATGTGTATAGCCGTGCGCGGGATCTGATGGTGGAGGAATGATCCAACTAATTGATTGGTTATAGCGATAATGCGCAACCGTTAATCGAAGCCGTACGTTTACGCTGGAGAGATTCCAGACCGAGAGGCATTCGATATGTCCCAGCGTGAAATCCTTTCCATCACCACCGGCCGCCCGACTTCCGATGGCGCCGGCGTCAGTCTTACGCGCGTATTTGGCGGCGCCGCGCCGGAGCGCTTCGATCCGTTCCTGATGCTCGACGAGTTCGGCTCCAACGATCCCGACGAGTACATCGCCGGCTTTCCGCCACATCCGCACCGCGGCTTCGAAACCATCACCTATATGCTCGAGGGGCGCATGCGTCACGAGGATCACATGGGCAATGTCGGGCGGCTAGAAAGTGGTGGCGTGCAGTGGATGACCGCAGCGCGCGGTGTAATCCACAGCGAAATGCCGGAGCAGGAGCAAGGCCTCATGCGCGGCTTCCAGCTGTGGCTGAACCTGCCCGCCCACGCCAAGCTCGGCGAGCCGGGCTACCGTGACTTCGCACCGGCGGAAATTCCACAGCTGACGCTGCCAGGTGGCGTACAGGCGAAAGTCATCGCCGGCACGCTGAAGGTCGACGGCATCGAGCAGCCGGGCGTCGTGCAGCGTCCGGATACCGAGCCGCAGCTTTTTGATCTGCATCTGCCGGCCGGTAGCGGCATCAGCCCGCAGGTGCCGGAAGGCCATCGGCTGTTGCTTTATGTCTACGAGGGTGCGCTGCGCGTTGGCGAACAAACGTTGGCCAAGGGTCAGCTGGCGCGCCTGTCCGAGCATGGCGAGCTGCGGTTGCACAGCGGGTCGGACACGCGAGTGCTGCTATTGGCCGGACGCCCCTTGGGCGAACCCATCGTGCAGTACGGCCCTTTCGTGATGAACAGCCGCGAGGAGATCGAGCAGGCGCTGCGAGATTTCCGCGATGGAAGTTTGGCGTGACCGATATGGTGGGCCAAGGCCCGCCCCGCCGAGTCCCGCCATTGAAGCACTGCCGGTGAGGCGAAACGCCAACTACGCTGCCTTGCGCTTCTTTTTCTTGTACAGCCCCGGCTCGCCGTCCGGCCGGGTCTTGAAGCGCCGGTGCGCCCAGAGATACTGCTCAGGCAGGGCGCTGACGGCCTCCTCGACCCACTGATTGATGCGCAGACAATCGGCCTCCTCGCTCTCGCCAGGGAAATCCTCCAGCGGTGGATGGATCACCAGCCGATAACCCGAACCATCCGCCAGGCGCTCCTGCGTGAACGGTACGACCTTGGCCCTGCCTAGCCGAGCGAACTTGGTGGTGGCGGTCACCGTGGCGGCCTGGATACCGAACAGCGGTACGAACAGACTCTGCTTGCGGCCATAGTCCTGATCGGGCGCGTACCAGATGGCGCGGCCGGCACGCAGCACCTTGAGCATGGCCCGCACGTCTTCCCGTTCGATGGCGCTGGCGTCGCGGTTGTGCCGCTCGCGTCCGCGGCGCTGTACATAGTCGAACAGCGGATTCTTGTGCTCGCGGTACATGCCATCGATAGTATGGCGCTGACCGAGCAACGCGGCGCCTATCTCCAGCGTGGTGAAATGCAGCGCCATCAGGATCACCCCCTGCCCGGCCGCCTGGGCCTGCTGCAGATGCTCCAGTCCCTCGATCGTTGCCAGCCGTTGCAGGCGCGCCTGCGGCCACCACCAGCTCATCGCCATCTCGAAGAAAGCAATGCCGGTGGACGCGAAGTTCTCGCGCAACAGGCGTTCACGCTGCGCCTGGCTGAGCCAGGGAAAGCACAGCTCCAGATTACGTCGCGCGATATAGCGCCGGGAGCCGGCGAAGCGAAACATCAGCGCACCGAGGCCACGGCCCAATTGCAGCAGGAGCGGATACGGCAGTTGCACCAGCAACCAGAGCAGCCCCAGCCCCAGCCACAGTGGCCAGAAGCGCGGATGCAGGAAGTACGCACGAAACTGAGGACGGTCCATGAAAAGCTCGACAACCGATGAAGCGACGCATTCTAGCGGCAAACGCCGAGCTTGACCGAGCCTCGGCGCACCGGCGATCGCCCGGGACGCACTCGGCGGGTTGCAGGCAGCGACACACCTCGTTATAAGTCCTCGCCATTTACCGCAGCAGGCAGACCATGAGCCAAGCCGACCTCCCCGACCTGACCCCAGCCTTCCAGCTCAAGGGCAGCATGCTCGCTATCACCGTGCTGGAGCTGGCCAGCAACGACATCGAACGCCTCGACGAACAGCTCGCGGCCAAGGTCGAGCAGGCCCCAGACTTTTTCAACAATACGCCGCTGGTCCTGGCGCTGGACAAGTTGCCCGAGACAGCGCGGGAAATCGATATCAAGGCATTGGTCGCGCTCTGCCGCAAGCATCGGCTGCGTACCCTGGCCCTGCGCGCCAGCGAGCCGGCGCATATCGAAGCCGCTGCAGCGCTGGATCTGCCGGTCCTGCCGCCTTCGGGGGCTCGCGAGCGCCAGGTCGACCTGGCATCGAAGGCACCGGCCAAGCCAGCCGAACCGGTCTACCGCCCGACCCGCGTGGTCACCACGCCCATCCGCGGCGGCCAGCAGATCTACGCACAGGGCGGCGACCTCATCGTACTGGCGCCGGTAAGCCCCGGTGCGGAACTTCTCGCCGATGGCAACATCCATGTCTACGGTCCGCTTCGCGGTCGCGCCCTGGCAGGCATAAAGGGCGATACTTCGGCGCGGATCTTCTGCCAGCAGCTCGCAGCGGAAATGGTCTCCATCGCCGGCCAATACAAGGTCGCCGAGGACCTGCGACGCGATCCTCTCTGGGCTGAAGCGGTACGCATCAGCCTCTCCGGCGACGTGTTGAACATCACCCGCCTTTAACGGATACTGCCGCGAATTTTCAAGGACCAAACGGGCAATCCTGACGCCAAAACCGGCGGAAGGTCCCGATTTTTCAATTTTTAGGGTGAATCACCTTGGCCAAGATCATCGTAGTCACTTCCGGCAAAGGTGGCGTTGGTAAAACCACCACCAGCGCCGCCATCGGTACCGGCCTCGCTCTGCGCGGCCACAAGACTGTCATCGTCGACTTCGACGTCGGTCTGCGGAACCTCGACTTGATCATGGGCTGCGAGCGCCGGGTGGTTTACGACTTCGTCAACGTCATCAATGGCGATGCCACCCTGACCCAGTCCCTGATCAAGGACAAGCGTCTGGAGAACCTCTACGTGCTGGCTGCCAGCCAGACGCGCGACAAGGACGCCCTGACCCAGGAAGGCGTCGGCAAGGTGATCGACGAGCTGGGCAAGAACTTCGAATACGTCATCTGCGACTCCCCGGCGGGCATCGAGAAAGGTGCGCATCTGGCCATGTACTTCGCCGACGAAGCCATCGTCGTGACCAACCCGGAAGTCTCCTCGGTACGCGACTCCGACCGCATGCTCGGCCTGTTGGCCAGCAAGTCGCGTCGCGCCGAAAACGGCGAAGAGCCGATCAAGGAACACCTGCTGCTGACCCGCTACAACCCTGAGCGCGTCACCAAGGGCGAAATGCTCGGCGTCGAAGACGTCGAGGAAATTCTCTCCATCCGCCTGCTGGGCGTGATCCCCGAGTCGCAGGCTGTGCTCAAGGCGTCCAACCAGGGCATCCCGGTGATCCTCGATGACCAGAGCGACGCCGGTCAGGCCTACAGCGACGCGGTGGACCGCCTGCTGGGCAAGGAAGTGGCGCACCGCTTCCTCGACGTCAAGAAGCCTGGCTTCCTGCAACGACTTTTCGGAGGCCGCGAATGAACCTCTTCGACTTCTTCCGTGAACGCAAGAAGAAGGAAACACCGGCCGCCATTGCCAAGGAACGCCTGCAGATCATCGTCGCCCACGAACGCGGCCAGCGCACCGAGCCGGACTACCTGCCGGCATTGCAGAAGGAGCTGGTCGAGGTGATCCGCAAGTACGTCAACATCGACAGCGATCAGGTTCAGGTCGCCCTCGAGGATCAGGGCAGCTGCTCGATTCTCGAACTCAATATCACCCTGCCGGACCGCTGAGAACCTTTACACGATCTGCTGCGCGTCGGCCCTGCTGCGTTATAAACAGGCTCGGAATGCTCATTTACTTCAGTAAACTCCGCTTCCTCGCCTGTTTGATTCGCTGACGCTCACCCTTCGGGCCAGCCTTTGGCTGTTACTCCCGTTGGTCGTTGCGCCTTGCAGGACTCTAGCTCGCTAGACCGTGAAACGGTTCTGAGCACGGCAGCAGAAGCGGAGGCCCACGGGTCGCCGTCTTCGTTTGTGGGAAGAACAATGCCTCTTAGCAACATCCAGATCATTTACCAGGACGCCGCCCTGCTGGTGATCAACAAGCCGACCCTGCTGCTCTCCGTGCCAGGGCGGGCCGAAGACAATCGTGACTGTCTGGTGACCCGCCTGCAGGAGAACGGCTACCCCGAAGCCCGCATCGTGCACCGCCTGGACTGGGAGACCTCCGGGCTCATCGTGCTCGCCCGCGACGCCGATACGCACCGCGAGCTGTCCCGTCAGTTTCATGACCGCGAAACGGAAAAGGCCTATACCGCGCTGTGCTGGGGCCAGCCGGAGCAGGACAGTGGCAGCATCGACCTGCCGCTGCGTTACGACCCGCCAACCAAGCCACGACATGTGGTCGATCACGAACTGGGCAAGCATGCGCTGACCTTCTGGCGCGTACTCGAACGCTGCGGCGACTACAGTCGCGTCGAACTGACCCCGATCACCGGGCGCTCTCACCAGCTGCGGGTGCACATGCTGTCGATCGGTCACCCATTGCTCGGCGACCGGCTTTACGCGCATGAACAGGCGCTGCATGCGCATGAGCGGCTGTGCCTGCACGCCAGTATGCTTACCCTAACTCATCCGCAGACCGGCGAGCGCCTGCGCTTCGAGTGCCCGGCGCCGTTCTAGAAGCGATCCACTACACCTGCGAGCCAGACACTGCGCTTATTACCGGCAGGTGAATGCGATAGACTTCGTGACCTTGCAGTCCGGAGTCCGAAATGCGCAAAGCTCTCAACCAAGGCCTGATCGAGTACCTGCAGGCATCGCCCACCCCGTTCCATGCCACCCAGAATCTCGCCCAGGCACTGCAGGCGGCCGGCTACCGTGCGCTGGATGAGCGCGAGGTCTGGCACACCGAACCTGGTGGACGCTACTACGTCACCCGTAACGATTCGGCCATCGTGGCGTTTCAGCTGGGCAGCAAATCGCTGGTCGAGCACGGCCTGCGTCTGGTCGGAGCCCACACCGACAGCCCCTGTCTGCGTGTGAAGCCACAGCCGGAACTGCAGCGCCAGGGTTTCTGGCAAGTAGGAGTCGAAGTCTACGGCGGCGCCCTGCTGGCCCCCTGGTTCGACCGCGATCTGTCCCTGGCCGGACGGGTGACCTACAGCCGGGATGGTCGCATCGAGAGCCAGCTGATCGATTTCAAGCTGCCGATCGCAACGATCCCCAACCTGGCAATTCACCTCAACCGGGAAGCCAATCAGGGTTGGGCGATCAACGCGCAAAATGAGCTACCGCCGATCCTCGCGCAGATTGCCAGCCAGGAAAGCCCGGACTTCCGTGCACTGCTCGCCGATCAGCTCGGCCGTGAGCATGGGCTGGTCGCCGATGTGGTGCTGGATTTCGAACTGAGTTTCTACGACACCCAGAGCGCCGCGGTCATCGGCCTGCATGGGGATTTCATCGCGGGGGCACGGCTGGACAACCTGCTGTCGTGCTTTGCCGGCTTGCAGGCCCTGCTCGCGGCCGAGCGCGAACATACCTGCGTGCTGGTCTGCACCGACCACGAGGAAGTCGGCTCCACTTCCATGTGCGGCGCGGACGGTCCGTTCCTGGAGCAGGTACTGCGTCGCCTGTTACCGGACGAGGACGATTTCCAGCGTGCGGTCAGCCATTCGCTGCTGATCTCCGCGGACAATGCCCACGCGGTTCACCCGAACTATGCGGACAAGCACGACGGCAATCACGGGCCGAAGCTTAACGCCGGCCCGGTGATCAAGGTGAACAACAACCAGCGCTACGCCACCAGCAGCGAAACCGCCGGGTTCTTCCGTCATCTCTGTCTGGAAAACGAAGTGCCGGTGCAGAGCTTCGTCACTCGCAGCGACATGGGCTGTGGCTCTACGATCGGCCCGATCACCGCCAGCCAGCTGGGCGTGCGCACCGTCGACATCGGCCTGCCGACCTTCGCCATGCATTCGATTCGCGAGCTCGCAGGAAGCCAGGACCTGGCGCACCTGGTCAAGGTGCTGACCGCTTTCTTTGCGAGCAGCCAGCTGCCTTGAGCCTTCCCGGCAAGGCCCGCGATCGCCGCGAGCCTGCCGGAGTACTCGGTCAGGACAGCGCGCTGTCGACCACCAGGGCCAGCTTGCCGGACACGGTATTGCTGGCCAGCGCGTCGAATGCGGCCTCGACATCGCCAATGGCGAAGGTTCGCTCCAGGCGCGGCGACAGCTTGCCCTGGGTGAATAGCGGCCAGACCTTCTCTTCCATCTCCGCCAGCAAGCCGGCCTTGTAGTCGGCGTCGCGGCTGCGCAGGGTGGAACCGATCAGCTGGATACGCTTGGCCAGCAGCCCCGCCAGGTCCATCTCGGCCTTGCGCCCGCCCATCAGGCCAATCATCACCCAGCGTCCATCCATCGCCAGCAGCTGCATGTTCAGCGCGGCGTACTTGGCGCCGACCGGATCGAGGATCATGTCGAACGGGCCGAAGTCACGCAACGCCTCCAGCGAATCACTACGCAGCACGCCGCCCTGCGCGCCCAGCGACTCGCAGTAGGCCAGGCGCTCGGCCGAGCCGACGCTGACCCAGCAGGGATTGCCGAATGCCTTGCACAGCTGGATAGCCGCCGAGCCGACACCACTGGCGCCGGCATGCAGCAGCACCTTGTCCCCGGCCAGCAACGCGCCGAGGCGGTAGAGATTGAGCCAGGCGGTGGCGTATACCTCGGGAATCGCAGCCGCTTCGTGCAGCGACATGCCTTCCGGCACCGGCAGCACGTGGCGGGCATCAACGACCACCTCTTCGGCCATGCCACCGCCGGCCAGCAGGGTGCAGACGCGATCACCCACCTTCCAGCGACTGCGTCCGTTAACCTCGGCGATCACGCCGGCACACTCCAGCCCGAGTATGTCGGTCACACCTGCAGGCGGTGGGTAATGTCCGGCACGCTGCAGCAGGTCGGCCCGGTTCAGCCCAGCGGCGGCCACGCGAATGCGCACCTCGCCCTCGCTGCAGGTCGGGGCTGGTCGCTCGGCCCACTCCAGATGACCCTCGATACCTTGCAATGCCTTCATGCTGCCTCCATAGTGGTTCTTATCTATGCCCACCCGACCGATCACTCGCTGGCCTTCTTTTGACCACCTGTACCATCGGGCTCGTGCTTTCCACCGCCGGACGGAAAACCGAACCGGCGCTTACTGTAGATGGCCTAATATGCGTTATTCCCTTGCCTCACGTCGCCCCCACGCCATGAAACGTACGCTGACCTGCACCGTTCTCGCCGTTTTCTTCGGCCTTCAAGCATCCCTGGCAATGGCCAAAGCGGTCAGTACGCCAGAGAGCTGGGAGTACTTGCAACCCGACCGCGACCAGGTGATCGCCAGCCTGAACGTCGTCGAGTTGCTCAAGCGCCACCACTACAACAAGCCACCGCTGAACGATGCACGCTCGGCGAAGATTTTTGACAGCTACATCCAGATGCTCGATCCATCGCGTAGCTACTTCCTGGCATCCGACCTCGAGGAATTCGGCAAGTGGCGCAACCAATTCGATGACTTTCTCAAAGGCGGCAATCTCGAGCCAGGATTCACGATCTACAAGCGCCATCTCGAGCGCCTGCAGAATCGTCTGAACTACGCGCTTAGCCTGCTCGACAAGGGCGTCGACCACTTCGACTTCACCATCGACGAGGAGCTGCTAGTCGATCGGGAGAAGGCCGCCTGGGCCAAGGATGCGGCCGCGCTCGACGACCTCTGGCGCAAGCGGGTCAAGGATGAAGTGCTGCGCCTGAAGATCGCCGGCAAAGAGCCCAAGGCTATCGAGGAACTGCTGACCAAGCGCTACAAGAATCAGCTAGCGCGTCTCAACCAGACGCGCGGTGAAGACGTGTTCCAGACCTACATCAACGCCTTCGCCCAATCCTATGATCCGCACACGCAGTACCTGTCGCCGGACAACGCCGAGAATTTCGACATCAACATGAGCCTGTCGCTGGAAGGCATCGGCGCGGTGCTGCAAAGCGACAATGAACACGTCAAGATCGTACGCTTGGTGCCGGCCGGCCCGGCAGAAAAGAGCAAGCAGCTTGCCCCAGCCGACAAGATCATCGGCGTCGCTCAGGGCGAAGACGAGATGATCGATGTCATCGGCTGGCGTCTGGATGAGGTGGTCAAGCTGATCCGTGGCCCGAAGGGCTCGGTCGTCCGCCTGGAGGTGATTCCGGCGAGCAACGCTCCGAACGATCAGAACAGCAAGGTCGTCGCCATTACTCGTGAGGCGGTGAAGCTCGAAGAACAGGCTGCGAAGAAGTCTGTGCTGAACCTCGCGCATCAGGGCCAGAACTTCAAGCTCGGCGTGATCGAGATTCCCGCGTTCTACCTCGACTTCAAAGCGCTACGTGCCGGCGACCAGAATTACAAGAGCACGACACGCGATGTGAAGAAGTTGCTGTCCGAGCTGGAAGCGGAAAAGGTCGACGGCGTGGTGATCGACTTGCGCAACAACGGCGGCGGCTCGCTGCAGGAAGCCACCGAACTCACCGGCCTGTTCATCGACCAGGGTCCCACGGTGTTGGTGCGCAACAGTGACGGGCGTGTCGACGTGCTGGCCGACGAGCAGACCGGCGCATTCTACAAAGGGCCGTTGGCCGTGCTGGTGAATCGCCTGTCGGCATCTGCATCCGAGATCTTCGCCGGTGCCATGCAGGACTATCACCGCGCACTGATTCTCGGCGGTCAGACGTTCGGCAAGGGCACCGTGCAAACCATCCAGCCGCTGAACCATGGCGAACTGAAGCTCACCCTGGCCAAGTTCTACCGCGTATCCGGGCAGAGCACCCAGCACCAGGGGGTGATCCCGGACATCGCCTATCCAGCCGATGTCGACACCAAGGAAATCGGAGAAAGTGCACTGCCGGAAGCGCTGCCATGGGACAGCATTCGTGCGGCGATCAACCCGGAAATGAATCCGTTCAAGCCGTTCCTCGCCGAGCTCAAGGCGCGCCATGAAGCACGTACCGGAGAGAATCCGGACTTCGTCTTTACCCGCGACCGCCTTGCATTAGCGCAAGAGCTAATGCACGAAACCACTGTCAGCCTCAACGAGGAAAAGCGTCGCGCGCAGCAGGCGGATATCGAAAAGCGTCAGCTGGCCTTGGAAAATGCGCTGCGTCTGGCCAAGGGCGAAGAGCCACTGGCCAAGCTTGAAAGCGAAGACGAAAACACAGCGCCACATGACGACATGGACAAACCCAAGCCCGAGGACGACGCCTACCTTTCCGAAAGCGGGCGCATCCTGCTCGACTATCTCGGCCTGAGTTCGGCCATGGCCAAGCACTGACCAACGGCCTCGATGTCATCAAACTGACATGGCGCAAGCGTGAAATGAAAGGGCCACCATCGTGGCCCTTCTTTTTTCCATCCAGAGAACGCCATGACAGTCACCGAGCAGTTGAGCACGCTGGGACATATCCTTGCTCACGGGGACATCACCACCCTCTTTCAGCCGATCGTTTCGCTCTCGGAGCGGCGCATTCTTGGTTATGAGGCGCTTAGCCGCGGCCCTTCCAACGGTCCGCTGCATTCGCCTATTAACCTGCTCACCACCGCGCGCCATGCCGGGCGGCTGAATGAGCTGGAAATGACCTGCCGGGAAACGGCCTGCCGACGCTACAGCCAAGGAGCGCTGCGCGGCAAACTCTTCCTCAACGCTTCACCAGAAACTTTGCTCGAAGCCAGTCACAAGCCTGGACGTACGCTCGAACTGCTGCAGACTTACGGCATCCCGGCGGACAAGGTGGTCATCGAGCTGACCGAACAGGCCCCCGCCGATGATCTCGAATTGCTGGACAAGGCGCTTCATCACTATCGCTCGATGGGCTTCAGCATTGCTCTGGACGACCTTGGCGCAGGCTACTCCAGCTTGCGGCTTTGGTCGCAGCTGCGCCCCGACTACGTGAAGATCGATCGTTATTTCATCGACGGCATCCACCTCGACCCGGTGAAACGCGAGTTCGTCGAATCGATTCTGAAGATCGCCCGCGCCGCGCGCGCTCAGGTCATCGCCGAGGGTATCGAGCTTCGTGAGGAGCTGACCGTGCTGGCCAGCATGGGTATCGACCTGGTGCAGGGCTATCTGCTCGGCCGTCCTCAGGAGCTGCCGGCCCAGGACATCGAAGAAGTCCTGCCCTCAGCGGACGCCCACCACACGGGCTTCAGCGATGAAACCTGCGACCTGTCCGCCCTGCTTATGCGTCAGCCTGCCATGTCAGCGGAGCGGCCTGTGGCCGAATTGCTCGAGGCCTTTCGTCTCCAGCCCAGTCTGAATTCCATCGCAGTGCTGGATGATGAAGCCCGGCCGGTAGGTATCGTGCATCGCAATCTCATCTCGGATGCTCTGCTCAAACCATTCGCGACCGAGCTGCTTGCCCGAAAGCCGGTCAGCCGCCTGATGAGTTCCGATTTCCTTGCCGTGGAACTTGGGCAGTCCTTGCAGCAAGTCAGCCGGCTGCTCACCAGCCGAGCCCGCCAGCGCATCGAGGAAGACTTCGTCATCACTCAGGCCGGGCGTTACCACGGCCTGGGCCGAGTGATTGACGTGCTGAGGCTGATAACCGAACTGAAGATCCGACAGGCAAGGCATGCCAATCCACTGACGCTGCTGCCCGGCAACGTTCCGATCCAGCAGTCGCTGACGCGACTGCTGCTGCAACGTCGGCCAGCGCTGGTCTGCTATGTGGATATCGACAACTTCAAGCCGTTCAACGACCTTTACGGGTATGCGAAGGGCGACGAGGTACTTCTTTGTCTGGCTCAATGCCTGAATGAGCGGATCGACCGCCGGCTGGACTTCGTTGGCCACATTGGCGGTGACGATTTTATGCTGGTGCTCGGCGGCGACGACTGGGAGCACCGCATCGAGCAGCTACAGCGGGACTTCCAGTGCCGCAGCGGGGCTTACTACAAACGTGAGCATGTCGCAGAGGGCTTCTTTACAGCCACCAGTCGCGATGGCCAGGAGCAGCGCTATGCCCTGCCAACCCTGTCGATCGGCGTCGTCAAGGTAAGGCCCGAATGTACCGACCACCTGGATGCCGGCAGGCTTGCAGCGCTGGCATCGGAGGCCAAGCGTCACGCGAAGAAGATCAGTGGGCCGAGCTATCACCTCATCGACACGGCGGTATTGGCAGGCAGTCATAGCCCCAGCTCTGCGGCCCTGGTCTTATAGCGATCAGCTTCCATCGGGTCGGCGGTTAAGCCATGCCCTCCGGCCCGGAAGAGCTGTTCGAGTCTTACCGCAGCCAGCGGATGCCCTGCCTCGGCCGCCTGCTTCCACCAGCGCGCAGCCTCGCTGCCATCAGGGCCATGAGACGCGTCTTCGCTCAGGCTGATGACCCCCATCTGGTAGGCGGCCTTTACGTCACCGGCCTTGGCGGCCAGACGTAACAAGCGTACCCCTTCCTGCTTGGCACCGAACCCTCGTCCACGAAAATAAAGGATATGCCCATAGAAGCTCTGCGCTCCCACGTCACCCAGCGACGCCATACGGGCGAACTGCCCTTCCATCCAGCGCCAGAGTTTGGGCTGCTGTACGGCTTTGCGCGAGATCATCAGTTTGCGAGCCGTGAAGTAGCCAAGCCTTGCGCGTAGCTTCCACAACAGCATCAGGGAACCTCCGGATAGTCGAATTCAAACACCCGGGCCACTTCGCCTGCATGCCAGGAGGCCGCGGCAGAGCCATCGGCGGGTCCGTTAAAGCGTCCTAGCCGTGCGGCACATTCGAAAAAGCCGGTTCGCGGAAGGCGGCTCGCCCCCTGGCTGATGACCAGTGCGCTGCGCAACGGACGCTCCGAGCGCGCATCGAGCGCAGCCAGATACTCTAGCGCGGCGGTTAGTGTCTGCATCGCTGGGGTCGGCAACTGGAGCCGCTCGACCAGGGCGCGATAGGTCACCAGATGGCGCTGCTGACGTGCATCATCCAGCTCGTCGAGCAATGCCTGCCAGTGCTGCCGGCTGATGGATACGGTGGCATTCTGGCTCAAGCGTCATCCTCCCAGCCAGCGATTTCCAACGCCCTGGCCAACGCTCGCCGAATCGCTCCACCCGGCTCGCGCTCGCCAGCTTCAATCAGATCCAGATAGGCCGGGCTGATACCGACCGCTCGGGCCAGAAGCTCTACGCTCATGCCCTTGGCCTCTCGCAGTGCGGTCAGCCGGCTGAGAGAGGGCGCCTGTTCGGGACCGGAGGTTTGACCGGAATCAGCCGGCGCGCGTGCACCGACTGCCTTCAGAAGCGCCTGATATTCGTCCCAAGGCAGTACGGCATACTCCGGCGAGCCGTCGCGCATGATGACCTGAACATTCATCCGTTTTCCCCAGGCTTGTGCAATCAGAGGCGGAATCTTAACAGCCTGCGGAGCTGGTTGAAGCTACCCTGCCGGTGCTCTAGGCGGTGAATCGGGATCAATGCCGCAATTGCATGGTCGCGACCGCCCAGCGGGCCGCTTGCAGACAGAGACCTTAGCGGACCGCATGATCTGCTCGGGACTCATCCAGGCTCGGCAGGCGGTCCATCTCTGCCTGATGCGCGGGCGTCTGCGCCTGTTTCCAGCTACGGAACGCATCCAGTTCGGTTGACCACTTGCGCATGATCCAGCCCAGTACCGCAAGGTCGTCTATGAAGCCGAGGCCCGGCAGCCAGTCGGGAATGGCATCAATAGGCGTAATGAAATAGAGCAGCCCTGCCACCACAGCTACCAGCGCCTGCGGACTGACGGCTCGGTATTCGCCGCGCCACCACGCCACGCAGAGCGCCTGAAACAGCTTCAGGTCCTCACGAAGCCCCTTCACCAGACCCCGCCGCGATGATTTGCGGGCCACGGCGAGTAAAAGCGCAGGTATTTTGCCCGCCCTGATTAAGCGTTGCGCGAGCGGGAAGTAACGCATCAGATTCCAGGGAGCTTTCATATGCTTCGCCTCCAACCTGCGTCATCCCTGACGTTCAGGACGTTATCCACCGAACCTGTGGATAACCTTGTGAACAGTTTATGGATGACTGCCGCAAAAGCCCTATCTACGGGGGCATCAGACAGATCGGTGTTTTTTTACCCAACGAGCCAAAGCATTGAAAATCAATGACTTAGGACGAAGCGAAGGGCAGCTGAGAATAAGAGGCAGCGAACCTTGAGCAGCCTATTACGAATGTGCATAACCGCCAGTTGTCAATGGCTGCATACACACTTTGACTGACGGCTGAGTAGAGCGTTCGGCCTTAAGAGTGTCGGCCGCACGGCAGGGAAACAGAAGGCCAACCTGGATAGCCGGCCCTCCGATGTCTCGCTTATTGAAGGCTGAGCTGGCTGCGGATCTTTTCCAGAGTTGCAGAGCCGATGCCGTTCACTTCAAGCAGCTCGTCGACCGAACTGAACGGTCCATGTTCATCGCGATAGGCGACGATGGCCCGCGCCTTGGTGGCGCCGATACCTTTGAGTTCACGGTCCAGCGTCTCCGCATCGGCGCTGTTCAGATTCACGGACGCCTGAACGGCGACGGCCTGCTCCTGCTCTACGGGGGACGATTGGGTTGCGGCATAACTGCAAAAAGTGGCGCTGGAGAGGGCGGCGAAGGCAGCCGCAGCAAGAAAAGCTTTGCGCATGTTCATATCCCTATGAAATTGAAGTGGCTATGCGGGACTTCCTGCTCCGCGCCAACCAATCTAGCCACCCCACAGACGATGTCAAAACCAAGCCGCGTTTATGCGAACCTCGTCAAAACTATTCAGCGCATGGCGTTGAACAGATTCAGGCCGCTGATTTTTACGTAGCTCTGCTGCGCAGCCTCGAGGATCACTGTCTGGAAAGACAAACGCGAAAGCGCCTCGGCGTAGTCCAACTCACGCAGCTCGGCCTGAACGGACTTGTTCACCAGGGTGACGTCCTCGTTGTCGGTCTGAGTCGTCTCGATGACGTTCAGGCGAGCACCGATGTTGCCGCGAGCCGCATCGACGCTGATCATGCCGTGGTCGAGATTGGTCAGGGCTACGGCGACTGAGTCACGGACCCCACCACTGCTTGTAGTAGGCTCTTCCAGAGCAGAGCGAAGATTGGCGATGGTATCGAGAATGCCTTGCTTTTCCGCGACCGGCACTTTGCCTTGAACCAGAATCTCGGAGCCAGTCGGCGGCTGCCCCCCGACAAACAGCGTTACGCCGCCGTACACAAGTTTGTCATCGCTATCATTGTCGTTATCCAGATTGCTTGTGCCGAGCGAAACCTCCGCCCCACCGTCCTTAGGCATGCCGAATACTTGGTACTTGCCTTCCACAACCGGATCGAAGGCTATTCGGATTCCCCGATAGTTGGAGAACGCAACCTCATCACTAACCAAAGGTGACGAAACAGGAAAACCGAGACTATTCGGATCATCTACCTCGAGGCGTCCCGCATTGGTCACATTTTCGAAAATCGATTTGCCGTTGTCGCTGATCGCAATATTCAGGGAGCTGGCAATCTGCAGCTTCCGCTGGCCTTCGTCGCCCTGATAGCTGTAGCTGCCTTCCCCGTCGCGCACGAACGGCTGCGTCTTTCCCTGAAAGCCTGAGAACAGATATTCGCCACGGGCGTTGCGCGTATTCATCAACGACAACAGCTCGTCTTCGCGTTCGGTCAGCTCCGCTGCAATCGATTTACGGTCTTCAGCGCTCAGACCACCATTGCCCGCCTGCACGGCCAGTTCTCGCACGCGCTGCAGGACGGTGTTTACCGAATTGAGCGTGACCTCCTCCTGGGTGAGGCTGTTCTTCGCGGCAGTCAGGTTGGCGTTGTACTGACCCAGCACATTCTGCTGCTGCTCCAGTTGCAGCAGACGCACGGACGCGACCGGATCATCCGCTGGCGTGAGAATGCGGTTGCCAGTGCTGATCTGCTCCTGGGTGCGGGTCGCGTTGGCGTAATTACGCTGCAGACCGGCGACGCCGTTATTGAACGCTTGCAGGGTGGAAATGCGCATGGGGGCGGACCTATTACCTGAAGGAGCTGATCAATGTATCGAACAAGGAGCGAGCAACTTGAATGATCTGGGCCGAGGCGTTGTAGTACTGCTCGAACTTGATCAGATTTGCCGCCTCTTCATCCAGGTTCACCGCCGACAGCGAGTCACGGTTGTCAGTGGCCTGCTTGAGGATCGAGCCCGTCGCTTCACTGTCCATTCGCGCCTGGGCCGTCAGCGTACCGACGCGCTCGACCAGTTCGCCGTAGCCATCGGTAAAGCTGAAGCCGGAGCTATTCACAGCAGCATCCACGCCTACTGTCTGCTTCGTTTGCAGATCGACCAGCTTCAGCGCATTGCGGTTATCGGAGACGCCACCAGAATTGAAGCCAATGGAGAATGTGTCCGTGCCCTGGGGCTTTCCGCTCATCGTAAGCTCAAATTGATATCCGTCCGCCTCCAGAACCAGCGAATTGCTCTGCCCCAAATTGATGGTGGTGGTCGGCGAAAACGTGATTAAAGGTGGTTGGATGCTGTTATCGACATTGCGAAAGCGTGCCGTGCCGCCAGTTATCTCTAGCGTATTTGGTGCTGTGAAGTTAATGCTCGCGCCTTCATTCCCGAACAGATCCCGCAGCGCAGTCATGCTGATGGGCGAAGGGCCGGCAATCATGTTTGGCTGGCTAATTACCCCGGTGCCTGCGTTCTGCGGTCCGGCTCCAGCCCGTACCGGCGCCGCGAACGCCAGTTGATCGGCCTGATCCAGCGTCGCCCGGATGTCGGACGCACCCCGGCGGGTTGGCTGGAGACTGAACTTGTCGCCAGCCGCCGGCGCCGGACTGCCGAGCACAATCTGGAAGCCCTGGCTCTTGTTGTCCTTGTCAGTGATCGACAACGTGCCAGGCGGTACGCTGTCCGTAACGGTCATCAGCTGGTTGTCGCTCAGGCGCCTTACCTTGTAGCTGCTACCGTCGTATTCCATCAGATAGTCACTGGTAGTCAGCAAGCTGGTATCGGTGATGTTCATTACCGGCTGTGCGTTGCTGTTACCGGCAAAGGCGTTAACCCGCAGCTTGCCTAGCGCTTCGGTGTTGTAGTTGCCGAACAATGCCGTACCGACCTGCCCCTTCAGATCGAGCCCCTGCCCGAGCTGCGTGTTGACCTGATCGCTAACGGCCAGCGCCAGACGGCCCAGCGAGTTCATGGTCGAATCCAGCACTTCCTCGCGATAGCGGATCAGGCCGCCCAGCTCGCCACCGGTGATCTGCGAGGTGACGCCCTGTCGGGATCCGCCGCTCACGAACTGGACCTCATGACGGTTGGGGTCGCCCTGTCCCGGGACCACCTCGAGCCGCGCCGCCGCGCTGCCAACCACCAGTGGCTGACCACTGCCGATGAAGATGTTGAAGCTACTGTCGTCCTGCGGCACCACCGTCACGCCGATATAGCCGGACAACTGGCGGACCGCTTCATCGCGCGCGTCGAGCAGGTCGTTCGGCTGCTTGCCGTTGGCCGCGGCGACGGCGATGGCCTCGTTGAGACTACCGATGCTGCCGGCCAGACGATTGACCTGGTCGGTGACGGCGGCCATCTGCTTGTTGGTGAAATTGTTCTGCTCGGAGAGCCGGTCGTAGACCGTATTGAAGCGCCGCGCCAAACCTTCGGCCTCGGCCAGCACCAACTGGCGCGCCGGAATATTTGCCGGGTCCTCGGCCGCGGTCTGCAGCGCCGAAAAGAAGCTCTGCAACGAGGGCGTGATGCCGGTGGTGGTGCCAGCGAGCAGTGAGTCGAGCTGGTCGATCTGGCTCTTGTATGCCTCGACGTCGCGGTTCAGCGATGTGCTGCTGCGCAGTTGGCTGGTCAGGAACTCGCTGTAGGAGCGCCGCACGTCGACCAGCGATGTGCCCGAACCGATGTAACCGGCACCGCTGAACTGCGGCGAACGAGTCGCCTGGGACGCATCCTGACGGCTGTAGCCAGGCGTGTTGACGTTGGTGATGTTGTGGCCGGTGATGGACAGCTGGGTCTTGCTGGCGGCCAGGCCGGACAGGCCAATACTCAATAGGTCAGCCATGATTTAACCTCTGGTCCGCATGGCGGGCACCGAATTCGCATCGGCGACGGTTTGATAGGTCTGCATCTTGCGCGCGATCTGACTGATCTTGCGTGCGTACTGGGGGTCGGTGGCGTAGCCGGCCTTTTGCAGCTCATTGACGAAGCGCTCCGAATCGCCGGTGTTGCTTGCCACTTGAATGGCGGTGCGATAACGATCGTTGTTTTCCAGCAGGCTGACGAAATCATCGAAGCTCTGCTCGAACGAATCGTAGGCACGGAAGCCTGCCTTCTCGCGGGTCGCCTTGCCGTTGACGTATTCGGTGGTCGTTACGGTGGCGGAGGCACCTTTCCAGCCGGTTGCCTTGATACCGAACAGGTTGTGGCTGTTGCTGCCATCGGCCTGGCGGATCATGGATTTGCCCCAGCCGGTTTCCAGCGCGGCTTGCGCGACCAGGAATCGCGGCTCGATACCCAGGCGCTCGGCAGCCTTCTCGGCCATCGGCAGCATGGTGGTAATGAACTCTTCGGACGAATTGAAGCGCGTCTTGCTCGGTGAACTGGGCGCGCTCTTCTCCACGCCATTGACCGTCAACGGCCGGTCTTTCGGCGGAACGAACGCCGTGGCGGGCTTCCAGTCGACATTGACCAGCGGCTGCACGCCTTCGGCAGCCGCCGTCGGAGCGGTCGCCGATACGTTGGCCAGCTGGCGATCGCTCGCCTTGCCCGGCAGCGCCAGCCGACGCTGATTGAGCAGGCGCGAATCATCCCGGCCGGACTCGACCGCAGCCGCCGTCGGCTTGCTCGGCCAGGCCGCGCCCTCGGTTCGTGCGACCTGGGCAAACGGGTTGTTGCGCGTCACCGTCTCGGTCTGCTTGCTCAACTGGCGCACCAGCACGTCCGCCAGCCCGATGCCGCCGCCCTCCTTCGAGAGGCTGACCGACAGCTGCTGGTCGTACATGTCCTGGTATTGCTTGGTCGCCTGGCTGTTCAGCGGGTTGTCCTTGGCCAGCACTTCGGTAGCCGAGCGCATCGACTTGAGCATCTCGTTGAGGAACAACGACTCGAATTCCTGCGCAACCTTGCGCACGTTCTCCTCACCATCGCGGTCCTTGCCGACCTTGAGCTGGCTGAGGCGATTGAGATCGTTGTAACTGCCGCTGTCGAGGGCGCGCGCCCCGCTGCCGAGTCGGTTTTCCATGTCGCTTTCCTTAGATCACGATCAGATCGGCTTGCAGCGCGCCAGCCTGCTTCAGGGCTTCCAGAATGGCCATCAGGTCGCTGGGCGCAGCACCCACCTGATTCACCGCCCGGACGATCTCATCCAGCGTGGTGCCCGGACCGAACTTGAACATCGGTTTGGCTTCTTCTTCGGCTTTCACCTTCGAGTTGGGTACCACCACGGTCTGCCCATCGGAGAACGGCTCGGGCTGGCTAACCTGCGGGTCCTCGGTAATGGTGACCGTCAGGCTGCCGTGGGTAACCGCGGCAGGCTGGACCCGCACGTTCTGGCCGATGACGATGGTACCTGTACGCGAGTTGATGATGACCTTGGCCACCGCTTGGCCGACCTCGACCTCAAGATTCTCCAGAATCGACAGGTAATCCACCCGCTGACTCGGATCCAGCGGCGCAGTCACGCTGATCGAGCCGCCATCCAGCGCCTGAGCCACGCCCGGGCCGAGCAGGTCATTGATCTGGTCGACAATGTTCTTGGCCGTGGTGAAATCCGGACGGTTGAGGTTCAGCGTCAGCGTGTTGCCCTGATTGAAGCCGCTCGGCACGGGTCGCTCGACCGTCGCGCCCCCTGGAATACGGCCCGCCGACGGCGAGTTGACGGTGATCCGCGAGCCGTCGGCACCACCGGCATCGAAGCCGCCCACCACCAGGTTGCCCTGGGCGATGGCATAGACGTTGCCATCGATCCCCTTGAGTGGCGCCATCAGCAGGCTGCCGCCGCGCAGGCTCTTGGCGTTGCCGATAGACGAGACGGTGATGTCGATGGTCTGGCCCGGCTTGGCGAACGGCGGCAGCTCGGCATGAATCGATACCGCGGCGACATTCTTCAGCTGGATATTGCCGCCTGCCGGCACCTTGATGCCGAACTGCGCCAGCATGTTGTTGAAGGTCTGCACCGTAAATGGCGTCTGGGTGGTCTGGTCACCGCTGCCGTTCAGGCCGACGACCAGGCCGTAGCCGATCAGCTGGTTGCTGCGCACGCCGTGAATGGTCGCGACATCCTTCAGTCGTTCGGCATGAGCTGACGCACCGATGGCGAGCAATCCGAGGAAGACGATGGCTTTTCTAATCATCTTCATGCCCCTCAGAACGGCCAAAGCGGGCTAACGAAGAAACGGCTCAGCCATCCCGGCTGGCTCGCATCAGCAAAAGCACCGGTGCCCGAGTAAGTGATGCGTGCATCAGCCACGCGCGTCGAGGAAACAGTGTTATCGGTAGAGATATCGTCCGAACGCACAAGGCCGGCGATACGTACCAGCTCGTCGCCGGTGTTGAGGGTCAGCCACTTCTCGCCGCGTACGGCCAGAATGCCATTGGGCAGTACTTCGGAGACGGTCACAGTGATCGAACCGGACAGGCTGTTGCTCTGTCCAGCCTGGCCGGCGCCATTGGTCGAGCTGGAACCGCCAAACTGCGTATCCAACGAAAGCGGACCGCCGTCACGGAGGAGCCCCGCAGCAGGGTTATTCACGCTCACCGCATTGCCCAGGAGCGATGTAAGGCCCATTTCCACATTACTGTCTTTGGAAATCTTCGAGCTGGCATTTTTGCTCGCCTGGGTACGCTCATTGAGGGTGATCGTGATGATGTCCCCTACGCGAAATGCCTTGCGGTCGTCGTAGAGATTGGTCTCGAAGCCCGCCTGGTAGATCGCGCCATTGTTCTGCGCTGCCGGCAGTGGCGTACGCGGCAACACCGGCGCATAGTACGGATCGTTCGGTTTTGGCGCAGGAGCGACACATCCGGCCAGCGCCAGTGCGGAGGATAGCGAGACAACAATCAGCAAACGGCTCATAAACACCTCAAGCCATGACAGGCCATCGAAACTGCAGCGGGAAGCGCTAGTGCCTACCCGCAAACAACGGCAAACCCGCGATCAGAGCTGCTGCGTGACGAACGACAGCATCTGGTCAGCGGTGGAAATGACCTTGGAATTCATCTCGTAGGCACGTTGCGTGGCGATCATGTTCACCAGCTCCTCGACTACGCTGACGTTGGAATTCTCCAAAGTGTTCTGCAGCACGGTGCCCAGGCCGTTGAGCCCCGGCGTGCTGACCTGCGGTGCGCCGCTCGCAGCAGTCTCCAGGAACAGGTTGCTGCCCATGGCCTGCAGACCCGCCGGGTTGATGAAATCGGCGGTCTGGATGTTGCCGATGATCTGCGGCTGCGGATTACCCACGGTGGTCACCGACACGGTACCGTCTTCACCGACGGTGAAAGTCTGGGTTTCCGGCGGAACAACGATGGCGGGCTCCAGCGCATAGCCATTGGAGGTCACCAACTGGCCGTCCGAACTCAGATGGAAACTACCGTCGCGGGTGTAGGAAACAGTGCCATCGGGTAGCAATACCTGAAAGAAACCACGTCCATTGATGGCCATGTCCAGCGGTTGCTCGGTGGTCTGCAGGCTGCCGGTGGTAAAAATCTTCTGCGTGCCGGTCACTCGCACACCGGTACCCAGCTGCAGGCCGGACGGCAACTCGCTGTCCTGACTGGACTGGCCACCGGGTTGGCGGCGAATCTGATAGAGCAGGTCCTGAAACTCGGCACGGTCCTTCTTGAAGCCGGTGGTGGACACGTTGGCGAGGTTGTTGGAAATGGTCGTCAGGTTCATGTCCTGAGCGGACAGACCGGTCTTGCTGACCCAAAGTGCTGGAAGCATGAGCTTTCTCCTCGTGCGGCGCTGGCGCCACGCTATTAGCTGAGTTGCAGTACGCGCGCCATGGCAGCCGCATCATCTTCGGCGGTGCGCATCATCTTTACGTGCAGTTCGAACTGGCGAGACAAGGCCAGGATGGACGTCATCTCGGCTACCGCGTTGACGTTGCTGGTTTCCAGGAATCCAGATACCACCCGAACGTTGGCATCGGCCTCGACGGGCTGACCGTCCTTCAGCCGAATCAGGCCATCGGTGCCCTTCTCCAGCTGCTGCGGATCGGGATTGACCAGCTTTATCCGGTCCACTGTGACCACGATGTTCGGGTTCTCCCCCAGGGCGCGGATGCTGATGGTGCCGTCCTGGCCAACGTCGATCTTTTCCTCTGGAGGAATTGCGATCGGCCCGCCATTGCCAAGTACAGGCAAACCATCGGCCGTACGCAGCATGCCCAGTACGTCAATATTCAGGCTACCGGTCCTGACATATGCTTCGCTGCCATCCGGAGCCTGGACGGCAATCCAGCCCTCGCCCTCGACAGCGAGATCCAGATCGCGCCCGGTCTCTTGGAGCGTCCCCGACGTGAAATCGGTGCCTGGGCGCTCCGACATTGCATAAACCCGCGCTGGATGGCTGTCACCAAAAACCTGCATCGAGCGCGCCTGCTCAAAATCCCGGCGAAACCCGGTTGTGGAAATATTCGCCAGATTGTTGGCATGAGCCTGCTGGGCCCGCGCATTCTGGCTGGCACCGGTCATGGCCACGTAGAGCATCTTGTCCATCGGCTTCTCCGAGACGCGAGTTTGACACTAGCGATTCTGTTGTGAACGAAAATGCAAGGCGCATGCCACCCCTACAAACTAACCATAACCTGCTGATCACAAAGAAAGTTTTACAAACGAAAAAGGCCCTCACGGGCCTTTTTCGTTATCAGCGGCGGAATACTGCCGTCAGCGGCAATTATTCGTTGCCGCTGTCAGCGCAGATTGATGATGGTTTGCGTCACCGCGCTTTCGGTTTCGATAGTCTTGGCGTTGGCCTGATAGTTGCGCTGAGCCACGATCAGGTTGACCAGCTGATCGGATAACTCGACGTTCGAGTCTTCCAGCGCACCGGCCTGTAGCGCACCCAGCGTACCCGAGCCAGGCGTGCCGACCACCGGCTCGCCGGATTCGAACGACTGCACCCACTGCGTCTTGCCGACCGGAGTCAAGCCTTGGACGTTGGCGAAGTTGGCCAGAATGATCTGCCCTTGCACCTTGGACTGACCATTGGTGTAACGAGCAAAGATCACACCGGTATCGTCGATTTCCAGGCCGGCCAGCTCACCAGTGGTATAGCCATCCTGCGCGACATTGTTGACGGCAAAAGCACTGGCGTACTGCGTTGATTTGGAAAAGTCAAAGACGATTCCATCGGGGTTGGCTAGAGCACCGTTAAATGACCATGTGGCGGGAGAGCCGCCGTCGGAGATTGCAGGAGTCCAGCCACCAGAAGGGCTACTAGCAGCGTTGAGTGTGACCCTTTTGGTTGCATTATCGACAGTGAAAAAACCGGAACCATCATCAGTCACGGTCTCTAGCGCACCGGACGCATCAAATGTAAGCCCCATCACATACGGCTGCGGCGGATCTTCCTCCGGATCGTTAGGGCTACGACCATCAATCAACACCTTCATATCCCAGTTGTTCGCATCAGTCTTTATGAAGTACTGGGTCATGACATGCGCATTACCTTGCGAATCGTAAATATTCACCGATGTGGAACTATTGTATGTAGTAGGGTCGGCCGGATCGAAGGCTAGCCCAGCAACTGGCGGCTTTTGCGTCGAATTCAGGTTGAACGCCGTATCGATCTGACTGGTGGCCTTCGGCGCCTGATTGGTCGTCTGCACCTGCAGATTACCCACAACGCCATTCTGCAGATTGCCGTTACCGTCGACCGGGAAGCCCTGCAGCTTGTAGCCAAAATTGTCGACCAGAAAACCCTCGCGGTCGGTACCGAAGTAACCGGCGCGGGTGTAGCTCACCGCACCGTTGTTGCTGACCTGGAAAAAGCCGTTGCCATTGATTGCCAGGTCGAGTGCATTCTGGGTGTAGTTGATGTTGCCCTGGTTGAATTGCTGCGAGATGTTGGACATCAGCACACCGCTGCCCTGCGGGTTCTTGCCGGTGCCCAACACTGAAGCCGCGTAGACGTCGGAGAACTCCGCGCGCGACTGCTTGAAGCCCACGGTACCGGCGTTGGCGATGTTGTTACCGGTGACGTTGAGATCCTTGCTCGCAGCACGAAGACCGCTAAGACCGATATTGAAGGACATGGAATCGCTCCTTTGCCGAGGTGCCGGCGGTTATTGTCCGATGATCTGGACCTGGGAGAGGCCGATACTGCCGATACCGGCAAGGTTGAGCATCAGCTCCCCGCCGTTCTGCCCAAGCGTCACGCTGTCGACGTTCGCCGGCAGCAAGGTGTAAAGCCCTTTGGTTTCGCCTTGATAGGTAGCCTGCGCCTCGAAGCGATAGGTACCGGGCGGCAAGACATTGCCGCTGGAGTCCTTGCCGTCCCACATGAAGGACACGTTGCCGGCTTCCTGCTGCCCCATGTTCACGCGCCCGACCGAAGCACCGGTGCTGTCATAGATGTTCACGAAAACGTTGCTGCTGGAGGTCGGCAATACCAGGCTGGCCTTGAAGGTCTCGCTGGTATCGACCACAGCCTTGTCGCTCGGCACGATGACTTTTCGGCCTACCAGCGACGAAGCCTGCAGCGCCTGAGACGACTGGTAGCCAGACAGGATTGTCTGCATGCTCGAGTTGAGCTTCTCGACGCCTTCCACGGTGCTGAACTGCGCTAGCTGACCAATGAATTCGCCGTTTTCCTGAGGCTCCAACGGGTTCTGGTTGTTCATCTGGGCGACCAACAACTCAAGGAACTCGTTCTTGCCAAGCTCGTTGCCTTTGGCTTCGCGGTTTTCACCAAACTGGTACTGATCCAGTATCGAGCCGGTACCACCAACGCCGTTCGTAGTGCTCATAGTGCGCTCTCGTAACTATCACTGACCCAGCGTCAGCACTTTCTGCAACATGGTCTTGGCCGTGTTCATCAGTTCGGCGTTGGTCTGGAAGGCGCGACTGGCCGAAATCATATCGGCCATCTCTTCCACCACATTGACGTTCGGGTAATAGACATACCCGCTTTCGTCGGCGGCTGGATGATTGGGCTCGTAGCGGGCCTGCAACTCGCTCTGGTCCTCGACCACGCCCAGCACTTGAACGCCAACCCCGGCCTGGTCCTGGCCGGCGAACAGCGACTGGTCGGGCTGGCCGTTGGCCTGCTGCAAGACAGTGGCGAATACCGGATGGCGTGCCCGGTAAGTCTGATCGACGCTTGACGAAACGGTCTCGGCGTTGGCGATGTTGCTGGAAATGGTGTTCAGGCGAGTGCTCTGTGCACTCATGCCGCTACCGGCAATGTTGAAAACGCTGCTAAGAGACATGAGGCACTCCTTTATTCGCCGCGCAGGGCATTCATCAGCCCTTTGAACTTGCTATTGAGCAGGGTGAAGCTCGCCTGGAAATCCACGGCATTCTTCGCATAGTTGGATTGCTCGATCTGCAGATCGACGGTGTTCTGGTCGAGCGAGGGATGTGCCGGCGTACGAAAGCGCAACGAGGCATCGGCGATCTCCACCCCCTCGGCGGCGATGTGCTTTTCGCTGGTTCGGGTAACGCCGAAGCTGCCCTGGCTACGCGCCGCCTGTTCGGCAAGCACGCTACCGAAGTCGAGATCACGGGCTTTGTAATTGGGGGTATCGGCGTTAGCGATATTGTTGGCCAGCACCTCGGCACGCTGCGAGCGAAAGCCCAACGCCTTCTCGTGAATGCCCAATGCCTTGTCGAAACTGATGCTCATTGATCTGCCCTCTGTCGGGTACAGTCTGCTTGCGCACACAGGAGCAAGTGTCGTGCCAGACGCATCAAGAGCTTGATTTACAAGGATATAAAGGGAGGAAGCCGAGCCTTCGGCGTCAAAAGCGGCAAGGGCTTACCGCCTTTTTGCCGCGTTTGGAGCACAGACGCGACAGTTTTCTGCCGCTCTCTGGAACGATTACTTGGCCTTGTAGATGATGCCCGGACTGCACTGCACCATCTGGTACAGCTCCGGAAGACCATTGAGGGCCTCGGATGCACCGAGGAAGAGATAGCCTCCAGGGCGTAACGTGGCATGAATACGCTTGAGGATGTCCTTCTTCACATCCGCGGAAAAGTAGATCAATACGTTACGGCAAAAAACGATGTCGAACTTACCCAGAGCCGCGTAGCTGTCGAGCAGGTTCTGGACGCGAAACTCGACGCGCGAGCGGATCGCAGGCTTCACCGCCCACCGGCCCGGCGCCTTGACATCGAAATATCGCTGCAGACGTTCGCTCGATAGGCCGCGGGCAATTGCAAGACTGTCGTATTCGGCAGCTTTGCAGGCAGCAAGCATGGCACCGGACAGTTCGGTCGCAACGATTTGCACCCCAGTTTTTGGCTGGCTCGGGTTGCCGCGCTCATACTCGTCGATGGCCATGGACAGCGAATATGGCTCCTGCCCCGAGGAGCATGCGGCGGACCAGATTCGCAGCCGCTGGCCGGACGCGCCTTTCAACATTTCGGGCAAAACCCGCGCCTTGAGCACTTCGAACGGATAGGTATCGCGGAACCACAGCGTTTCGTTGGTCGTCATCGCATCGACCACCAACTCGCGCAGCCCGCTGCGCGGCTGCGCCTGAATCTTCCTGACCAGGTCACCAAGCGTCTTGATGCCCTGCTGCTCCATCAGCTTGTTCAGGCGACTGGACACCAAATACTGCTTGTTGCTGCCCAGCAGGATGCCGCACGTCTTTTCAAGGAATACCCGGAACTGCTCGAAATCCAGATCGACTGACACCAATAAAGCCTCACCATCATGTAGAGGACCGAGCCTCAGTTTGCATCCGCCTGCCTGATCCGATCAGCCACCCGGGCTGCAAGATCGTCAGGCTGGAACTTGGCGAGAAAATCATCCGCACCCGCCCGCTTCACCATGTTCTGGTTGAACACACCGGAAAGCGAAGTATGCAGCAGTATATGCATACCATGCATGCGCGGATCGTGCCGCACCTCGGTAGTCAGGGTATAGCCATCCATTTCCGGCATTTCAATATCGGAAATCATCATCAGGAATTCTTCAGCTGGGTTCTTGCCCTCATCCGCCATCCGCTTCAGGTAGTTGAGGGCCTCGCGCCCGTCGTTCAACTTGATGACTTCGACCCCAAGGTTCTCCAGGCATCGCGTGATCTGCTTGCGCGCCACCGACGAGTCATCGACGATCAGAACGCGGCAGGAGAGCGCCTTGTTCCGAGTGTCCTCGTCCACGACATTAGGCGAAATCTCCTCGGAGGTCGGCGCCACCTCGGCCAGTACCTTCTCCACGTCGATGATTTCGACCAGCTTGTTGTCGATGTGCGTAACGGCAGTCAGGTAGTGATTTCGTCCCGCGCCCTTGGGTGGAGGCAAGATGGCCTCCCAGTTCAGGTTGACGATTCGCTCGACCGAACGCACCAGAAACCCGAGCGTACGATTGTTGTATTCGGTAATCACCGCAAAGGAATTTTGCACGTCCATCAGCGCGGATTTGCCGGTCGCGAGAGACAGATCGAGTATCGGCAAGGTACTGCCGCGAATGCTCGCCACGCCGCGCACCACCCGCCCACACTTGGGCATGATGGTCAACCGAGGACACTGCAGCACCTCTCGGACCTTGAACACGTTGATCCCATACAACTGCTCACCCTCCAGGCGAAACAGCAGCAACTCAAGGCGATTCTGACCCACCAACTGGGTACGCTGGTTAACCGAATCCAATACACCGGCCATGCCAGTCTTCCTCTCTGCGTGCAGATTATCGGGGCTGGCGACCTTAAAGTGACGGCACGCCCCTTGCTTTGTTTGGGATATGAACGTCCATATGACCATTTTCCGGCGCGATAGCCAGATACTGCGAAAAAGCGCAGCGGTGCTCGTTGCGCTGTGCGCGATAGGGCAGCTTGCCCATGCGTCAACCATGTCACATTCCAAACAGCTTATCGACGTGACTGAACAGTTTCTTGAGGGTTCAGTGGTCGACTATTTAAGCCGCACTGACATCCAGGCGCGCCATGAAGTCGAGGTGAGCCGACTCGACCCGCGCCTGCGACTAAACCAGTGCGATCAGCCACTGACAGCAAGCCTGACCAGTACGAGCGCCCCCATCGGCCGCGTCACCGTACGGGTAAGCTGCCAGGGCAGCAGTCCATGGTCGGTTTTCGTCCCGGCACAGGTAAGACTGTATCGACATGTCATCGTGGCCAGCAAATCACTGCTGCGGGATACGGTATTGAGCGAAAGCGACGTCAGCATCGCGGAGCGAGACGTCTCGAACCTTAGCCAGGGCTATCTGACCCGGTTCGATGAAGTGCTGGGCACCAAGCTAACTCGGCCGGTGCAGCCCGACCAGGTGATCGCACCCAACCAGATCGAGCTGGCGAAGGCCGTGCGCAAGGGCGACCATGTCGTCATCACGGCGAGATCCGGCACGATCAGCGTGCGCATGCCCGGTGAAGCCATGGCTGACGGTGTTCCGGGCAAACAGATTCCGGTAAAGAACCGCCGTTCCGGCCGCACGGTAAAGGCTCGGGTAGTCGCACCCGGTCAGGTCGAAGTTGCGATGTAGATGAGGCCGCGGCAGGTAGCTTTTCCGTGTGCTCCAAAGAAAAAAACGCTAAAGTTCTGTCCATTGTTGCCGAACACATGGCAAGCGTCCTGATTCCTTCGAGGTTTGCATCATGGTCATCGACTTCAATCGACCCAACAGCCCACTGAATGCCCCCACCGGGCGTAACAGTGTGCAAAGCAACGAGCGCGCGGCCGCTCCGCAACAGGAGACGACCGGCGAGGCAAGCAAAACCGCTGGCACCAACACTACCGGTGATACCGTGCAACTGAGCCCCGAAGCTCAGCGCCTGCAGCAAGCGACCGACAAATTGAACGATCAGCCTGCGGTCGATCAGGAGCGCGTGGCCAAACTCAGGCAAGCGATTGCCGATGGCTCCTACCAGGTCGACAGTGCACGCGTGGCAGCCAAGCTCCTGGCGTTCGAAACGCAACGCTAAGCCCGGGCCCATTTTTCATACGAATCCGCCCCGAGTTCCGACATGCATGACGCTGCAGTGCTTGAGCAACTGACCGACGATATCGGCATAGCCCGCCAACTCCTTGAGCTTATTGATCAGGAGTTTGCAGCGCTGGGTGATCGCAATCTGGTCGAACTGGAAGCCACACTGAGCAAGAAGCAGCCCCTGCTCGCCTTGCTTGGCCAGCACAGTGCTCAACGCAGCCAATGGCTTGTCGACCAGCGGCTGAGCCCCGACAGGGCAGGCCTGGAAATCGCGGCGAGTCGGATCGAGCAAGGCGAAGCCCTGCTCGAACAGGCCAAGCTTCTCGAAACTGAACTCGAACGCTGTCGCTCTGCGAACGAGCGTAACGGCCGCCTGATACGAGCCAATCAGAGCACGCTGGGTGAAATGCTGAAGATCCTGCAAGGCAAGGACGACACTCCCAGCCTCTACGACAATCGCGGAAGCGCAGCGAAAAACAAGCAGCAGCGGCCACTGAGCCAGGCCTGAACGAACAAGAGCAACAAGTAAGGACGCAACACGATGGTGAGCACAACGCACCGGAGAGCACAGGACCGTGTCTAGCCTATTTCTGGACGAAGACGGCCCACAACCTCCCAAGCTGCTGACCGCACCACTGGAGATTTATGCCAACCTGCGTCCGCTTCTCGATAACAACATCGCGCTGACCCTTCGGTTCCATGAGCGCAATCAGCGCTATCAGAGCTTTCTGGTGCAGATGAACCGGGAAACCGGATGGATCGCACTGGATGAGCTGATCCCCAATGACGGCGAGCGCCTACTGCTTCAGGGCGAGCCGATCAACATCGAAGGCTTCTACGAAGGCGCCAGAATCTCTTGGACGAGCGACCGAGAGGTTCATCTAGGCGAAATTGACGGTGCTCGCTGCTACTGGATCCCAACCCCGGCAGAACTGACCTACCACCAGCGGCGCAATGCATATCGCGCACAGCTCAACGAAACCGCGGTGGCCGCGCAGCTTGGCGGCGCTTCGGTGCGCACGGCGCTGGAAGGGCGACTACTCGATATTTCGGCCACAGGGTGCAAGCTCAGCATCAAGGGCAACCACCAGGGCAACCTACAGACTGGCCAGGTATACGAACTGGCAGCCAAGCTGCCGATCGGACAGATCCAGAGCGATGTCGAGCTTCGCCATCTCGTAGTCGATGAGAAGCGGGACATATCGTTGTGCGGCTTTCGCTTTCATCGCCTCAGCGGGCAGACACAGCGCCAGATAGAACGTCTCGTCTACCAACTACAGCGCGACGCTCGCCGCGATAGCGCCGCGACCCCATTCGGCTAAGCCGCCCTTCGTATGGCAGGAGCTCTCTGCCCTCACACCCTGCCGGCGAACAGGGCGCTATGGCGTCCCAGGCGAGGTTCGAACTCACAACCTTCCCCTTAGGAGGGGGATGCTCTATCCAATTGAGCTACTGGGACCGGATCACGCGGGCGGCATCTTAGCGACACCAGGGCCTTTTGTCATGCCCCACGCAGTGCGTGCCCATACTCGACAAACCATCGGCACCAGCTCCAGGGAACCGTGCATTGCATTTTGCATGGACCTCAACTACGCCCCGTGCAAAGCGCAATCCAGACCAGCATAGCAACACACTTAAATTATTGATTTTTAAAGACTTTTTTATCGTTAAACTTTGGCATGACAGCTGCAAAGAGTAAGGCACACTCAACGTGACGCGAAGGATAACGCTCATGATCAAGCCGGCCTTTCTTCTTGGTGCAGGATTCGCATTCGCAGCTCTGACCGCCTTGCAACTCCCACCAGCCGAGCTTTCACAGGTGACCTACGAGCCGACATCTCGGCTGTCTCTGCAGTACTCCGGCACCATTCCCAGCGCACAGGCAACGACGCTCAGCGCCACGGAAACAGCCATCCCTGCGCAACCGCAACGCTGGGTCTTCTAGTGATTGGTAAACGCCAGCTAGGTTCCGCAAAAAAAGAGAAGGGGTCTTTCATGTCTAAATCCGCACTGACTTGCCTGGTGGTAACGATTGCCTGTGCCTGCGGCGCATACCTGTTTCCAGAAGGCACGGCTTTCTCGAGCACGACGCTGAAAGCCGGCCTAGGCGTCTTCGGCGTGCTCTTTCTTATCACTGCGATCATCGGCCGCAGAGTCAAATTCGACCCGGTATTACGCTAACCGCAGCACCCATGAGGCACTGCATCACAGTAAAGGCACTTTGACAGCACAAGGTCTTTACTAATCCCTGGTTCGTCGTACAATTGGCGCCATGAAGCCGTCTCCATAATTTTTACCGGCAGACGGAACAGCAAGGTACTGGTGGTTGTCAGACCGGTGACTACCCCGGCAATACGCCAGCACGCCCACCTGACTAACCGGTTAATTATGCGCCCTATGAAACAGGCAGTTTATTCCAGCCGCACGGCTGACAAATTCGTCGTACGACTTCCCGACGGTATGCGCGAACGCATCGCTGAAGTGGCGCGCAATCATCATCGCAGCATGAATTCCGAGATAATCGCGAGGCTAGAGCAAAGCCTGCTACAGGAAGGTGCGCTCGATGAAGACCTCAGCATGCGCCTGGACAGTCCAGAGCTATCGTTGCATGAGCGGGAACTCCTACAGCGATTCAGGCAGCTCGCTCACCGCCAGCAAAACGCCCTTATCGCGTTGATCGCTCAGGACACCGAGCTGGCCAAGGAAGAAGCCTGACGGGCATCAGGCAGGGCCTTCAGGTCCTGCCTGATACTTGGTATTCACTGACGCGCCATGACGTCGCCAGGCACGACGCACACTGCCCCCACGCCTACCACTCCCTGAACTCTTCTCTGCTACTCCAGCAACTGCGATGCATCGCCCCCTGCTGATGCATGAAGCAGCCAGCCCCAGCACCACCATTTTTCAAGCTTGATCCTCGGCAAAAGGTAACTGCGCCCGAGGCTGACTTATGGCCGACGGCAATCGTGGGACACAGCCAGGCTGGCAGATAGCATGATGATTCCGAACTACCGAGCGCAGCTAGGCAAGCCCTTCTGCGTAGGCTGCGCCAGGATGAAGTGCTCGGCCTAGTCATAGGTGCGCGAAAGACAGGGCCCACCCGGAGACGGAAAAACCCAAGCGGCGAAGAAGTCAGCGAAAGGTCACCCGGCAGAGCTCTGCTGACTGTCGCTCTTTGCCCCCGCGACTTGTTCGATCCCCTGGGCACCGCAAAGAATCGACTCAAGGAGCGGCGGTCGGATTTACGGTTGTTCATCCGCCACCTAGAAGGCTTACGGAGGCCGCGCTACCAAGCCTCCACAGCCACCGCGGATGAACAATCTACCTAGAGGTCAGCTAGCCAACAAAGTTGAGCAAAACGCCGGCAGCCACGGCTGAGCCGATAACCCCAGCCACGTTCGGGCCCATGGCGTGCATCAGCAGGAAGTTCTGTGGATTAGCCTCCAGCCCCACCTTGTTGGATACACGCGCAGCCATCGGAACCGCGGACACGCCTGCCGAACCAATCAGGGGATTGATCTTGTTCTGACTGAAACGGTTCATCAGTTTTGCCATGAAGATCCCCGCGGCGGTGCCGCCGCAGAAGGCCACCATTCCCAGCACCAATATGCCGAGCGTTTTCAGCTGCAAAAACGCCTCCGAGGACAGCTTGGAACCCACGGTAAGGCCCAGCGCGATGGTGACGATGTTGATCAGCGCATTGCGCGACGTGTCAGCCAGACGGTCAACGACACCGCACTCACGCAGCAGATTGCCGAATGCAAACATGCCGACCAACGGCGCCGCATCAGGCAGCAAGAGGCCCACCAGCAAACACAGGACCAGCGGAAAGACGATCTTCTCGACCTGACTCACATGTCGCAGCTGCGTCATGACAATGGCGCGCTCTTCCTTGGTCGTCATGGCGCGCATGATCGGCGGCTGTATCAGCGGTACCAGCGCCATGTAGGAGTAAGCCGCGACGGCAATAGGGCCGAGTAACTCAGGCGCTAATTTGGACGTCACGAAAATCGAGGTGGGGCCGTCTGCGCCGCCGATGATCGCGATCGAGGCGGCCTCACGCAACGTGAACTCCATACCCGGAATACCGGCGGCGGTAAGCGCCAGCGCACCGAGCAGCGTAGCGAAGATGCCGAACTGCGCCGCGGCCCCAAGCAACAGCGTCTTCGGGTTGGCGAGCATCGGACCGAAATCGGTCATCGCTCCGACACCCATGAAGATCAGCAATGGGAACACGCTGGTCGGCAGGCCGACTTCATAGAACAGGTGAAGGATGCCGGCACCCTCCCCCATGTTGGCCACCGGAATGTTCGCCAGGATGCCGCCGAAACCGATCGGAATCAGCAGCAGCGGTTCGAAGCCTTTGCGGATGGCCAGGTAGATCAGCCCCAGACAGACGAGAATCATCAATGCCTGCCCAGGTTCTAGGTGATAAAGACCGGTTCCCTGCCACAGCTTGAGCAACTTATCCATGCAACTCCCCTTAAGCGATGCTCAGCAAGCTGTCGCCGACCGAAACCGCGTCGCCAACCTTGACGTTGACCGAAGCAACAGTGCCGGCCTTGAACGCACGGATCTCGGTTTCCATTTTCATGGCTTCGAGAATCACCACCAGGTCACCCTCCTGGACGAGCTGCCCAGGCTGCACCAGCACCTTGAATATGTTGCCGGCCAGCGGTGCCGGCTGCGGCTCTCCACCAGCCGGAACGGCCGCAGTCGAGCTGGCAATGGCGGCGCCGGCCGCAGGATCAGCGCCGAGCGGCTTGATGCCTTCGATGTCGCCGCCCTCGTTGACCTGCACAACGAACGACTTGCCGTTGACCTCGACGGTGTAAACCTCCGGCTTGCCCGGCTCGCGCACCGGCGGTTCGCTGCCGGTGGGTGCCGGCTCGAACGCCGCGGGGTTGCCGCGATTCTCGAGGAACTTCAGGCCAATCTGTGGAAATAATGCGTAGGTCAGGACGTCGTCGATGGCATCATCAGCCAGCTTGATGTTCTTCTCGCGAGCCAGCCCCTCGAGCTCGGCTGCCAGCCGCTCCATCTCCGGCTGCAGCAGATCTGCAGGACGGCAGGTTATGACCTCGGCACCGTCAAGCACGCGCGCCTGCAACTCGGCGTTGAATGGCGCCGGCGCCGCACCGTACTCGCCCTTGAGCACACCGGCGGTTTCCTTGGTGATCGACTTGTAGCGCTCACCGGTCAGTACATTGATCACTGCCTGGGTGCCAACGATCTGCGAAGTTGGCGTCACCAGCGGAATGAAGCCAAGGTCTTCGCGCACACGCGGAATCTCGGCCAGGACCTGGTCGAACTTGTCCTGAGCGCCCTGCTCCTTGAGCTGGCTTTCCATGTTGGTGAGCATCCCGCCCGGTACCTGGGCGACCAGGATGCGCGAGTCGACGCCCTTGAGGTTACCCTCGAACTTCGCATACTTCTTCCGCACCTCACGGAAGTACGCGGCAATCTCCTCCAGCAGCTCCAGGTCGAGCCCGGTATCACGCTCGGTGCCCTGGAACATGGCGACCACCGACTCGGTCGGGGAATGGCCATAGGTCATCGACAGGGAGGAGATTGCGGTGTCGACATTGTCGATACCTGCCTCCACGGCCTTGAGAATGGCAACAGACGACAGGCCGGCAGTGGCATGGCACTGCATATGGACGGGAATTGCCAGGCTGGCCTTCAGGCGCGAGACCAGCTCGAACGCCATATAGGGCGTCAGGATGCCGGCCATGTCCTTGATTGCTACAGAGTCGGCACCCATATCCTCGATCTGCTTAGCCAGATCGACCCACATGTCCAGCGTATGCACCTGGCTGGTGGTATAGGAAATTGTGCCCTGAGCATGTTTGCCTTGCTGCTTCACCGCGCGCAGAGCCGTTTCCAGATTACGCGGATCATTCATCGCATCGAATACACGGAACACGTCCACGCCGTTGACAGCTGCGCGCTCGACGAACTTTTCCACTACATCGTCGGCATAGTGGCGATAGCCCAACAGGTTTTGCCCGCGCAGCAGCATCTGCTGACGCGTATTGGGCATCGCCTTCTTCAACTCACGAATGCGCTCCCAGGGGTCTTCGCCCAAGTAGCGAATACAGGCGTCGAACGTAGCGCCCCCCCAGCTCTCAACCGACCAGAACCCGACCTGGTCGAGCTTGGCTGCGATCGGCAGCATGTCTTCCAGGCGGACGCGCGTGGCGAGAATGGACTGGTGCGCATCACGCAGCACCACGTCGGTGATGCCGAGTGGCTGTTTAGCAATGGTCATGGAAGGAACTCCCTTTCCAGAGTCAACCGCGGCGCGCGCGGTGTTGATGAATGGCGGCCTTGATTGCCGCGAGCGTATCCGCATCCGCGCCCGCACTGGTGACTGGCGCAGCCGCTAGCTGAGGCTCCGGGACGCTTACGAAGCGACCGGTAAGGTAGGACATCAGGCGAATGCAGAGGATCAACAGAACGAGGAAGGCAAAGACGAAACCGATGCCGAATAGCATGAGTTCGACGCCTTCGAGCAGAAGTTGGCTGGGGGTCATCGGGAGTTCCCTTGTCAGCAGCTCGAGCTGCTTGTTATTCGCTGCGTTGGTTCGGACAGGTTTCGCGACACGCGAAACGGCCGAACCTTAGCCGAAACAGAGAAACAAGGCAAACCCCTACAGGACGCGAAAAGTCGCGCTACAGCAGAAAAATCGTCGCCAATCCGAGAAAAATGAAGAACCCGCCACTATCGGTCATGGCCGTGATCATCACGCTTGCCCCCATTGCCGGATCACGCCCGAGACGCGCAAGAGTCATCGGAATCAGCACCCCCATCAAGGCGGCCAGCAGCAGATTCAGCGTCATTGCGGCGGTCATCACGACCCCCAGAGACCAGCTACCGTATAGCCACCAAGCCACCGCACCGATGACGCCACCCCAGACAAGCCCGTTGACCAGCCCGACTCCAACTTCCTTGCGCAGCAGCCGCGCAGTGTTGCCGGTACCCACCTGATCCAGCGCCATGGCGCGAACGATCATGGTGATCGTCTGGTTGCCGGAGTTGCCGCCGATGCCTGCGACAATTGGCATCAGCGCCGCCAGCGCAACCAGCTTCTCGATGGAGCCGTCAAACAGGCCGATCACTCGCGAGGCGACGAACGCCGTCACCAGGTTCACCGCCAGCCAGGCCCACCGGTTGCGTACCGATTTCCAGACCGAGGCGAAGATATCCTCCTCCTCGCGCAGACCGGCCATGTTGAGCACTTCGCTTTCGCTTTCCTCACGAATGAGGTCGACCATCTCGTCGATAGTCAGTCGGCCGATCAGCTTGCCGCCCTTATCCACAACCGGCGTGGAGACCAGGTCATAGCGCTCGAATGCCTGTGCCGCATCATAGGCGTCCTCATCCGGATGAAAGGTGACCGGATCACTTGCCATCACTTCGGCGACCTGTTTGTCTGGATCGTTCACCAGCAGCCGCTTGATCGGCAGCACACCCTTGAGCACGCCGTCGTAGTCGACCACGAACAGTTTGTCGGTATGACCGGGGAGTTCTTTCAGGCGACGCAGGTAGCGAAGCACAACCTCCAGACTGACGTCTTCGCGAATGGTGACCATCTCGAAGTCCATCAACGCACCGACCTGATCCTCCTCATAGGACAGGGCCGAACGCACTCGCTCACGCTGCTGCGCGTCAAGGCTTTCCATCAGCTCATGAACGACATCGCGCGGCAGTTCGGGCGCTAGATCCGCCAGCTCATCGGCGTCCATTTCCTTGGCCGCAGCAAGCAACTCGTGGTCGTCCATGTCTGCGATCAGCGTTTCACGGACCGCGTCGGAAACCTCGAGCAGAATGTCGCCATCACGCTCGGCCTTGACCAGCTGCCAGACAGTCAGTCGCTCTTCGAGCGGCAAGGCTTCGAGAATATGGGCGACGTCGGCCGGGTGCAGCTCATCGAGCTTGCGCTGCAGCTCTGCAAGAATCAGCCCCTGGTCATAATCCTCACTCAGAACTGCCGGCTGACCATCCTGACGAACCCCACCCTCTTCACCAAGCCGATGACGCTGCAGCAGCTCGACCACCTGCGCCAGGCGATCCTGCAGGGTTTCTTGAGGCTTTTTTGCTTCTACTTCTGTCATGGCGCACTCCACCCCCGGCCGAGAGCGCGCCAGGGGAAATCATTCAATCAATAGCTGATTGGCAACCGGGAAACGTGAGCGACTACTGGGTAAGTCCATACGGGAAGGTTGTTCCACAAACCCTGAGGGGCAGATGCGGCAATCATAACATCGCGACGGCGCAGCCGATGCGCTCAACTACAGCTATTCCAGGCGACCCGCATGCGACGCGCATGAACGGGCTCGCCTAACTCGACAAAGCCGACGTTCTGTCGACGTCTTCACGAGACAAGGAGACACAGATGCCAAGACCCTTTTTATTGAGTAGCCTGCAGTACAGTTGCTTAGTCAAGGAGGACGAAATGAAAGCACTGTTTATTTGTACGGGCCTGCTTTTGCTGGCAAATCCGGCTTTTTCGGCAATGGTGTACCGCTGCACCGACCAGTCCGGACACGTGACCTTCAGTCAGCAGGGGTGCCCAGAAGACCAGCATCAGCATCGGCAAAAGGCTGTGAGCCCAACACCGAGCTCCGGCAAGGCCGTGCCCATGGCAGTTCCCAGAAAGCGCGCTGCTCGCAGGAAGGCGGAAGGATTGGAGATCGTTGCGCAGAGGGAAGATGGTTGCGGCAACCGGGTGACAGGAAGCGAGCGGCGCAGCGCAATCATCAGCAAGCAGATCCGCGCAGGCATGACGCGTAGTGACGTGGAAAGCGCGCTAGGCAGTCCGGAAAGCGTCACCAGCAACAACGGCAAGACACGCCTGCGCTTCCGCGACAGCGGCGGCCAGCTGCGCACAGTCAGCTTCGACGAGCACGGCTGCGTAACGGGCGGACGATAGGGACACGGAAATAAAAAAAGGGCCTGCATCGCTGCAGGCCCTTTCTTGATTGGCGCACTCAGGAGGATTCGAACCTCCGACCGCTCGGTTCGTAGCCGAGTACTCTATCCAGCTGAGCTATGAGTGCGTAAGCGCTTGGTAGACCAGATCACTGCTGGTTGCTTGAGCGATCCGCATCACTGCCGATCGTTCGAAGTATGGCGCACTCAGGAGGATTCGAACCTCCGACCGCTCGGTTCGTAGCCGAGTACTCTATCCAGCTGAGCTATGAGTGCGCTGAGCGTGCGCATTATAGGGAGTGAAGACTGATGGTCAAGCAATTTGGCGCTCTACTTTCAGCTTCGAAAGTGACCTGCCGCGACCATCAAACCCTAGAACGCAAAATGGCGGAGAAGGGGGGATTCGAACCCCCGACACCCTTTTGAGGTGTACTCCCTTAGCAGGGGAGCGCCTTCGGCCACTCGGCCACCTCTCCGCAACACGGGGCGCATAATACCCATCTTTACCCCGTTTGCAAAGCCAAAAATTACAGAAAAATTAGTGGCTTGGTTCCTGATCCTTCTCTTTCTGGATCCGCTGGTAGATCTCCTCTCGATGCACCGCCACCTCCTTGGGGGCATTCACGCCGATACGTACCTGGTTTCCTTTCACACCCAACACAGTGACAGTCACATCGTCACCCACCATCAGGGTTTCTCCAACCCGGCGAGTCAGAATCAGCATTCCTTTCTCCTTAAACGGATTCAAATCAGTAAACAGTCTGCAAAGATAAAAACGGACAATGTCCGCAAAACATTGAAGCTAGAGCCTTTCACCAGCTATTGACCCGCGCCCGGGAGGCTAAAGTTCCTTTTTGCACGGCCCAATACGACAGAAGGCGCGGGCCAGCGCGCCTTCTGCGATTCATTCCGCAGTATTGCCCGCCGCCGGCGCATCCAGTTCGAAGGCGGTATGCAACGCTCTTACAGCAAGTTCAAGATATTTTTCTTCGATCACCACCGAAACTTTGATCTCCGATGTAGAGATCATCTGGATGTTGATGTTCTCCTTAGCCAGCGCCTCGAACATCCGGCTGGCGACGCCAGCATGTGAACGCATACCGACGCCTACGATGGAAACCTTGGCGATGTCGGTATCGCCGATCACCTCCCGGGCGCCCATTTCGTTTGCAATGCTCTGCAGGACCTGCAGGGCATTGTTGTAATCGTTACGATGCACGGTGAAGGTGAAATCGGTGGTGTTATCGTGCGCGACGTTCTGCACGATCATGTCCACTTCCACATTCGCGGCGCTGATCGGCCCAAGAATCTTGAACGCTACACCGGGCGTGTCCGGCACCCCACGGATGGTCAGCTTGGCCTCGTCGCGATTGAAGGCGATGCCGGAAATGATGGGCTGTTCCATGGATTCCTCTTCATCAAGGGTAATGAGGGTACCCGGACCCTCCTGAAAACTGTGCAGTACGCGCAGCGGAACGCTGTACTTGCCGGCGAACTCAACCGCCCTGATCTGCAGCACCTTGGAGCCGAGGCTGGCCATTTCCAGCATCTCCTCGAAGGTGATCTTGTCCAGACGCTGAGCCTTGGCGACGACCCGCGGGTCGGTGGTGTAAACGCCATCCACATCGGTGTAGATCTGGCATTCGTCGGCCTTCAGCGCGGCAGCCAACGCCACGCCAGTGGTATCGGAACCGCCGCGACCCAGAGTGGTGATATTGCCCTTCTCGTCCACCCCCTGGAAGCCGGCGACCACGACCACCCGCCCCGCCTTGATGTCGCGCTGGATACGCTGGGCATCAATCTGCAGGATGCGCGCCTTGGTATGGGCGCTGTCGGTGAGGATGCGGACCTGATTGCCAGTGTAGGACACCGCCGGAACCCCGCGCTTGATCAGCGCCATGGCCAGCAGGGCTATGGTCACCTGCTCGCCGGTGGAGACCATCACATCCAATTCGCGCGGAACCGGCTGGTCGCTGATCTGCTTGGCCAGGTCGATCAGACGGTTGGTTTCGCCACTCATTGCCGAGACGACCACGACGATATCGTCGCCACCATCGCGGAATTTCTTGACCTTCTCGGCTACCTGCTCGATTCGCTCGACGGTGCCGACCGAGGTGCCCCCAAACTTCTGTACGATCAAAGCCATTGTTAGCCGCCTAGAGCCCGCAAAGGGCGTTCATTAAACAAACAACCTGCAGATGCCGAAGCCGCTTCCGGCATCTGGATCAAAGGGCCTGCTGAGCAAACGGCAGGGTCAACGCCAGCGCCTCGTCCAGCTTGGACGCATCGCTGCCACCACCTTGCGCCATGTCTGGACGACCGCCACCCTTGCCGCCGACCGCCGCAGCGGCCTGCTTCATCAGATCGCCGGCCTTCAGGCGCGAGGTCAGGTCCTGCGTCACGCCGGCGACCAGCACAACCTTGTCGTCCTGCACGCCACCGAGCAGGATCACCGCGCTGCCAAGCTTGTTCTTCAGCTGGTCGACTAGCGCCAGCAGGGCCTTGCCGTCGAGCCCATCCTGACGCGCGGCCAGCACGCGCACACCATTCACTTCAACGGCGCTGGCGGCCAGGTCGTTGCCCGCTGCGCTGGCTGCCTTGGCCTTGAGCTGCTCCAGCTCTTTTTCCAGCTGACGGTTGCGTTCCAGTATGCCGCCGAGCTTGTCCAGCAGATTCTCGCGGCTGCCCTTGACCAGACTTGCCGCTTCTTTCAGTTGATCCTCGGCATCATTGAGGTAGGCCAGCGCCTGCGCGCCGGTCACCGCTTCGATCCGCCGTACGCCGGCGGCCACACCGCCTTCGCTGGTGATCTTGAACAGGCCGATGTCGCCGGTGCGGTTCACGTGGGTACCACCGCAGAGCTCGACGGAAAAGCCACCACCCATGGTCAGCACGCGAACGCTGTCGCCGTACTTCTCGCCGAACAGGGCCATTGCGCCCTTGGCCTTGGCGGTATCGATATCGGTTTCCTCGATCTCCACCGCCGAATTGCGACGGATCTCGGCATTGACGCGATCCTCCAGTGCGCGGAGCTGCTCCGGTTTGATCGCTTCGAAGTGGCTGAAGTCGAAGCGCAGGCGCTGACTGTCCACCAAGGAGCCCTTCTGGCTCACGTGCTCACCGAGAATCTCGCGCAACGCGGCGTGCAGCAGGTGAGTCGCCGAGTGGTTGAGCGCCGTGGCCTGGCGCACCGAGGCGTCGACCGTCGCCTCGACCTGGGCACCGACTGTCAGCGTGCCACTGTCGACGATACCGTGGTGCAGGAACGCACCACCGGCCTTGCTGGTGTCGCGCACATCGAAGCGCAGGCCCTGCGCCTCGAGATAACCGCAGTCACCGATTTGCCCACCGGACTCGGCGTAGAACGGCGTCTGATCGAGCACCACGACACCCTCCTCGCCGGCGCTCAGACTGTCGACCACCATGCCTTCCTTGAACAGCGCCAGCACCTTGCCGCTGCCCGACGTGCCCTGGTAACCGATGAAGCGCGTCTCGCCTTCCACCTTGACCAGGCTGTTGTAGTCCATGCCGAAGGCGCTGGCCGAGCGGGCACGCTCACGCTGGGCTTGCATCTCGCGCTCGAAGCCTTCTTCGTCGAGGCTCAGGTTGCGCTCGCGAGCGATGTCGCCGGTCAGATCCACCGGGAAGCCGTAGGTGTCGTACAGCTTGAACACCACCTCGCCGGGAATGACGCTACCGGCAAGCCCGGCCAGATCCTGCTCGAGGATCTTCAGCCCCTGCTCCAGGGTCTTGGCGAATTGCTCTTCCTCGTTCTTCAGCACGCGCTCGATGTGCGCCTGCTGTTGCTTGAGTTCTGGGAAGGCCTCGCCCATTTCGGCCACCAGCGCGGCGACGATGCGATGGAAGAAGCTGCCTTTGGCGCCGAGCTTGTTGCCATGACGGCAGGCGCGGCGAATGATGCGGCGCAGCACGTAGCCACGGCCTTCGTTGGACGGCGTCACGCCATCGGCGATGAGGAAACCGCAGGAACGGATGTGGTCGGCAACGACCTTCAGCGAAGCCTGCCCTTCGTTGGCGCAGCCGATGGCGTCCGCCGCAGCGTTCAGCAGGCTCTGGAACAGGTCGATTTCATAGTTCGAATTGACGTGCTGGAGCACGGCGCTGATGCGCTCCAGACCCATGCCGGTGTCGACGCTCGGTGCCGGCAGCGGGTGCATAACGCCATCGGCCGTGCGGTTGAACTGCATGAACACGTTGTTCCAGATCTCGATGTAGCGGTCGCCGTCTTCCTCCGGCGAACCGGGCGGGCCGCCCCAGATGTGTTCGCCGTGGTCGAAGAAGATCTCGGTGCAGGGACCGCAGGGGCCGGTATCGCCCATCGCCCAGAAGTTGTCCGAAGCGTAGGGCGCGCCCTTGTTGTCACCGATGCGCACCATGCGCTCGGCCGGCACGCCGACTTCCTTGGTCCAGATGTCGTAGGCCTCGTCATCGCTGGCGTAGACCGTGACCCAGAGTTTCTCCTTGGGCAGGTTCAGCCACTTGTCGCTGGTGAGAAACTCCCAGGCGTAGTGAATCGCGTCGCGCTTGAAATAATCGCCGAAGCTGAAATTGCCGAGCATCTCGAAGAAGGTGTGGTGACGCGCGGTGTAGCCGACGTTTTCCAGGTCGTTGTGCTTGCCGCCAGCGCGTACGCACTTCTGGCTGGTGGTGGCGCGGGTGTAGGCGCGCTTCTCCAGGCCGAGGAAGCAGTCCTTGAACTGGTTCATGCCGGCGTTGGTGAACAGCAGGGTCGGGTCGTTCGCCGGAATCAGCGAACTGGAGGCCACACGAGTGTGGCCCTTCTCTTCGAAGAAGCGGAGGAAGGCTTCACGGATTTCTGCGCTTTTCATAGATTTCTTCCAGAGGACTGCGGCCGAACGGCTGCAAAACGACACGGCGAGGCGGGACCACCGAAAGCCGGTTCGCAACTACCCAACGGATAGCCGGCAAAGGGCCGCATTATATCGGGCCTGCGCGCCGGGTATAGGGGATAAAGGCGATTGAATCAAGCAATTCGACGTCAGCAACGACCCATGTTTTCGGCAAATTCGGCGAATGCATTGACCACTACCGGAAGATGCTCGTCATGCAGGTCCATATGGGTGACCAGCCGCAGCCGCGCCGCAGGGGTCAGGCGAATGCCGCGCTGCGCGCAGAAGGCAGCCAGCGCGGTTGCATTCTCTCCCACGTGGACATAAACCATGTTGGTTTGCACCGGCTCGATCTCGAACCCGAGCGCGGCCAACTCACCCCCAAGCCACGCCGCGCGACGATGATCCTCGGTCAGCCGCGCGACGTTGTGCTCCAGCGCGTAGAGCCCGGCAGCCGCCAGGATGCCGGACTGGCGCATGCCGCCACCAACCATCTTGCGCAGGCGCCGAGCCTTGCCGATGAACGCCTCGCCACCGCAAAGCACGGACCCCACCGGCGCACCGAGGCCCTTGGACAGGCAAACCGACACCGTATCGAAATGCCGGGTGATCTCGTGCGCATCGCAGCCGAGCTTCACCGCCGCGTTGTACAGCCGGGCACCGTCCAGATGCAGCGCCAGACCGCATTGGTGCGTGAAGTCACGGGCCGCGGCGAGGTAGTCCAGCGGCAACACCTTGCCCTGCATGGTGTTTTCCAGCGCCAGTAGGCGGCTGCGGGCGAAGTGGAAATTGTCCGGCTTGATCGCCGCTTCGACGCGGGCGAGATCGAGCGTGCCGTCGGCGTCCATCTCGATCGGCTGCGGCTGGATCGAGCCAAGCACCGCCGCGCCGCCGCCCTCGTATTTGTAGGTATGGGCCTGCTGCCCGACGATGTATTCATCACCCCGCTCGCAATGCGCCATCAGCGCCAGCAGATTGCTCATGGTGCCGGATGGGACGAAGAGCCCCGCGGCGAAACCCAGCTCCGCGGCGAGGCGGCTCTCAAGGCGGCTCACCGTTGGATCCTCGCCGTAAACGTCATCCCCGGTTTCGGCGCATCGCATCACCTCAAGCATCCCGCTTGAAGGCTGGGTCACGGTGTCGCTGCGAAGGTCGATGATGGTCATACGCTCTCCTCGACAGGCCGCCGCATGCGTACGGCGCTGGGATGATGGTGTTCAGCGCAGCAGACGAGTATCGAGCACCGTAGAGCCCCCGCCCAGCAGGGTTTCGGTCATCTCGATGAAATCATCGGTGCTGACGGTGTCCATGCGCATCAGGCCGCGGGCGACATCGTCGAGCGAATGGCGGCCCTTACTGCGCTGACGAATTTCCTTGTCCAGATCCTGCAACAGCAGCACGGCGCGAGCGGTAATCGGGCCGGTGGAATGTTCGGTGCGCAGGCTATCGACCTTGCGGCTCCATTTGATCAGATGCTCGCGAACCGCCTGGTATCGATCCTCGCTCATGCCGCCAGAGCGGCGGACCAGCTCGATGGCGTAGTACTCCGCCAGCCCCTCGCTGATCCAGTCGCTACGATTGGCATCCGTGATGCGACTGAACACATGCACCAGCTCATGCACCAGCGAGCTGGTGCCGTTCTCGCTGACCATCGGTCGATCGGCGTGCATGTACAGGGAGTTCGGCCCGGACAGCCCGCCGCGCCACATCGGATCGCCAGCGCCAACGATGAGCAATTTCGCCGGGTCGCGGGGAAAGACGTTCTGCACCTGCGGCCAGACGAAGGTGAGCATGGTCAGGATGTCCATTCGCCGGACGCCCTCGCCGACCGGCGCAGCCACGGTGACTTCGGTTTCACCCAGCTTGGCGCGGCGGGTGCCCAGTTTGCCGGCCAGCATCCAGCCGGTCGGGCGATCGAACAGACGCTCGCGGTTGTCCACGCGAAAGCGATTCTTGCCGACCCGCGGCCAACCGGTTTCGATGCTCTTCCAGCCTTCCGGCAGCTCGAAGGTGATGCGTGACACCAGAATCACGCCATCGACTTGATCCAACCGCGCCGGCGGCACCAGATCATCGCCACGGAACAGCGCCCAATCAGGTGTCATACGCGCATCGAAGCGACCGTTGTCACGCGGATGGCTGATGCGTACGCGATAGCTTAGTTTCGCCTTGCCCGCAGCGGGTCGCCAGGTGCCCTGTGCCAGCGACCCTTGCTGCCATTCACCGTCCGCCTCGAAGTCGCTGTAGTAACCCTCGTCGCCCAGGTTGAAGCGCAGGCTGCGGACCGCCTCCCCCTTCTCCAGAATCAGTTGCACCACTGCCTGGTCCTCCTCCGGGAGGAAGCGCACGTGGTAGTCCAGATCGACCCGCTTGGCCGCCTGTACCGGCCCAGCGAGGAAAAGAACGAGAGCGAACAGCGACAGCAGTCGAGCAAGCATCGAAGAGAACTCCACGGATCGGATAACGCGAGGGGTGTGCTGATCTTGAGACGATGCAATCGGCGCTTAGATTCAACCAGCACGAAAAATCAGATGGTCTTCCCAGTGCTCCTCGGCAACGCTGCCTTCGGCGAGCATCCTGCCAGCCTGGGAAATGCGCTCGACGTGTACCGCCTCGCGGTCACCGCAGACCAGGTGGTGCCAGAGCGGCAGGTCCTTGCGCTCGGCCACCAGGCGGTAGGCACAGGTGGGCGGAAGCCACTTGAACTGTGCGGCGTCCTGGGCATTGAGCTGAATGCAGTCCGGTACGCTGGCGCGCCGATTGGGGTAGTCGCTGCATTGACAGGTCTTCAGATCGAGCAATCGGCAAGCGATGCGCGTGTAGTACACGGCACCATCTTCCTCGTCCTCGAGCTTCTGCAGACAGCAGAGGCCGCAGCCGTCGCATAGCGACTCCCACTCGGCCGAATCGAGCTCGGCCAGGGTCTTGCGCTTCCAGAAGGGTTCGACTTTGGCGGCCATCACTGTCACTACCGGGAAAAAGCGACAAGTCTAGCCATTGCCGGATATCCGGCCAATAGCCGGCAGGCGGATGCGCCGCCCGCTCCGTGGCCGCCGGCCGGAGCGGGCGGCCACAGACCGATCACTGCTTGTCGAGCATGTCGCGGTGACTGCGCATCTGCTCGAGCATCTGTTCCAGGTGCTGGATGCGCATGTCGGGCATTTCCTTGGACGGCGCGCCCATCATGCGGCCGCCACCCATGGCGCCGGCCATTGGCTTGCCGCCCTGCTTGCCCATCCCGGCGCCCGGGCCGCCCATCGGGCAGCCACCCATGGTGCCCATGGTCGACTGCATGCTCTGCCAGTGCTCGTCGCGCAGCTTCTGCCGCTCCTCCGGCGTCTTAGCCGCCTGCCAGGCCTGACGATATTCCTGCATCTTCTGCCAGTGCTGCTGCCAGGCTTCGTTGTCGTAGGTCGGCGCGGGCTGAGCACTGGCAGACATCGCCAGACCGGCAAGGATCGAACCGAGAATCCAGGAACGCATTTTCATGAGCCGTCTCCCTATGTTTGTGAGGACAGCTTCAGAATAGTCCGTTCCGCCAGCACGACCTTGTCCTCGGTCATGCCTGACAGGGCGCGATCACATGGGATCGTTCATGCGCAGCAGTTCCTCGGGGAGGTGCTCGATGTATTCGTCCTCTGCCGGCGGCATCTGCAGGTGATAGCCCTGCGCCTCGATATTGGCGAGCACCTTGTTGATGTCCTCGCGCGCCAGCTGGCGCTCCGGGGTCAGCACCAGCTCGAACGCCAGCTGCGGTGCGCCGAACGCGGCGAGCAAGCCCTCGGGCACGCGCTTGAGCGCGTCGCGCTTGTCGACATAGAGGTACATGCCGTCCTTGCGGGGGCTTTTGTAGATCGAACAGATGAGTTTCATGAGCGCTTTTCCAGTACATCCAGCAGGGCCTGCCCCATCCGCTCGCGGCGCCAGCCGCGCAGCGAATCGGGCAGTTGATATGGGCCGTCGGGGTAGCCGCTTTTCAGCAGGGCTTCGAGGGTTTTCTTGCGCAGCATCAGTTCCGGCGCGATATCCAGCACCTTCGCCTCGCGCTGGCCGACCGCCCGCAGCTTCTTCAACAGGCCGGAAACTTCCAGCGGCAACGGCTCCGGCAGCGCCGCCGGCCAATCCTGTTCAGGCATCGTCGCGGCCTCGCGAATCATCGCCAGCAGGGCTTCGCCATCCTGGCGCACGGTACGCGGATGCATCTCCTCGATGCGCGCCAGTGTTACCAGATCGCGCGGCTGGGTACGTGCCAGCGGCCATAGGCTGGCCTCACGCACCACGCGATTGCGCGGCTGATTGCGCGCCCGGGCCTGACGCTCGCGCCAGGCGGTCAGCACCTTGAGCACGGCCAACTGTTGAGGCTTGAGGCGCCAGGCCTGCTTGACCTCGCGGTAGGCCTCATCGGGATCGGATTCGCGCTGCAGGTTGGCCACCAGCTCGGCACCATCCTCCAATACCCAGGCACGCTTGTCCTCGGACAGCTTCGGCAGCAGCGCTTCATAGAGTTCGGCCAGATGCTGCGCATCCTCCGCGGCATAGCGCACCTGCATGTCGCTCAGGGGCCGCTGCAGCCAGTCCGAGCGCGTTTCGCCCTTGGGCAGTTCGATGCCGAGCACGGCCTGAACCAGGCGTGAGTAGCCCATGGAAAACCCGATATTCAGGTAGCCGGCCGCCAACTGGGTGTCGAACAACGGCTGCGGCAGGCTGTCGGTCAGGCGCAGCAGCACTTCGAGATCCTCGCTGCAGGCATGCAGCACCTTCACTACAGCAGCATCGTCCAGCAGCTCGGCAAACGCGCGCCAGTCGCGCACGGCCAGCGGGTCGATCAGATAGGCACGCCGCCCGTCACCGACCTGCACCAGCCCGGCGATGGGATAGAAGGTATCGACCCTCATGAATTCGGTATCCACTGCCACATAGGGCAGCTGGCGCCATTCGGCGCAGAGGCGGGCCAGATGTTCATCATCCACGACCCATTGAGTTTCGATGGCCACACGGCCTCCTTTTCGGCTGACGACCGGCGCGCGGCCGAACGAGGCGCGCAGTATATATCGAGCATCCGACCGGCCGGGCATTCATGGCCGGCGCGCACGCTGGTAGTGTTTAGCGATGTTTCCCCGGAGGCGCCCGATGCCACTTGCACAACTCATCACAGCCGAACAACTGGCGCGACGCCTGAACGATCCCGCGCTGCGCATTCTCGATTGCCGCTTCGCCCTGGAGGATCCCGCCTACGGCGAGCGCAGCTACCACCAAGGCCATGTACCCGGCGCCCGATTCGCCGATCTGGAGAAGGATCTATCCGGCCCGGTCACTCCTGGCGTCACCGGTCGCCATCCACTGCCGGAACCGGAAGGGCTGGCGGCACGCTTTCGCCAATGGGGCCTCGATGACGACAGCGAAGTGGTGCTGTACGACGACGGCCCCGGCGCCTTCGCCGCGCGGGCATGGTGGCTGCTGCTCTGGCTCGGCAAACGCGACGGCGTCTATCTGCTCGACGGCGGCCTCAAGGCGTGGCGCGAAGCCGGTCTACCGATGAGTGAAGCAATCCCGGATGGTGAGACCGGCACCTTTAGCGGACGCGCCGACGGCAGCCTGATCATCGACGCCGCTGGCCTTCAGAAGCACCTGGACGATCCGCAGCTGGCGCTGCTCGACGCCCGCGCCCTGCCCCGCTTTCTCGGCGAAGTCGAACCCATCGACCCCATCGCCGGGCACATCCCCAATGCCATCTGCGTGCCGTTTACCGACAACCTTCGCAGCGATGGCCGGTTCCTCCCAATCGACCAGTTGCGCACGCGCTTCGACACGCTGCTGGACAACAAGCCGCCGCAAAGCGCCGTCGCCTATTGCGGCTCCGGTGTGACCGCCTGCCACAACCTGTTTGCCCTCTGTCTGGCCGGCTACCCGCAGGGGAGGCTCTACCCCGGTTCCTGGAGCGAGTGGATCACCGATGCACAGCGGCCTCGCGCCTGATCCCAGCAGCCACGCGGTGCCAGGGGCGCAGCGTGGCTGACGGGTCACAATGCGCCTCGGCGGTTTTACCGAAGTTACATTTGTTTTCACGACCGTTAGTCGCCATCTTTACGAAAAATTGCAATTCATTGTCTTGCTACCTGTCGGAGAAAGTTGCTAGGTTCCGACCCGCTTTTATCCCGGAGTAGTACAACAATGAAAACAACATGGTTGAAGACCGCGCTCGCGGTAGCCGTAGGCGCCTTGTCCAGCCAGGCAATGGCCGCCGGTTTTGCCCTCAACGAACAAAGCATCAGCGGCATGGGCACCTCCTTTGCAGGTCGCTCATCTTCCGCCGACGACGCCACCACCCTGTTCGGCAACCCTGCCGGCATGTCCCGCCTGAAGCGTGAGGAAGTCAGCTTCGGTATGGCGGCGATCCATGCGAAGACCGATATCAGCGACAACTCCGCATTCACACCACAAGGCGCAGGTGGTCTTCGTGCCCCGGTAGGTGGCAGCAACGACGGAGACATGGTTCCCTTTACTGCCGTACCGATGGGTTATTACGTCAAGCCGATTGATGACAAATGGGCAGTTGGCGTGGGCTTATACGTACCGTTCGGCCTGATAACCGACTACGAAAGCGGCTTTCAGGGTCGCTATCACGGTGATTACAGCGAAGTGCGCGTGATCACGGTGCAGCCCACCGTCAGCTACCGCTTTAATGAAAAGCTGTCTGTCGGCTTCGGCCCCACGATTAACCGCATCGATGGAGAGCTGCAAAGCGCAACAATTAACCCATTGAGCCCAACCTTTAATGACGGCCGGGTCAAGGTTAAGGGTGACGACACTGCCGTGGGCTTCAATGCCGGCATCCTGTACGAGTTCACTCCCCACACCCGTATGGGCCTGACTTATCACTCCAAGGTTGAGTACACACTTGAGGGCGATACGGAACTCAAAGAAGGCTTCAGCCAACTCGGCATCGCCGGAAAGTATGATGCCTCGCTGGACCTGACCACCCCCGAGTCAATTGACCTCTCTATCACACACGAACTCAACGACCAGTGGACGCTGTACGCAGGCGCCATGCTGACTCGCTGGAGCCGCTTCGAAGCAATCGTCATCGAAAATGAAGGACTTCCTTCCGGCCCGCTCAACCCGATCGTCGAGGATCAGGAATGGCATGACACCTGGTCCTATGCGCTCGGCACTGCGTACAAGCTGAATCGCGAATGGACGCTGCGTACCGGTTTGGCCTTCGACCAGAGCCCCACCAACAACGTTGATCGTTCGCCGCGCATCCCTTCCGGTGACCGTACTGCGGTGAGTTTCGGCCTGGGCTGGCACCCAACCGACGATATTACTGTCGACCTCGCTTATTCCTACCTATGGGAAGAAGATACAAAGGTTCGCCGCGAGCACCCGTCCAAGGGCATCTACAACGCCACATATGAAAACAGCGCCCACGGCTTTGGTGCTGCTCTGAGCTACCGCTTCTGAGGTAACGAAAGAACGAAAAAGCCCCGGTCCGCCG
>NZ_JACBXH010000019.1:0-84738 GCF_041381355.1 Pseudomonas sp. LM13
TTCGGGCGCCTTTTTGCTGTCTGCTGATTGCCAGGCCGACCTGCTCAGGCGTGCCGAGCGCGCAGCGAGCGGCCTGCGAAAACTCTACAAGACCTCTACAACCCTCGCCCTTGAGCCTGCGAGAGCACACCTTGCCGGCAGGCATGTCCAGATTCAGCCCGCTTTCGCTCGACACTACGTCGATAAAACTTGTACACGTACTGTCATGTTGACATTATCTTGTACAAGTTTTGCATCGCTTCGTGTATCGCTCGAAGCGCCAACGACTGGCTGATGGGCTGCCGCGCAGCCTCGCAAGGAGAGTTCGATGAACAAGCAGATGTCGGTATCCATGCGCCTGGGCCTGGGGTTTCTGGTGATCCTGGCGCTGATGGTGGCGGTCGCCGTGGTCAGTGCGCTCAAAGTCGACATCATCGACCGCAGCATGAGCCAGATCAGCTCGCAGGCCAGCCTCAAGCAGCGCTATGCGATCAACTTCCGCGGCAGCGTGCACGACCGTGCCATTGCCGTGCGCGATGCCGTCAGTGCGGCTGATCCCGCGTTTGCCCGTGAACAGGTGGCGGAGATCGAGCGACTGGCGCAGCTGTACGCCGACTCGGCGGCGCCGATGAAGACGATGCTCGCGCAGCCCTCCGCCGATACCGTGGAAAAGCAGCTGATGCTGCAGATCGAGACCATCGAGGCGAAGACCAACGCGCTGACCCAGCAGGTGGTCGCTGCGCTTCAGCGAGGGCTCGGAGCGTGCCTACGACTTTCTCCTGGAAAACGTCGCCGGCGCCTATACCGAATGGTTGCGGCTGATCAACGCATTCATCGATCACCAGGAATCGAGCATCAATCAGGACGTGACCGTGGTCCGCGAGACCGCCAGCGGCTTCCTCGCGCTCATCGTCGCGGTGACCGGCGTGGCGGTTCTGCTGGGCGTGGCCATCGCCGTGGTGATCATCCGCAAGCTGCGTTCGACCCTCGGTGCCGAGCCGGACGAGGTAGCCCGTGTGATCGGCAACCTGGCCAATGGCGATCTCGGCCAGGTAATCGTCACCCCGTACCCGGACAGCGTCATGGGGGCGACCGCGAAGATGGCCAGCCTCCTCACCGCGATCATTGCCGAGGTGCGCGCTGCCGCCGATGGCGTCGGCGTCGCCTCGGGTGAGTTGCGTACCTCCTCGGCGAACAGCAACCAGCAGATCCAGCACCAGTCGGCCGAGGCCGAACAGGTCGCCACGGCGATCAACCAGATGGCCACCACGGTGAACGAGGTGGCGAGCTTCGCCGCCCGTGCCGCCGCTGCGGCAAAGAGCGCCGACGAGCAGGTCGAGACCGGTACGCGAATCGTCGGCGAGACGGCCGTTTCCATCCATAACCTGGCCAAGGTGCTGGAAAGCGCGACTGAAACCGTCAATCAGGTCTCGGCGCAAAGCGGCGATATCGAGAAGATCCTGCAGGTCATCACCGCCATCGCCGAGCAGACCAATCTGCTCGCGCTCAACGCCGCCATCGAGGCGGCGCGCGCCGGCGAACATGGTCGCGGCTTCGCAGTGGTGGCCGACGAGGTGCGCTCGCTGGCCGACCGTACGCAGCTGTCGTCGAGCGAAATCAGCGAGATGATCACCTCGCTGCAGGCCGGCGCCGGCAGGGCGGTGGAGGTGATGCAGTCGAGCAAGCAGTTGGCACAGCAGACCGTCGAACAGACGCTGGAGGCGGAAAATGCGCTGACCAAGATTCGCCAGGAAGTGGGCTCGATCAACGAGATGAACGCGCAGATCGCGACAGCTTCCGAGGAGCAGAGCGCGGTGGCCGAAGAGGTCAACCAGAGCGTCACGCGCATCCATGATTCGACCGTCGCCAGTTCGGCCGCCTCGAATCAGGTAGCGTCGTCGAGCCAGGACCTGACCATGCTGGCTGAGGAGCTGAATCGCAAGGTCAACTACTTCCGCAGCTGACCCCGTGCGCCGCACGGACGAACAGCCCCTGCCAAAATACCTGGGTGTTGTACGCGGTCAGGCTTACTGGCGAACCCAGGTCTGGCTGCGGCCCAGCGCCTCGATGCCGATGTAGCCGCGCACTTCCAGCTTGTCGCCGCCATCCAGCAGGCGGGCCTTGGAGCGATAGGTCTTGCCCTTGGCCGGGTCGAGGATGGTGCCGTCGCTCCAGACCTGCTCGCCGTCCGGTTTGAGATCCCAGAGGATGGTCATGCCGGTGATGGGCTGGTCCTTGCGCTCGCCTTCGCACTCGCTGCAGAGCGGGTTCGGCCCGTGCTCCGATTGCAGAATCTGCGCCACCTTGCCGGTCAGCGTGCCATCGGCGGCCTGCTGGATCTCGACGATGGACTTGGGCTTGCCGGTCTCGTCGTCGATGGTCTGCCAGCGCCCGGCAGGCGATTCGGCAGCTGAGGCCAGCGAGGAGAGCGAGAGCGGCAGGGCCAGCAACAGGGCATTGAACAGTGGACGCATGGTTTCTCCAGTGATCAGAAGGGCGCCGCCGACTCTACCACCGGCAATTGCGCCCCGTGGCCCCCGACCGCCTGACCGGTCGGTTCTCGTCACATACGCCGTCTCGCTCGTCCTGTTTCCGCTGGTTTCGGCGTGGCTGGCGAAACCGATGTCGCTGTCTCGATTGGGCATGTTGCCGATAGACGGCGAGTCGAGCAGCTTGTCCACCCTCTGCCGGGTGATCGCGTGCCCGCCACGAACGTCTGCTTGAAGAGCAGCACCGGCGCATCGAAGAGCTCCATTCGTTGCCAAGGCGCGAGGCGCAGCTGATGTACGTGGCGGCTGTCGTGCGATGGCCACGCTAGCCGCGCTCGACGGCGATTTCGCCGGCGCGGGCGACCAACAGCGTTTCCCGCTGAGCGAACCGTTCGGTTCGGTCAGTGATCTCATCGAGCGTTTGTGCCTATGACAGGCCGGCCATCGCGGCGATGGCAAAGGCCAGACCAATGACGCACCTGCGCCACTGGCAGGCTTGCACACGTCGACGGCCCCTGGTCGCGCCGCTGTTGCCGGTTGCACGCGGGAACAGCGCAATGGGCCTGGACCGATGTCCCAACACGCGCACGGCTAGGTCCCGATCCGTTCGAATTGCTTCAGCGCCTTGTCGCAGCCCATGCCCGAACCTTCGCCGAAACCGGGTTCGAGCCACGGCAAAATCGCCAGCGGCGGCGCGACGATGGCGCCCAGGACGCTGGCGAGCCCGCGGGCGACCAGCGTGTCGGTGATCACTTCCACTTGCGGATCACGCAGGGTGCCACGCAGTTGGATCGGCGCCTGACCGGACAGCAGGCTGAAGTCTTTGGCGTGGGCGTCGAATGCCAGTTTCAACCGCTCGGTGGCCAGGTCGATCTGGCCGCCCCCGGTCAGGTTGCTGTCTTGGGTGCTGACGAAGAACCGTTCCAGATGGGCGATGCCGGCGTCGGCGTCGAAACGCAGGTAGCCGCAGCTCATGTCGGTGGGTGCGTCGTTGATGAGCGCCGCGATCGAGGCTTCGCCCGCGTCGAGCCCGAGTAGCTCGATCGCGACCTTGTCCAACTGGCCGCCCGACATGGCTAGCTCCAGGCGGCCGTCGGCGCCGGCCGCCATCTCCGCCGCGGACTGCCCGCTGACGGCCAATCGCAGCTGGCCACCGATAACGGCAGCCGAATCCTGCGCAACGCTGGGGAAGTCTGCGCTGCGCAACAGCGGGGAAAAGCGCGCGCCGGTCAGTGACAGGCGCGCCGTGCCGCTGGGACGTGGCACGCGCGTATTCAGCCGCACGGTGCCATGTGCCGTGCCGCCGGCGAGTTCCAGGCGCAGCGGTTCGATTTCCAGAACGCTCTCGTCGAGTATCGCTTTGAGCGTCACGGCATTGAGGGGGACATCGCGAACCACGAGGTTGTCCGCGCTGAAGCGCACGATGGCATCGCGGCCCTGCAGGGCCTTGAGCTTCAGCGACCGGTCCGAGAACAGCTGGCGCTTGTCGCGCGCTCGCTCGGTGGTCGGGCGCAGGTCGCGCCAACGCAGCGTATCGGCATGCAGGTTGGCCCAGAGCATCGGACGTCCGGCCAGGCTGAGCCGCACATCGCCGCTGAGGTCGCTTTCACCCCAGCGGGCGTCAAGCCCGAGAAGCCGCAGCTGCTGATCTTCCCAACGCAACTCGCCGTTGAGTCGGTAATCGCCCAGTGCGGGCAGGTCGAGGCCGGTCAAGGTGTCGAGACGGTCCAGCTGCTGGCCTACGAGCGACACCTGCAGTACGGCGGCGTCCAGCTGCAGCGGGTCGGTTACATGGCCGTCGAACGCGTGAGGCGCGCGTCGCCCGAGCGGAGCACGCTTTCGACCGGCCAGGTGGATTCGCGAAAGAGTTGGGGTAGCGCGCCCAGCTGCAGCTCGAACTGTACCGGGACCTGGTGGTGCCAGGCCGTGCCGTGCAACGCCAGCCCCGCAGCGGTCGACGCGGCGCTGAGCTGCACGCGCAGGTCCTGTTGCGGTGCCTTGTACAGCAGTTGGGTGTTCTTGATCGAGGCGGTGTCTGGCGCCAGGCGCAGGTGGATTTCGCCATCCAGCACGCCAAGCCCGGGTTGGCCGAACGCGGCAAGTGCTTGGCCGAGATCGAACTGGTCCAGCTGCGCATCGAGCGCGCCGGACAGCCCGGTATCCGACCAATCGAAGCCACCCTGCAACGAGACAGCGCCTTGCCCTTGCTCGACATGCAGCTGCGCCAGTTCAAGGTGTTGGCCGTCCAGCTGTGCCTCGATGGCCACGTCCTGCAGCGCGTTATCCGCATAGCTCAGCGTATCGAGCTGCAGCGACAGCTCGCGGCGGTATTCACCCAGCCGTTCGAGCAGGTCGCTGGCATTGCCCAACAGGCGATCGGCTGCCATGGGGCGGCGCTCGCCCGTGCGGGTCGGACGAGGCATCAGGCCCCAGCTGTCGAGGTCCAGCTGGTCGCCTTCGAGGCGGATGGCCTCCCTTGGCTCGGAACCGGCCTGCACGCTCGCCGCACCGGTCAGATGGCTGCCATTGGTACGCAGGTCGATGTCGCTCAGCGTCCACTGCGAGCCGTCGCGCCGGGTGCTCGCCTGCAGCGTGAACGGCGGCAGGTCGATCGGCAGCGCATCGAAGGCCATGGCGTCCGACGCAGAGGCCGTCAACCGGCCCTGCAACTGCTCAAGGCTGGGTAGCGAGGCACTCTGTCCCTCGAACTGCAGTTGCAGGGCGCCAAGCTGGGCGTTCAGCGAGAGGGTATAAGCGGCGTCGGCCGCCAGCGCCCGCGCTGGTGGGTCACCGAAGAGCGTCAGGCTGACGGGACGGCCGCGGAATTGGCCGGAACCTTCCACGTTCAGCCGACGCGGGCCTTCGTCACTGGGAGGCGCGGCCACCGACAGGTCAAGCTGAAGGTCGAGCTGGGCATCGCGGTAATGGATCTCGCCGTCGCGGATGCGCAAGGGATCGGGGCTGAACGGCAGCGAACCTTCCTCCGGGCCGTCGCCCAGCAGCGCGGCCCAGTTCGTTTGGCCATCGGCTTGGCGGGCGAGGTGGACTTGAGGTTGAACCAGCTGGAGCGACCGCAGCTGTACGTCACCGGTCAACAGGGCACCGACGCCCAGCCGGGCACGCAACGCGTCGAGCGTCAGCAGCGGTGCGTCCGATGCCCAGTCGGCGTTGGCGATGCGCAGGTCGCGAAGCTGCACGCCCAGCGGCAAACCCCATTCGATGTCGAATTCGCCGATGGACACCGCGCGCCCGTCCAGGCGCTGGCTCAGCTGACGCTCGATCAGTTGCCGGGCCCAGGGTGACTCGGCCAGCAGGGCAAGACCGCCCAGCAGAACGAGAATGCCGGCAAGGCCGGCCAGCAGCCATGGGGTCGCTCTGGACACCTGTTCCTCCTTCCGGCAAGCCGTATGGGATGGATATCGATGGGTGTCCTATGTGCGACCCCGATAAGCGGGGAGAGGTCGGCCGCTGCGGTTACCGACGGCCGAACGGACCCTGATGCAGTTACTCGCTGCCCCAGCTTGGCGAGGGTCTCTGCAAGGGAACCGGCTACACCGTCGAAGGCGAAGGACTAGATGGGACCGCAGCGCCCGGCTGACTCGCCGGGCCACCAAGCTGGCCGGCGCGGCAAGTCGTCATGCCGTCGCAGTCCGCTAGACTGGCTTGGTCTCCACGAAAACAAGAAGAACGAATGAGTAGCACCGACGGCATGGCACTGGATAGCTGGCGCGCCAGCGCTCGCGAGTTCGATTTTGGCGGCAAGCGCATCCGCTACTGGACGGCTGGCGAAGGCAAGCCGCTGCTGCTGATCCATGGCTTTCCCACCGCCAGCTGGGATTGGCACAAGGTCTGGCAGCCGCTTGCGGCGCGCTATCGGCTGGTTGCCTGCGACATGCTCGGCTTCGGCTATTCGGCCAAGCCGCGCGGGCACGCTTACAGCCTGATCGAGCAGGCCGACCTGCAGCAGGCACTGCTGGCGGAGCTGGGTATCGGCGGTGCGATCCATGTGCTGGCGCATGACTATGGCGACAGCGTGGCTCAGGAGCTGCTGGCGCGGCATTGCGAAGGGCGCATCGCGCTGGCCAGCTGCGTGTTCCTCAATGGCGGGCTGTTCCCGGAAACCCATCATCCGGTGCGGGTGCAGAAACTGCTGCTCGGGCCGTTCGGCTTCCTGCTGGGCAGGCTGTTCTCGCGGCGTACGCTCGGGGCGACCTTCGGCCGGGTGTTCGGTGCGCAGACGCAGCCGAGCGACACCGAGCTGGACGATTACTGGCGACTGATCGCCGAGAACGACGGGTCGGCGGTGATGCACCGGCTGATCCGCTACATGCCCGAGCGGGTCAGGCAACGCGAGCGCTGGGTGACGGCCATGCAGCGCTGCAATGTGCCGTTGCGGGTGATCGACGGCGCCGCCGACCCGATCTCTGGTGCACACATGGTGGCCCGCTACCGCGAGCTGATTCCGGCGCCCGACACCGTGCTGCTGGAGGGCATCGGCCACTACCCGCAGGTCGAGGCGCCGGAGCGGGTGCTCGAACACTACTTCGACTTTCGTGCGCGCATTGCCTCTGTAGACCACGGCTGTTGAGTCGGCGGCACGTCATAGGCTCTTCGGCGGTCGGTGCGATCGCACGGGGCTCAGGTTTAACGTGGCGAGGTAGGTTCTTGTGGGGCGGCTCCAAGGGCGGCGCTGAATACGGACCGGGGGCGACCGGTTGCTTCCCGTCAGATACCCCGGTTGGAATCCAGCGGTTTTGGGAATTCTGGCATCCAGACGCAGGAAGCCCCGCCGGCATCAGCCAAACGGGGCTTTATCGTTACCCTGCGCGAACTGCCTCAGGCAGCGCCGCGCGGCGACAGTGATGTGATCACTGCTGCATCATCGCGATCACACGGTTGCGCAGCTCCGGGTCGGTCTGCACGGCTTGGTTGATGGCGTTGTACTCGTCGATGCTGATGTCGTTTTCCTCGATCACGCCGAGCATCTTCTCGTTGGCCTGCTGTTGAAGATCGCGGGCCTTGTTGGCGTCTTCGGTCTGCTGCAGCTTGCCGGTGAATTCCTCGCGGATTTCCATGATCTCGCCGAGTGACTCGGCAAAGCTTTCCAGTTTTTTCTCACCGAACTGCTGGGCCTGTGCACCGGCCGCCGGCTGTGCGGTAGGGGCCGGGTTGGCTGATTGCGCCGATGCAAGGGGGGCGGCCAGGCCGAGGAACAGCGAAAAGATTCCGGCGAAGGCGAGACGAGCGTTGTGCTGGGTCATGTTCATTCCTGCTTCGGTTAAAGACGCCTTCAACAGTGCAGCGGCCGTGCCAGGTGCTCGGTCTGAACGTAACTAATTGATCTATAAGTAATTGCTCGTTTCATCGGAGCGCGCTGGCTGCAGCGTGAACCCTCCTGTACTGTGCCGAAATGACACATGTATCAATCTGGCAGCGCCCGGCGAGCCTGCGTGGCGCGCTGTTGCTCAAGGTCATCGTGCCGCTCATGGCGATCATGTTCGGCTTCAGTTCGGTGGTGCTCTGGACGGTCGAGCGCAACAGCGAACGGCGCCTGCAGGCGGAGGTGGAACTGGTCGCGCGGGCGGTGCGCCTGCCGCTCAGCGCCAGCCTGGAGAAGAACCACGAGCGCACCCTGCAGCAGGTGCTGGAATCGGTGCTTGGCGTCGGGCGCGTGTATGGCGCCTATGTCTACGACCGCGACGGCAAGCTCGCGGCCTATGCCGGTGCGGTGGAGCCGGATCAGGACGAGTCGGCGATCCAGCAGCTCACCGCCGGTGGCGAGCGGACCGGCACCTATCAGCGCATCAATGGCCGCCCGGTTTATTCCTACTTCGTTCCGTTGGAAGAGAGCGGTGGGCAGATCAATGGCCTGCTGCAGGTGACCCGGCGCTGGGGTGACTTCGAACGCGACATCCGCCGCCTGCGCCTGATCGCCGCGGGCCTCGGCGGCTTGCTCGCCGGGGTGGCGCTGCTGGTGATCCTGCTCGGCCATCGCTCCGCGGTGGGCAAGCATTTGCAGCAGCTGGCGCGCAGCATGGAGCGCGTCGCGGCCGGCGAGCGCGAGCATCGTGCACCGCGCAGCGGGCCGCAGGAAATCGTCGTGCTGTCCGGCGCGTTGAATCAGATGCTCGACAGCATCGCCGCCGCCGAGCGCCAGGTGGCCGAGCAGCAGGCCCGCGAGGAGCAGTTGCAGGCGCGCCTGCGCCAGAGCCAGCAACTGGCGGCGGTGGGACGGCTGGCGGCTGGTGTCGCGCATGAGCTGGGCAGCCCGCTGAGTGTGATCGACGGCAAGGCGCAGCGCGTGTTGCGCGACGACGAGCTGGGCGAAACCCATCGCCGTGCGCTGTTGCAGATTCGCCAGCAGGTGGCCCGGCTCAGTGCCATTGTCCGCCAGCTGCTGGATTTCGGCCGTGCCGCCGGCTCGCCGCTGCGCAAGGTGCCCGCCGAGGTGCTGGCGCATTCGGCAGCCGCGGCGGTGGCCGATGAGCTGGCTGCGCTGCAGGTTCGGCTGGAGCTGCAGGCACCGGCGCAAACCCTGTACTGCCGGGTCGACCCGCCGCGTTTCGAGCAGGCGCTGACCAATCTGCTGCGCAATGCCGCCCAGGCCAGCCCTGGCGGATTGGTGCGCCTGCGCTGGTGGCGCGATGGCGCTGAACTGATGTTGCAGATCGAGGACGATGGCCCCGGCATTGCCGAGTCGAACCGCGCGGCGCTGTTCGAGCCGTTCTTCACCACCAAGCCGGTGGGCGAGGGCAGCGGACTGGGGCTGGCAGTGGCCCATGGCGTGGTCGGCGAGTGCGGCGGACGTATCGAACTGGTCGACGGCGACCTGCCGGGGGCGGCCTTCCGTATCGCATTGCCATTGATCGACGAGGAGGTCGAGCATGACTGAAGTGACGCAGGAGCGGGTCCTGCTGGTCGAGGACGACGACAGCCTTCGCCAGTTGCTGGTCGAGGAGCTGGAAGATCGCGGCCTGCAGGTGCGTGCGCTGGCCAGTGCGGAGGAGGCGGTCGGCTCGCTGGAAAGCTGGGAGCCGGCGCTGGTGGTCAGCGATCTGCGCCTGCCCGGAGCCGATGGCATGGCCTTGTTGCGGCGGGTCAAGACGATGCAGGCGGCGCCGGCGTTTCTGGTGATCACCGCGTTCGGCAGCATCCAGCAGGCGGTGGCGGCGCTCAAGGAGGGCGCCGACGAATTTCTCACCAAGCCGCTGGACCTCGAGCATTTCGCCCTGGCGGTGGCCCGCGCGCTGGAGACACGCCGCCTGCGCGACGAGGTGCGGCGCTTCCAGCAGCTGCTCAGCGATGATCGTTTCCACGGCATGCTCGGCCGCAGCCGGGTGATGCGTGGCTTGTTCGACCAGATCCGCCAACTTGCTCGCGCCGAGGGGCCGGTGCTGGTGATCGGTGAGAGCGGCACCGGCAAGGAGCTGGTGGCCAGAGCGGTGCATGCCGAGAGCGAGCGCGCCAAGGGGCCGTTCCTCGCGATCAACTGCGCCGGGTTGCCGGCCGAATTGCTGGAAAGCGAGTTCTTCGGTCACGTCGCCGGTGCCTTCACCGGCGCTAACCGCGCGCACAAGGGGCTGTTCCAGCAGGCTGACGGTGGCACGCTGTTTCTCGACGAGATCGGCGAGATGCCGCTGCCGCTGCAGGCCAAGCTCCTACGCGTGCTGCAGGAAGGCTCGATCCGCCCGGTGGGTGCCGAGCGTGAGCTGAGCGTGGACGTGCGCATCATCGCCGCCAGCAATCGCCCGCTGGAAACCGAGGCGGGGCGCGAGGCCTTCCGCGAGGACCTGTTCTTCCGTCTGGAAACCTTCATCCTGCAGGTGCCGCCGCTGCGTGATCGCGAAGAGGATCTCGAACTGCTGGCGGCCGGTTTCGTCGCCCACTTCGCCGCGCGCAGCGGGCGGCCGGTGCGCGGCATCGCGCCGGCGGCACTGGCGCAGCTGCGACGCTACCCGTTCCCGGGCAACGTGCGCGAGCTGCAGAACGCCATCGAGCGTGCGGTGACCTTCTGCCACGGACGCAGCATCGAGCTGGAGCACCTGCCCAGCCGCATCGCCGATTATCGTGATGACAAGGCGCGCAGTGCCGGCGCCGAACTGCTCGCCCAGCTCAGCGACGGCCCGCTGCTGCCGACCCTGGAGGAGCTGGAGCTGCGTTATATCGAGCATGTGCTGAAGCTGGTGGACGGCAACAAGCGCCGCGCGGCGGCCCTGCTCGGCATCGGCCGGCGCACGCTGTACCGACGCCTCGGCGAGCGCGAAGACGGTTGATCGGGCTCGCCGCAGGGCGCCCGAAAGCGCACACTGCCGGCCTTTTCTCAGTGAGGAGCGACCATGCTCAACAACGACGTCCTGCGCAGCCTGCGCTACACCCTCAAGGCCAGTGACGCACAGATGGCCGAAATTGCCGCCCTGGGTGGCTGCACGGTGGACGAGGCCGAGGTTCGCGCCTGGCTCAGCCGCGAGGACGAGGACGGCTACCAGGAATGCCCGGACGAGGCCATGGCGCGTTTTCTAGATGGACTGATCTACTTCAAGCGTGGGAAGGACGAGAGCCGCCCGGCGCCGCCGCTGGAGCTGCCGGTCAGCAATAACCAGATCCTGAAAAAACTGCGGGTGGCTTTCGAGCTGCGCGACGAAGACCTGCAGGCGATCCTGCGGGCCGCCGACCTGCAGCTGTCGAAATCCGAGCTCGGCGCGCTGTTCCGCAAGCCGGGACACAGCAACTACCGGCCCTGCGGTGACCAGCTGCTGCGCAACTTCCTCAAGGGGCTATCGCTGCGCCAGGGCTGAGCTCGCTGAGGCGGGCCCGCAGTGCTTGCGCAGTCGGCATGGACGCTGTGGCGAGGGAGCCCTGAGCGTCGCGTTCGGACCGCTTGCGCTGAGCAGCTCCGGCCGGCACCCGTTGCAGCTGCCGCCACCGCCATGCCGGCCATCGGCAAGCTGCTGACCCACGCTGCGGCGCATGTCGGGGCGGTGGCGAGCGCCGGGCAGCTGTGCGCCAAGGGCTGGGCCCGCGGTTTGCCATCGATGCCGGCAACCACCTGCGTACACCGCTGATCAAGGAACACGGGCGGTTGCTGGGCGCGTGCCGATGCGACTTGCTCAACAGGGCTGCGACACCTCGCGTGGCGTCAGCTGCTCCAGGCGCAGCGGCGCCAGTGCGCGCCGGCGCACGGCCATCCAGTCTGCCAGCGCCGACAGCGAACGCGGCGGCGAGAGCAGGTAGCCTTGGAACAGGTCGCAGCCGGCCTCGAGCAGGGCCGACTGCTTTTCCATGTTGTCCACGCCCTCGGCGTTCACCCGTTTGCCCTGCGCATGGCAGAAGGCGATGAGCGCCGCGAGGCTCTGCTGCATGTCCGGGCGGGTGAGGCTGTCGACGATCACCATGTCCAGCTTGATGGTGTCCGCCGGGTACTGCAGCAGCTGCTGGAACGAGGTGTAGCCGACGCCGAAGTCGTCGATCGCCACGCGGAAACCCGCCTGGCGCATGCCCTTGACCACCGCCATGGTGTCCTTGCTCAGCTCGGCGGCATAGGTTTCGGTCAGCTCGATTTCAATCCTGCCCGGCTCGATGCCGTGGTGGGCGGCGCGCTCGATCAGGTAGCGGCAGATGCGATCGTCCACCAGCTGGGCCGAGGACACGTTGATCGCCAGAATGACACCCTCGCCAAACAGGCGGACCAGCTCGGGGTACTCGGCCAGTGCATGGTCGATCACCCAGCTGTCGATCTTCGGGAACAGCCCGGCACGCTCGGCGATGGGGATGAACTCCGCCGGCGAGACGGTGCCGAGGATCGGCGAATGCCAGCGCAGCAGCACTTCGCAGCTGACCACCGCACCTTCACGGTCGAGCGCCGGCATATAGACCAGGCGCAGCTGGTCGTCGCCGTCGAGCGCGCGCAGCTGCTCTTCGATCAGGCGGATGCGCTCGTTGCGCTGTTCGAGCTCGCCGTTGAAGGCCACCACCGCGTTCTTGCCTTCGGCCTTGGCCTGATACATCGCGGTATCGGCACGGGTCAGCAGCTGGGTGATGGAATCCGCGTCGTCCGGGTAGCGGGCGGTGCCGATGCTCAGTCCCACCGGGTAGAGCCGATCCTCGAGACGGAAGCCGCCACGACACAGCCCCAGCAGTGCCTCGCACAGCTCTTCCAGATCTGCAGCGCCGGGCTCGGTCAGCAGCAGGATGGCGAACTCGTCGCCTGACAAACGGGCCAGGGCCGTTTCCGTCTGCGGATGGCGCAGCCGGTGCGCCTCCAGCACGCCCTGGGCGCGCTGGGCAAAAATCCGCAGCAGCGTGTCGCCGGCATCGTGACCGTGCTGATCGTTGACCTGCTTGAAGTTGTCCAGATCGATGAACAGCAGCGCCAGACGCTTGTCGCTGTGCAGGCAGCGTTCGTACATGGCGTTGGCGAGCATGCCGAAATGCGCGCGATTGCTGGTCTGGGTCAGGCTGTCGGTCCAGGAGATCTCCTGGATACGGCGCAGCGCGGCGGTGTTGTGATCGTGCAGCGTCTTCATGTTCAGCGTCAGGCGGCCGATTTCGCCGCCGACGGTGGGTTCGTCGAGTGCGGCGCGCTTGCACAGCAACAGGTCGGTGAGCTGGTCGTCGAGCTGGCTGATGGGGGCGGTGACGTAGCGGCGGATCAACAGCAGCAACAGGCCGATGGAAACCACGCACACCAGCGCGCCACCGGCGAGGAACGCCAGGCGCAGCGTTTGCAGACGCTCGGCGAGATATTCCGGGGCCGGGGTGAGCCGCGCATACAGCGAGCGCGACAGCAGCACGTCGGCGGACAGCTCCGGCTGGATCGGAGCCAGTTCGGCGGCGATCTCAAGCTGCGCGCGGTATTCGTGTTCAAGCGCCTGTTTCAGCGCAATGAAGGCCTCCGGGCGCACCGCCAGCTGCAGGGCGAAGGCTTCGCCACGCTGGCTGGGCAATGGCCGGCTGCCGGATGCGGGCAGGATGAAGTCGGTCTGCAGCAGAAGCGGGCCGCCCTCGGCCTGCTCGACATAGACCATTGCGGCGGGCTCCAGCCCCTGCTTCGCCTGCCGAACGACCTGCTGCTGGATCACGTTCATGCTGGCGAACGGCGACAGGCTGCTTTCGAAGTAGTACGCCGGCTCGCCGTCCGGCTGAACGATGGCGACCGAGGCGAAGGACAGCTTGGCGGTCGACAGCGAGCGGATGGCCTGCTGGATGCTCAGCCCGAGGGTGTCGTTGCGAAAGGCGGTATCCGCCTCGCGCAGGAATGCCAGCAGCGCCTCGCTTTCCATGATCGAGTAGAGCACGCTGCGGTTGAAGGCCTCGTAGTCCAGATAGGCCGATTTCAGCGCGGACAGCTGCTGCGCCAGGCGGGCCTGTTCCAGATCCAGCAGTGCGGACCGCTGGGTCAGGTAGGCGGTGGTCGCGGCAACCAGCTGGATGATCAGAATGACCGGAAAGATCACCAGCAGGGCGCGCTTACCGAGCGTCATGGGCGTTGATCAGTGCGCTGATGATGCGTCGCCGCGTCTGCGTGGCCTGCAGCGGGCGCGGTTCGTAGACCTGGCTGCGCTCGAGCACCGGCTCCGGTGGGTAGATGCTCGGGTCCTGGCGTACCTCTGCCGGCAGCAGCGCCCGTGCTGCGGCATTGGGGGTCGCCACACCCAGCTCGGCGGCGTTCAGCGCGGCGATTTCCGGGCGCAGGAGAAACTCCAGGAAGCGATACGCCAGGGCCTTGTTCGGGGTGCTGGTCGGCACCGATAGGCAGTCCACCCACAGCAGCGTGCCTTCTTCCGGCACCACGTAGCGCCAGGGTTCGCCGTCGATGCCCTCGACCTCGTTGAGGACCTGCTGGTCACCGCTGTAGGCCAGGGCCATGTCCGCCTGATCCAGATAGCGCTGGCTGCGCAGGGAAGTGATCACGTATTCGTAGGTGAGCACGGCCGGCGCCTGGGCCATGAGCAGCTCGAACGCGGCCTTCAGCTCGTCGTTGTCCGCGGTGTTGATCGAGCGTTGCTGGAGGATCAGCGGGCTGGCGAGGATGTCCTCGTGGTCTTCCATCATGATGATGTGTGGCTCGTTCGCCCGAGCCGGCTGCAGCAGGTCTGCCCAGGAGCGGGGCGTGCGTTCGACACGGTCACTGCGGTAGGCGATGCCGAGCGTGCCCCAGAGGTACGGCACGCTGTGCGGGCCGCAGCTGTCACGCCAGCGTTGCGGGATGTGGCGCAGCCCTGGCAGCGTGGCCTGGTCCAGCGGTTGCAGCAGCCCGCGTGCGCCGAAACGGGAGGAACTGATCAGCTCGGTCAGGGCGACATCGACCTGGTGGTCGGTCTTGGCCAGCACTTCGTCGCGCTTGTCGCCGCTGTCGAAGTAGATCTGCCGGATCTCCACGCCGGTCTCGGCCTGCCAGCGCTCGATCACCGCCTCGCCAAGGAATTCCTCCCAGGTCAGCAGCGTCAGGCTCTGTGCCGCCTGCAGCGAGGTGGAGGGAAACAGCAGCAGGCTCACGGTCATCAGCAGAACGCTGCGTGCGCACCGGGCAACCCGGGGTTTCTTGTTGTTCGGCATGGGTATCCTTCCGCTGGCAGAGGTCGCGCCGACCGAGCGGCACGGTCGCAATAATGGCACTTTAATGGCGCCAGACATATGACGGCAATGCCTTTCGTACCCGCACCGATCAGTGGCGACCGCGTTGTTTGTCGCAGCAGCCCGCGGACCTCCCATTCTTGAGCCAGACTCCATTGCAATCGGCAGCGTAGCGAGGAACCGGCCATGACCCTGAAGATCCCTTTCCCTGATCGAATATATGCAGGCGAGGCATTGGCCGAGCGGCTCGCGCAGGAGGACGACTGGACCGATGCCCTGGTGCTGGCGCTGCCGCGCGGCGGTGTGCCGGTGGCGTTCGAAGTGGCGCAGCGCCTCGGCCTGGAGCTGGACATTCTGGTCGTGCGCAAGCTCGGCACGCCGGGCAATCGCGAGCTGGCCATGGGCGCCATTGCCAGTGGCGGTGTGCGGGTGATGAACGAGGACATCGTGCGCTACGTGCACGTCTCCAAGGCCGAGATCGACGGCACCATCGCCCAGGAGAGCCACGAGCTGCAGCGCCGCGAACAGGCCTATCGCGGCGACCGTCCGCGGCCAGCCGTCACCGGACGCGCGGTAATCCTGGTGGACGACGGACTGGCCACCGGCGCCACCATGCGTGCCGCGGTGAAGGCGGTGCGCCAGCTGGAGCCGGCGAGCATCACCGTGGCGGTGCCGGTGGCGGCGCCGGAGAGCGTCGCGCAGCTGGAGCCGCTGGCCGACCGTGTCGGCTGCTTGCACATGCCCCACGACCTCTACGCCATTGGCCGCTGGTATCAGAATTTCGACCAGACCCCGGACCAGCTGGTGGTCGATTTGCTGCGGCGCGCCTGGAGCAGCGGAGGGCAGCCGGCATGAGCCAGCCTTCATCGACACCGATGCGCTTCACCCTCGGCAAGGCCCGCCTGCATGGCGACCTCTGTCTGCCGCCGCATGCCACCGGGCTGGTGGTGTTCGTCCACGGCAGCGGCAGCAGCCGGCACAGCCCACGCAACCAGAGCGTGGCGCGGCGCTTCAACGAGTTGGGCCTGGGCACCTTGCTGTTCGACCTGCTGACCAAGCACGAACAACCCATCGACGAGATCACCCGCCAGCTGCGCTTCGACATTCCGCTGCTCAGCCAGCGCCTGACTGGCGTGGTCGACCAGTTGAGCAGCGATGCGCAGTTGCGCGAACTGCGCATCGGCCTGTTTGGCGCCAGCACCGGTGCCGCCGCGGCGCTTACCACCGCGGCGTCACGCCCGGCGGACATCGCGGCGGTGGTCTCGCGCGGCGGCCGTGTCGATCTGGCCGAGCCGTCGCTGGCACGAGTCCACGCCGCTTCGCTGTTCATCGTCGGCAGCCGCGATCTGGAGGTGCTCGAACTCAACCGCGCCGCCGCGGCACGTTTGCAATGCGAACATCAACTGGTGGTGGTGCCCGGTGCCAGCCACCTGTTCGAGGAGCACGGCACGCTGGAAGAGGTTGCCCAGCTGGCCGGCGACTGGTTCGTGCGCTACCTGCGCTGAGCGCGGCGCCTGCAGCTCCAGCGTTTGGCTCCCAGACCGGCCAGCAACACCGCGGTTGCACTCATTCGGATTCCGCTGCGTGCGGCTCGCCGGCGCCTAGCCCTCATCGGGCGCTTGTCATTCCGTGCGCTCATGCGTGGCCACAGGGGTGGCATCCGGTGACGGCCGCGGACGTTCCGCCTGTCTCGCCTGTGGAGAACCAAGCCGAGCGGCAATCTGCTGATACAACGCATTTCGCCGCGGAATATGGACAGCGGCGAACTCTTGGCCTCGACTTGTTACAAAGATCGGAATGCCAAGGAGAATGGGATGAGCCACGCCGCACTGCGTCGCGGAGCTGCCGACGCGCTCTTCTGGTTGCTGATCTACACCGCGCTCTGGGCCCTGTTCGCCGCCGGGCAGGGTTGGTTGCTGGGTGCGCCGACGGTGCTGCTGGCGGTTGCTCTGAGCCTCTGGCTGGGGTTGCGGCCGCTGACTATCCGGCTGGCTGCGCTGCCGGCGTTTGTCGGGCTGTTTCTCAAGCACATGCTGCTGGGTGGCTGGGACGTGGCCCTTCGTGCCCTGCGACCCAGCTGCCCACTGCAGCCGGCGTGGCATCCCTACGCCTTCAGCAGCCGTTCGCCGCGGGTGCGCCTGCTGCTGTCGGCGATGGTCGGGCTGCTGCCCGGCACACTGGCTTCACGCATCGAGGGCGAACGGATGTGGGTGCACGTGCTGGACGAGCGCCAGCCCTGGCAGGCCGCCGTCGATGAGCTGGAGCAACGCCTCGATCAGCTGCTCGCTGCAGGGGATGCGTCGTGATGGCGGTCTTCGCGGCGCTCCTGCTGCTGACCTTGTTGGTCGGGCTTTGGCGCGTGCTGCTCGGACCCGGCCGGGTCGACAGGTTGCTCGCCGTGCAGCTGTTCGGCACCGCTGGCACCGCGCTGTTGCTGGTGCTGGCGCAGTGGCAGGGCGCTCCGACGTTGCGCGATGCGGCGCTGGTGCTGGCACTGCTGGCGGCGATTGTCAGCGCCGCGCTGGTGCAACTGTTGCGGCGCAGTCGCCATGAATGAGCTGCTGAATGCCTTCAGTTGGCTGCTCTTGGCCGGCGGCCTGCTGTTCTTCTTTGCCGGCAGCGTCGGCCTGCTGCGCTTTCCCGATACCCTGAGCCGGCTGCATGCGTTGACCAAGGCCGATACCCTCGGCCTCGGCCTGGTGGTCGCCGGGCTCGCGTTGCGTGCGACCAGTCTGCTGGAAGTGGCGCAGATGCTGCTGATCTGGCTGCTGGTGCTGGCCTCCGGCGCCACCGCCTGCCAGTTGCTGGCGCGCCAGGCCGGCGAGGAGGGCGAGGATGACTGACTGGCTGCTCGATGCAGTGCTCGGCCTGTTGCTGCTCGGCCTGGCCGGCGGCGCGCTGCATGTGCGCCAGCTGTATGCCGGCGTGTTGCTGTTCATCGCCTTCGGCCTGGTGCTGGCGCTGGTCTGGGCGCGGCTGGGAGCCGCCGACCTGGCGCTGGCCGAAGCCGCCATCGGTGCCGGGCTGACCGGTGTGCTGCTGTTCGCCGCGCTGGCGCGCCAGCCCCGGGCCAGCAGCGAACCGAGTCTGTCACGCCGCCGGCGCCTGGCTGCGGTGGCGGTGCTGCTGCCGCTCTTGTTGATGGTGTTGCCGCAGCTGGCGCCGTTGGCCGAGTTGCAGCCAGGCGTTCCGGCGCAGATCGATGCCTCCCTTGCGCAGAGTGGGGTCGAGCATCCGGTGACGGCGGTGCTGCTGAACTTCCGTGCCTGGGACACCTTGCTGGAACTGGCGGTGCTGCTGCTGGCGTTGCTTGGCGCGCGCCAGCTCGGCACGCTGCAGCCGCAGCTGAGCGAGCCCTGGCCATTGTTGCGCGCCTGGGGCCGAACCCTCGCGCCGCTGCTGGTGCTCGCCGGCGGCTATGTGCTCTGGCGCGGTGCGGCCTCACCGGGTGGCGCATTCCAGGCTGGCGCGTTGCTGGCGTCCGGCATCGTCCTGCTGCGCCTGGCGGGTGCGCTGCCGGCGCTGTACTGGAGTTTCTGGCCGCTGCGCCTGCTGGTGCTGATCGGGCTGCTGCTGTTCGTCGGTGTGGCCGCCGCCTGTGCCTGGTTCGGCGATGGCTGGCTGCACTACCCGGTCGGCTGGGCCAAGCCGCTGATCGTCTTCATCGAGGCCACGGCGACGCTGTCCATCGCCGCCAGCCTGAGCCTGCTGGTGATCGGCGACGATCCGGAGCCGCAGTCATGAGCGCCACGCTGTTCTGGATCACCATCGGTTTCGCCCTCTGGCTGCTCGGTCTGCACGGCCTGCTGACGCTGCGTCATGCACTGCGGAGGATCATCGCCATCAACCTGATGGGCAGTGGTGTGTTCCTGGTGATGATCGCGCTGGCGGCGCGTCATGATCCGAGCGATCCGCTGCTGGTGGCGCTGGTGGTCACCGGGCTGGTGGTCGCCGTCAGTGCCACCGCGCTGGCGCTGCGCCTGAGCAGTGCGCTGGCGTCGGAGACCAAGCGATGAACGCCGCGCTGGTCAGCCTGCTGCTGCCCCTGGCCGGCGCGTTGCTGCTGATCCTGCTGCGCCCGGCACGCGGCGGCCGCTGGGTGATCGCGCTGAGCCTCGGCGCGCTCCTGGCGGCGGTCATGGCGCTGCAGGTGGTGCTCGACCATGGCGAACGCAGCCTGTTCATCGGCGGCTGGGAGGCGGGGCTGGCGATTCGTTTTCGCCTGACGCCCCTGGCCGCGCTACTGCTGGTATTCACCGCCGGGCTGCACCTGCTGGTGGCGCTGTATGCCGCGCGCATCACCCATGCCACCGGCAAGGCGGACTACTGGCCATTGTCCTGCCTGCTGCACGCGGCACTGGCGGCGCTGTGGCTGTCGGCCGATCTGTTCAACCTCTACGTGACCCTGGAACTGCTCAGCCTGGTGGCCGTGGCGCTGGTGTCGTTGGCCGGGCGCAAGGCGTGGAAACCGGCGCTGAACTACTTGCTGCTGTCGCTGGCCGGCTCGCTGGCCTACCTGCTTGGCGTGGCGCTGATCTACGGGCGCTACGGGCTGCTCGATCTGGCCCTGCTGGCGCGCTTGACCGAAGCCGACGGCGCGACCCATCTGGCGCTGCTGCTGATGAGCGTTGGGCTGATGCTCAAGGCCGCACTCTGGCCGCTGCACCTGTGGTTGCCGCCAGCCCACGCCGCGGCGCCGACCGCGGTCAGCGCGCTGCTCTCGGCGCTGGTGGTCAAGGGCCCGCTGTACATCCTCTGGCTGATCTGGAGCGAGATCGCGCCGGCACCCTTCAGTCACGATGCCGGCCTGCTGTTCGGCAGTGCGGGCGTGCTGGCGCTGGTTGCTGGCGGCTGGTCGGCACTGCGCGCGCCGCGGCTGAAGACCCTGGTGGCCTACTCGACGGTCGCCCAGCTGGGCTATGCGCTGCTGGCGCTCGGCCTGCTGCTGCATCTGGACGAACCGCGCCTGCATGCGGCGCTGTGGCTGTTCGTGCTGGCCCATGGGCTGGCCAAGGTGTCGATGTTCCTCGCCGCCGGCGAGTTGCAGACCATTCTCGGCAGCAAGCGGGTCAACGGCATGAAGGGCGCCAGCCAGAACGTGCCGATCGCTCTCGCTGCCTTCGCCGTGGCCGGCGGCAGCCTGGTCGGGCTGCCCCCCAGTGGCGGCTTCCTGGCCAAGTGGCTGCTGCTGCAGCCGCTGTTCGAGCGGCCGCAGCACTGGCCCTGGGCGCTGGGCGTGCTGTTCGGCACGCTGATGTCGGCCGCCTACGTATTCCGCGTGGTGGCCCATGGCTTCGACCGCGCCCGGCCGAACCCGCCGAGCATTCATGCCGATCGCCTGGCGCAGTGGCTGGCCCTGCTGCCGGCGCTGCTGGTCTGGGGGCTGGCGCTGATCAGCGAGCCGCTGCTGCTCTGGCTCGGAGGGCTCGGGCGATGAGCTGGCGTGAGCTGTTGCCGCTGGGCATCGTGCTCAGTTCGCTGCTGCCGGGCCTGGTGATCTTCGCGCTGCGCGAGGAACAGCAGCGCCTGCGGGTGAGCCTCAACCTGCTCGGCGTGACGCTCAAGCTGGTGCTGGTCGCGAGCATGCTCTACGGCGTCAGCCAGGGCAGCGAGTACCGTTTCAGCGTGTCGCTGCTGCCCGGTGCGCCGCTGGTGCTGCAGGCCGATGCGCTGTCGCTGCTGTTCGTCGCGCTGTCTTCGCTGCTGTGGGCGGTGACCACCGTCTACGCCATCGGCTATCTGGAAAATTCGCCGCTGCGCTCGCGCTTCTTCGGCTACTTCAGCCTGTGCGTCAGCGCCACCGTCGGCCTGGCCTTGGCCGGCAACCTGGTCAGCTTCCTGCTGTTCTACGAGCTGCTGACCCTCGCCACCTTCCCATTGGTGGTGCATCGCGGCACGCCGGAGTCGCTGGCCGCCGGGCGCATCTATCTGGCCTACACGGTCGCTGGCGGCACCCTGGTACTGATGGGTGTGGCGCTGCTGCACAGCATCGCCGGTACGCCGGATTTCCAGGCCGCCGGCTATCTGCTGGAGCAGGTCGAGGAGCACGACCTGACGCTGCGCGTGGCCTTCGCCCTGCTGATCTTCGGCCTCGGCGTGAAGGCCGCGCTTATCCCGCTGCATGGCTGGCTACCGCAGGCGATGGTCGCGCCGGCGCCGGTCAGCGCGCTGTTGCATGCGGTGGCGGTGGTGAAGGCGGGCGCCTTCGGCATCGTGCGGGTGGTCTACGACGTGTTCGGCGCCGAGGCGCTGCTGCGCCTGGACCTCACCACGCCGCTGCTCTGGCTGGCGGCCGCGACCATTCTCTACGGCTCGTTGCGTGCCATGCAGCAGCAGGAACTGAAGAAGCGCCTGGCCTACTCGACCATCAGTCAGGTGTCCTACGTCACGCTGGGGGTGGCGCTGCTCGGGCCGATCGCCGCGGTGGGCGGCCTGGTGCACCTGGTCCATCAGGGGCTGATGAAGGTCACGCTGTTCTACTGTGCGGGCAACTTCGCCGAGACCCTGGGCATCCATCGCATCCGCGAGATGGATGGCGTCGGCCGGCGCATGCCCTGGACCATGACGGCGTTCTCGGTGGGCGCGCTGGGCATGATCGGCATACCGCCGATCGCCGGCTTCATCAGCAAATGGACGCTCGGGCTCGGCGCACTGCAGGTCGGACAGGACTGGGCGCTGCTGGTGTTGCTCGGCTCCGCGTTGCTCAACGCCGCCTACTTTCTGCCGCTGCTCTGGCGCGGCTGGTTCGCCGAGCCCGCCGACTGGCACCAGAACCGCTGGGCCGACGAGCGCTTCGAGACCCACTGGATGCTGCTGCTTCCGCCATTGCTCACCGCGTTGCTATCGCTGCTGGTCGGGTTGCTGGCAGCGACGGCGCTCAGCCCGCTGGGCTGGAGCCAGCTGATCGTCGAGCGGGAGTTCGCCATATGAACGCCTGGCTCTGGCTGCTGGTGCCCTTCGCTCCGCTGCTCGGCGGCGCGTTGCTGCCCTGGCTGCGCGAACGCTGCCTGCCCTGGCTCTGGCTGAGTTGTCTGCCGGCGCTGCTGGCGACGCTGCAACCACCGCCGTCACTGGAGCTGCCCTGGCTTTGGGAAGGCGTGCGCTGGGGCGCCGACGATGCGCTGACTCGCGCCTGGCTGGGCTTTTCCGCCGTGCTCTGGGGCTGCGCCGCGGTTTTCGCCAGCAGCAGCCTGGCCCATGGGGCGGGACGGCTGCGCTTCTGGGCCTTCTGGCAGCTGGCATTGGCCGGCAACCTGCTGCTGATCATCGCCACCGATGCGCTGAGCTTCTACCTCGGCTTCAGTGCCATGAGCCTGTCTGCCTACGGGCTGATCGTGCATCACGGTGGACCGGGGCCGCGGCGCGCCGGGCGGCTGTATCTGCAACTGGCGATCGGCGGCGAAATGCTGCTGCTTGCCGGGCTGCTGCTGCGCAGCCACGGCGCCGCGCTGGCCTTCGACTTCGCCAGCTGGCAGGCGCAGCCGATCGACCACCTGACCCTGGCCCTGCTGCTGCTCGGGCTCGGGCTGAAGGCCGGCTTCTGGCCGCTGCACGTCTGGCTGCCGCTGGCCCATCCCGAGGCGCCGGCACCGGCCAGCACGGTGCTCTCCGGGGCGATGCTCAAGGCCGGCATCCTTGGCGTCTGGCGCTGTGTGCCGGAGGCCGATCCAACGCTGACGGCCTGGAGCACGCCGTTGCTCGTGGTCGGCCTGTTCGGCGCGTTCTATGCCGCGGCGCTGGGACTGCGCGCCGCTAAGTCCAAAGCGGTGCTGGCCTGGTCATCGGTGAGCCAGATGGGCTGGCTGCTGATGATCCTGGCGCTGGCCTGGAGCCTGGAGGCGCCGTCCCCCGCGCTGCTCACGCTGCTGGTGCTGTTTGGCGTGCATCACGGGCTGGCCAAGGGTGCGCTGTTTCTCGCCGCCGGGATGGTTCACGAGGGGCGCCTGCCACGCCTCGGTTGGTTATTGCTGGTCCTGCCGGCGCTGGCGATCATGGGTGCGCCGCTCACCAGTGGTGCAGCCGTGAAGTACCTGCTCAAGGACGCCTGGCACGACAGCGCCTTCGCCGCCTGGGCGCCATGGCTGACGCTGGCCAGCTTCGCCACCGCCGTGCTGCTCTGGCGCGCACTCTGGCTGATGTGGCGCGACCAGCAGCAGGTCAGCACGCGCGCGCCGCTCGGGCAATGGCTGCCCTGGGCACTGCTCAGCCTGGCCTCGGTGGCGCTGCCGTGGCTGTGGCCGGCGCTGCGCGATCCGCTGCTGGCAGGCTTGTATCCGGCGGGTTTGTGGGCGGCGCTTTGGCCGTTGCTGCTGGCGTTGGGTCTCACCGGGTGGGCGCTGTTTCGGCGCTGGCAGGTGCCGTCCAACCTTGCGCGTTTGCCCAACCCCGCACTGTGGGCATCGTCATACCTGACGCGTCTCCTGCGCCAGCCACCGCTGCCCGAACCCGGCGTGCGGCTCGATCGTGGGCGCTGGCGCAGGCGGGAGCGACGCTGGAACCGGCTATGGGAGCGCGGCGCCCTGGCGATCAGTGCCTGGCTGCTGGTGACGCTGTTGTGGCTGGGCTGGCTGTGGTGATCAGGGCAGGGCCTTTTCGGCGAACGGCCGGGTCTCCAGGCCGAGCTGGGCGCGGAAGCTTTCCATGTCGAACATGGTGCAGATCTCCTGCACCTGCTGCGTCGGGGTGATGGTCCAGAAGGCCATGGCGGAGATGCTCAGCACCTTGTCGCTGGGCGGATAGCCGAACGCCGGCTGCGCGATGCTGCCGATCAGCGTGCTCCAGGTCACCACCCGGTTGCCTTCGGCGAGGCATTCCTCGACCACCACTTCCAGCTCCGGCATGGCCTGGCGGATCTGCCGGACCATGTCGAGAAACTCGGCACTGCCCAGCGGGCGACCGATAAAGGAGCTCTTGTAGAGGAAATCCTTGCTGTGCAGATGCTCGGCGAGCGCCAGGTGCCCGCGGTTCCAGGTCAGGTCGATGTGCTGACGGACGAGTTTCTTGCGGTCATCCAGCGACATGCGCCCTCCATTGGGCTGCAGATAGCTCGGCAGCGAACTCTAGCAGCGGTCGGGGCAGTGCGGGAGTGCCGTTCGGTCAGTCGGCCTGCAGCCGGATGCGAAAAGCCGCGCCACCGAGCGCCGACTCGCCCAGGCTGAGTTCGCCGCCGTAGCTGTCGAGGATGTCCTTGACCACCGCCAGGCCGATGCCCTGGCCGGGATGCTGGGCGTCGAGGCGTTCGCCACGGCGGATGATGCGCGCGCGCTGGTCCACCGGCACGCCGGGGCCGTCGTCCTCGATGCCCAGCAGCAGGTCGCCGTCATGCGTGCGTGCGCTGATGCGTATCTGCCGGAGACAGAGCCGGTAGGCGTTCTCCAGCAGATTGCCGAGCAGCTCCATCAGCGCGCCGTGTTCCATCGGTACGACACAGGGCTCGGCGAGCTGCACGTCGACCTGCACGTGTTTGTCGCGGTAGACCTTGTCCAACGTGCTGCACAGGCTGTCGAGCAATGGCCTGAGCTCGACCCGGTGGCGCACCAGGCCGCTCTTGCTGAGGCTGGCGCGCTGCAGCTGATAGCCGATCTGCTGGCTCATGCGTTCGATCTGCGCCTGCATCACCTGGGCCTGTTCGCGGCTCTGCGTCTGCGCGGCAAGGGTCTCGCCGACGCCCTGCAGCACGCTTAGCGGCGTCTTCAGGCTGTGCGCCAGGTCGCCCAGGGAGTTGCGGTACTGCTCGCGCTGTCGCCGTTCGCTGTCCAGCAGGCGGTTCAGCGAGCGGGTCAGGCGCAGCAGTTCGCGCGGGTGGTTGTCGCTCAGGCGCTCGCGCTGCCCGGCCTCGACCTGGTCGAGTTCGGCGCTGACCCGCTTGAGGGTGCGAAAGCCCCAGGTCAGGCCTAGCCAGAGCAGGGCCAGCAGCACCAGCAGGCCGCTGCCCAGCCACAGGTAGAGCTGCCGGCGAAACTCCTCGAACAGGCTGAGATATTCGCTGGTCGGCTGCATGGTGACGAAGCTGAACGCATTGTCGCGGCTGCCGGCCAGGTGCAGCTCGACGTCGTAGGCGAAGTATTCCGTTCCGGCTTCGTCGCGCACGCGCAGGAACTCGCTGGTGCCGCCCTCATAGCGCGGGCGGTAGTCGATGCGCTCGTCGGCGGCCGAGCGGGAACGCCAGACCAGCTTGCCGCGGCGGTCGTAGATGAAACCGAGCAGTCGTGCATCCGGCAGGTTGAACTCCTCGTCCGGCAGCCGCTCGGGCATCTGCAGCCGGCTCTCCTCGACCTGGGCGGCGGTGATCAGCGTATTGGCATCGGCCGCCAGGCGCTGCTCGATGACCCGCTCGAAGGTCAGGCTGAAAGCGCCCTGCAAAACCGGCAGCAGGACCAGCATGAACAGCGCGGCCAGGCTTGCGGCGCCGAGCATCAGACGCAGACGCAGCGACATCGCACCGCCCAGACGGGTTCGTATGCGCGCCTGCAGCCGGCGCCAGCGTCGACTCATCGACAGCGCTCGGTGAACAGATAGCCGAGGCCGCGCACGGTTTCGATGGGCTTCATCGCGCACTGCGCTTCGAGCTTGCGCCGCAGCCGTCCGACCAGCACTTCGATCACGTTCGGGTCGCGCTCCTCGTCGCCGCTGTAGAGCTGCTCCATCAGCCGTTCCTTGGCCACCACCTGCTGCTGGTGACGCATCAGGTATTCGAGGATGCGGTATTCGTAGGCGGTCAGCGCCAGCGGCTCGCCGTTGGCCGTGGCCTGTTTGCGGTTGAGATCGAGCAGCAGTGGGCCGGCTTCGATGGTGGCCTGGGTGAAGCCGCTGGAACGGCGCAGCAGCGCGTTCAGCCGGGCCTCCAGTTCCTCGAACTGGAACGGCTTGACTACATAGTCGTCGGCGCCGGCGGCCAGGCCCTCGACCTTGTCCTGCCAGTTGCCGCGGGCGGTGAGGATCAGGATGGGAAAGGTCTTGCCACGGCTGCGCAGCTGGCGGATCAGGTCCAGCCCGCTGATACCCGGCAGGCCGAGATCGATGACGGCCAGATCGTGGTTGAATTCGTGGGTCCGATACAGCGCTTCTTCGGCGTCCGGCACGGCATCGACGATATGCCCGCTTTCACCGAGCCGCGTCTGCAAGTGGTGGCGCAGCAGCGCCTCGTCTTCCACCACCAGCACCTTCATGTCTTGTGCTCCCTGTGCAAACGGCCGGGCAATGCCCGGCCGTCGTTCAACGTTCTGTCAGCGTAAACGCCATCAGAAGTGATAGTTCAGACCCAGATAGGCCTGCTTGCTGCTGTGTAGGTCGATCGAGCCCAGCTTGCCGACGCCGCGCTCGGAGACTTCGGTTCCGGCGTTGCTGCGCAGGTAGCGGTAACCGGCTTCCACCGAGGTGTTGTCGCCGAGCTTCTGCAGGATACCGGCCTGCAGGCCGACCAGGTAGCCGATGTCGCTGTCGCGGCTGTAGCCCCTGGACTCGTTCTCCAGCTTGGTCAGGCCGGCGCTGGCACCGCCGAACAGGCGGGTGGTGTCGCCCAGCGGGACGAACAGGTCGTAGCTGCCGAGCAGGTTCTGCTGGCGCAGCTTGAAGGTGCTGCCGTAATCGTCCGAGACGTTCTCGTAGGTCATGTAGTAGCGGCCTTCGTCGGTCATCTGACCGGCACGAACACCCCAGGTGCCGCTGTTCCTGATGGTGTCATCGAAGCGGTTCTCGCCGCCCATGTTCTGCTTCAAGGCGCTGGAACGATCGGTGTTGACGGTGGTTTTACCCCAGGTGAGACCGGCGAAGTTCTCCGCGGCATGGGCGCCGAAGCTGAAGATGCCAAGGGATGTGGCCAGGGCGAGGGTGCTGAGTTTGTTCATCGGTGACTCCGTTTCAGGCAGTGGGAAACTGACGGCCCCTAGCCTGAACGGATGTCACTGAACGCCAACTGAACCCTGCCTGAACCTGCGCTGAACGGATCGGACGCGCCGTGCCGCCGGTCGCCCAGGGCTGGTTTCAGGCGATCTGCTGCGGCTGATCCGGCTCCTCGCGCTCATCGGTATCGCCCGTGCTGCCCTGATAGCGGCGCAGCAGTGGGGGCTGCTCGGCATCGTCGATCCACCACTGCAGTTCGGCTTCGACCTCGGTGTCTGCAGCGATACCCAGGCGGTTGCGTACAGGGCACTGGGATGTTGCGTCAGCGATGAGCGTGCCGCTCTGGGCGCTCTGCGAGGTACCGGCGCTGCCGCTGGAGCGGACCTTCAGGCGGAAGCGAACCTGTTGTCCGCTGCCCTTGAAGCACAGCGAGAGGGCCACGCGGTTGTCCTCGAGCGGTTGCAGCCCTAGGTCGGCCGCGACGGGTGCGCCGGTGGGTGAGGGAGTGGCTGCGAGCAGCCAGGTGAAGAGGGTCATGGTCAGCATCCGTTTTGCTTCCGTTGAGAGCCGGTCCTCGGCTCGATTGCCGCATTACTGCTGAACGATGCTCGCGGTATTGCCGCTGCCGTTCTGGATGATCGTCGCGCTGGCCGGCAGGCGCGTGTAGTCCTGCACCGGCATGCTCTGGGTGATCCGTGCGTCGTTGGCATTGCCCAGCTGGGTGATGCTGGCCTGGTGGCCGAAGTTGCCCTGCTCGATGCTCGCCAGGTTGTCGTTGCCGTTCTGGATGACCGTGGCGTTGTTGGACATGAAGCTTTGCGCGATATCGACGCTGTTGCCGCTACCCGTGGACGAGCCGCTGATGCGGCCGCCGAAACCGTTCTGATCGACCGTGAGCCGGTTGCTCGTGCCGTTCTGGCTGAAATCCAGCTCGTTGTGGTAGTCGTTCTGCCGGATCTCGGCCACGTTGTAGCCGCCGGACTGGACGAGGTTCATGCGGTTGCCGTCGCCCTGGTAGATATCCGCCAGGTTGCCTGTGCCATCCTGCGAGACGTTCAGCCGCGAGCCTTCGTAATAGCCTTCCTGGCGAAAGGCCAGCACGTTGTCGTCGCCACGCTGCTCGACCTGCGCCGTGACGAAGCTCGTCTGGCTGGCGCTGATCCGGTTGCGGTTGCCGATGCTGCTGGCGTTCAGTGTACTGGTGCGCCCGGTCTGCTCGAGGTTGGCGACGTTGGCATTACCGACCTGCTGGAGGTTGGCCACCTTGAAGTAGGCATCGCCGACCTGGGTGATCGCGGCGACATTTAGGTTGCCGTCCTGGCTGACCTCGATCGCGCTGGATTCGACCAGGCCGGTCTGCTGCAACTCGGCGACGTTGTCGGTTCCGCGCTGCTCGAGTTCGATGCTGTTCTCTGCCAGCGCATGTGACGTGCTGAAGGCGAGCAGGGTGGCGATTGCCGCGGGCTTGATCATCTGGTTCTCCGTGGCCTTTCAGCGGCCCTGCACGATATTGATCTGTTGACCGACGCCGTATTGCGTCACCGCGCTGCGCAGGCCATTGCCGGTCTGTTCGATGCGCGCGTCGTTGTACGCGCCGTATTGGCTGATGCTGGCCTGGTTGTCACTGCCGGACTGGCGGATGGCGGCATAGTTGCCCTGGCCGACCTGCTCGATGATCGCCAGCAGGTTGTCACCGTTCTGCAGGATGAACGCTTCCTGGTCGCCGCCTTGCTGTAGCACCCATGCATTCAATGCCTGTCCGTTCTGGGCCAGCTCGGCGAGATTGCTTTGGCCAATCTGCTGGATGTAGGCAGCCCGCGCGTCGGTCAGCTGGATGGCAGTGGCAGGCCCGGCGATGCCTCCGGGTGCGAGGTCACCGTTATCCGGCAGGTCGGCTGCCATTAGCGGTGAGCAGATCAGGCCGGCGACGAGGGCGATCAGGCGCTTGGCATTGGCTGGGACGCAACGGGACATGGGCGTGTACCTGATGGCAATGGGCGCGATTCTTTAACGCAGCGGGCGAGGCTGAACATCCATCGAACGATGTAAAGACACGGCGCGCGATGGCGGCCAAGGATTAATGCCTGGCACTGCGCGCGCCGTGCTTGAGCGCTTGGTCCGCACTGCACACCCGATAGGCCGCCCGTCGCCGCGGCGCTACCGGGACTCCGACGTTCAGGCGCTGCAAGACTTGTCCCAGTCCAGACGGCTGCGCAGCAGATAGGCGGCTTCGGCGCGGTTGGAGGCGCCGATCTTGCGCAGCAGGTTGTGGATATGGCTCTTGATCGTGTGAGGGCTCAAGCACAGCTGCTCGGCGATCTCGGCGTTGGACAGGCCCTTGCCGGCGAGCGTGAGGATCTCGCGCTCGCGCAGGGTCAGGCTGGACTTGCTTTCGGCAAGCTGGCGCATGCGTCGCCATTGGCCAAGCAGGCGCTCGGTGAGAATGCGTGGCAGCCAGTCGCCGCCCTGCAGCAGCACGCGGATGCCTTCGAGCAGGTGTTCGCGGGTGGCGTGGCTGTAGAACACTCCACGGATGACCGGATGCTTCTCGACCAGCTGTTCGGCCTGCTCTGGCACGATGTTCACCAGCGCGACGGGGGTGTGCTCGTCGAGCTGATCGATGAGGCTGGAAATCTGTTCGGCTTCGCTGTGGCCGGCATCGACAAGAAACAGGTCGGCGCCGCGATTCTCCGGTGATTCCAGGCTGGCCAGGGCCACTTCGACCTGGGCCTGCTCGCCGAGGAAGTGGCGGAAGAACAAGCCGAGCAGTTCATTGCCGGTTAACAGCGTGACGGTTGGGGAGGTGTTGCCCCGCGTAAGATCCGCGTCCATGTTCGGTACCTAGTCAGTCGGGCGTAATCGTTTAAAAAGCTACTAAACGACCAGCACCTTGCAGCGAAGTTCAGCCGAGCGATGGCGAACGGGCACTATCCGGCCAGCAGGTGCGCAACCTGGCCGAGCGAGGGGCGCGTGGTCGGGAGCGTCGCGCGTTTTTGCACGGAACGGCTGCTAAGGTAGCTGCATGACTGACATTTCCGTTGCCGTTTCATCTCGCGAACTCACGGCTCGTGCTCTGCTGACAGGGTTGCTGCTTGGCGCACTGCTGACACCATCGAACGTCTATTCCGGGCTCAAGATCGGCTGGTCGTTCAATATGTCGGTCATCGCGCTGCTGGTTGGCTTCGCCTTCTGGCAGAGCGTTGCGTCGACCTTCGGCCGCCCGCGCTGGACGCTGCTGGAGAGCAACATCACCCAGACCACGGCCTCGTCCTGTGCCTCGATCATCTCCGGTGGGTTGGTGGCACCGATTCCGGCGTACACGCTGCTCACTGGCCAGCAGCTGGGCAGCCCGGCGCTGATGGCCTGGGTGTTCTCGGTGAGCTTTCTCGGCGTATGGGTGGCCTGGTACCTGCGGCCGTCGCTGATCGTCAGCGCGGGCCTGCGCTTTCCCGAGGGCATGGCGACACTGGCGACGCTGCAACAGATTTTCAGCCATGGGGCCGAGGCCGGACGCCGATTGTGGGTGCTGGGCGGTGCGGCACTGTTGTCGGCAGCTGTCAAGCTGATGGATACCTTTGTCTGGGTGCTGCCGCGCTGGGCGCCCTCGACGCATCTGGAGCGGCTGACCTTCACGTTCGAGCCCTCGCTGTTGCTGGTCGGCTTCGGCGGCATCATCGGTTTGCGCGTTGGGCTCTCGTTGCTGCTCGGCGCCCTGCTGGCCTGGGGGCTGTTGGCCCCCTGGCTGCTGGCCGAGGGCCTGGTGCGGTTGCCGGCGGCGGCCGACGGCCCGCAGTTCGCGGTACTGATCGAATGGTTGCTGTGGCCCGGCGTCAGCCTGATGGTCTGTGCCACCCTGACCTCGCTGGGCGTACGCCTGCTGCGCTCGCGCGCCGCGGCGAAACGCGGCGACTGGCGCCTGCCACGGGTGGCGCTGTGGCCGGCCGTCGGCCTCGGGCTTGCGGTGGCGCTGGTGGTGATGCTGCAGATAGGTCTGTTCGGCATTCATCCCGGCCTGGCGCTGCTGTCGATTCCGCTGGCGCTGCTGCTGGCGACAGTCGCGGCTCGGGTGGTCGGCGCCACCGGCATTCCGCCGATTGGTGCCATCGGCCAGCTGTCGCAGCTGGGTTTTGGTGTGTTCGCCCCCGGCCAGGTGCCGGTGAACCTGATGAGCGCCAATACCGCCGGCGGCGCCGCCGGGCAGTGCACCGATCTGCTCAACGACTTCAAGGTCGGGCACGCCATCGGCGCGGCACCTGGCCGTCAGGCCGTGGCGCAGTGTCTGGGCATCCTGCTCGGCAGTGTGGTCGGGGTGCTGGCCTATCAGCTGTTGATCCCCGATCCGCAGAGCATGCTGATCACGCCGGAATGGCCCGCGCCGGCGGTCGCTACCTGGAAGGCCGTGGCCGAGGCACTGACCGGTGGGCTCGGCGCACTGCCGCTCGACGTGCGCTGGGCGATGCTGGTCGGTGCGCTCTGTGGCGTGACGCTCGGGGCTCTGGAGGCCTTGCTGCCGGAGCGTCGTGTGCATTGGCTACCCAGCTCCGCGGCGCTCGGTCTGGCTTTCATCATCCCGGCGTCGATCTCGCTGATGATGACCTTTGGCGCCGTGCTGGCATGGTGTTTCGTCTCGCGCTGGCGCAGCCTCGGCGAGCGTTTCGTGATCGTTGCTGCCGCGGGGCTGGTGGCGGGCGAAAGCATGGCGGGCGTCGGTGCATCGCTCTGGCAGCTGCTGCGCTGATTGGCGGTAACAGCTGAATTGATGCGCGGCGCGGTCTGTCCTACCTCTTGTACTCATCAGGGGGAGCGCCATGTCCACGACGACACCGCAGAACGATGCCAAGAAGGTCGCCAATCGCACGATTGTGCAGGCCGCAGTGCTGGCCTTCGTGGTGCTGCTGAGCATCGTCGCCTGGCTGGCGTTCGATTTCATCCTGCTGCTGTTCGCCTCGATTCTCTTCGGCGTGCTGATCCATGGCGTGAGCCAATGGCTGGGCTGCCGCACGCCGCTGTCCTACAAGGCGTCCATGGGCCTGTTCTTTGTCGTCACGCTGCTCGGCCTGGGAGGTGCAGGCTGGCTGGTGGCGCCGAGTATTGCCGAGCAGGCCGATGCGTTGTCCGATTCACTGCCGGAGGCCGTCGAGCGGCTGCGTGAACGAGCGCAGCAACTGCCCTGGACCAACGAGTTATTGCAGCAGCGTGAACGCATCGAGGACTCCCTGCCCGACGGCTCCAGCGCCTTCAGTGTGGTGAGCAAGGTGATGGGCTCGGTGGCCGGGGCACTGAGCAGCTTCGTGATTGCCTTCGCCATCGGTGTTTGCCTCGCGATCAACCCGCCGATCTATGTCTGCGGCCTGCTCAAGCTGGTGCCGCTGAGCTATCGCCCGCGCGCCGCCGAGGTGCTCGACGAGAGCGGGGCGACGCTGCGCGCCTGGCTGCCGGCCAAGCTGCTGGAGATGCTGTTGATCGGCGTGCTGACCACCCTCGGTCTCTGGCTGCTGGGCATCGAACTGGCCCTGGTGCTCGGGCTGATCGCCGGGCTGCTGTCGTTCATTCCCAACATTGGCCCGGTGCTGCAGTGATTCCGGCACTGCTGCTGGCCTCGCTGGAGGGCGGCCGCACGGTGCTCTATGTTGCCGCGCTCTACCTGTTCGTCCAGGCGCTGGAAAGCTATGTGTTCACGCCCTGGATGCAGCAGCGCATCGTCTCGGTGCCGCTGGCACTGACCATCGGCGTGCAGCTGCTGTTCGGCCTGCTTGCCGGCACCTTGGGGTTGCTGCTGGCGACGCCGCTGGCGGCGGTCGGCATGGTGCTGGTGCGCATGCTCTACGTGGAGGATCTGCTCGGCGACCGGCCGCAGGCGACCGACGGTCCGGGCGACTAGCCGCTCTGGCAAGGCGCTCCAATAGGGCTGTCACGTTTTGTAAAGGCTGACGACGAAACCCCTGGCGCGTCGCACTGCCGGATTACATGAACCCCCTGAAAATATGCAGGAGTCAATCATGAACATGCACAAGATTGCGGCACTCACCCTGGCGGGATTGCTTTCCAGCGCGGCATTCGCTGCCGGTAACACCGGCACCGGTGCCGATACCGGCCACCGCGATTCGAAGGGACACAGTACCGAGCAGCCTGGAACCATGGGCGGCACGGGCAACGGCATGGATTCGACCTCCGATACCGGCAAGATGCCCGACGAGACTGAGCGCCCGGCGACCACGCACGGTAGCGATCACGGCACCGGCGTCGATGCTGGGGGCGATGGTGCGTCCGGTAAGCAGGGCACGACCGGTACAGGCGGCGAGGGCGGCGAACGCGGCGCCTACTGATCAGTTGGTGCACCTGACGGCCCGGCAGGCTCAGCTTGCCGGGCCGTTCTGCGTTCAGCCTGACCGCTCGGCCGTTGCCGGCAGCCGTGCGGAAACCTTGTCGGCGCCGGCGTGCCGAACCTGCAAGAGCAATGATCGGGAGGTGCACAATGACCATGTTGCGCTTGAGCATTCTGCTGGTGTCACTGCTGGGCGCGGCGAGCGCCCTGGCCGAGAATACCGGGCCGACCAATCCGGAAAAGGCCCGTCAGCATCCGCTGGACAGCCGCGAGCCGCGGCCGCAGTCGGACCGGCAGTCGGACGAGATGGAACAGATCGAAGCACCGAGGCTGCAGCCGCGCCAGGCGCCGATCGAGACCGATGTGCCGCCAACGCCCGAGCCGCGTGACGAGCAGCCGGGGACGGATGTCGATGCCGCGGGTAATCGGGTGCTGCGCAGCTAGTGGAGAACACCGGCGTTCGTCGCTGCGCATGAACGAAAAAGGGAGGCCGAAGCCTCCCTTTCAGTGCACCACGTCAGCGAATCAGAACAGCACGCGACTGCGGATGGTGCCGTTGACGTGCTGCAGCTTTTCCAGCGCCAGGTCGGAGTATTCCTTGTCCACGTCGATGACGACGTAACCGACCTTCTCGTTGGTCTGCAGGAACTGGCCGCAGATGTTGATGCCGTTGTCGGCGAAGACCTTGTTGATCTCGCTCATCACGCCCGGAATGTTCTGGTGGATGTGCAGCAGGCGATGCTTGCCCGGGTGCGACGGCAGGGCGACTTCCGGGAAGTTGACCGAGGACACCGAGGTGCCGTTGTCGCTGTACTTGACCAGCTTCTCGGCGACTTCCAGGCCGATGTTGGCCTGTGCTTCGGCAGTCGAGCCACCGATGTGAGGGGTCAGGATCACGCGATCCAGGCCGCGCAGCGGGCTTTCGAACTCCTCGTCGTTGGACCTGGGTTCGACCGGGAACACGTCGATAGCGGCGCCGATCAGGTGCTCGTCCTTGATCGCGGCGGCCAGGTGATCCAGCTCGACCACGGTGCCGCGGGCAGCGTTGATCAGGATGCCGCCCTTCTTCATGGCGCGGATTTCCTTCTCGCCGATCATCCACTGGGTGGACGGCAGCTCCGGAACGTGCAGCGAGACGATGTCGCACATGCCCAGCAGCTCGTACAGCGAGCCGATCTGGGTGGCGTTGCCCAGCGGCAGCTTGGTCACCACGTCATAGAAGAAGACCTGCATACCCAGCGCTTCGGCCAGTACCGACAACTGCGTACCGATGGAGCCGTAGCCGATGATGCCGAGCTTCTTGCCGCGGATCTCGAAGGAGTTGGCTGCCGACTTGATCCAGCCGCCGCGGTGGCAGGAGGCGTTCTTCTCGGGGATGCCGCGCAGCAGCAGGATGGCTTCGGCCAGCACCAGTTCGGCTACCGAACGGGTATTGGAGTAGGGCGCGTTGAATACCGCGATGCCGCGCTCGCGAGCGGCGTTGAGATCGACCTGGTTGGTGCCGATGCAGAAGCAGCCGACGGCGATCAGTTTCTTGGCCGCGTCGAAGACTTCCTCGGTGAGCTGGGTGCGCGAGCGGATGCCGATGAAATGGGCGTCGGCGATCTTTTCCTTCAGCTCATCGCCGGACAGCGCGGTCTTGAGGTACTCGATGTTGGTATAGCCGGCCGCCTTCAGGGTGTCGACAGCGTTCTGGTGCACGCCTTCGAGAAGAAGGAACTTGATCTTGCTCTTGTCGAGAGAGGTCTGGCTCATCTGTATTAAAACCTTAAGGCCGAAGGATAGGACTGAAGTGTCCAGCGAAGGCTGGCCGACCCGTCATTAGCGGTGTCGGGAGTCTGCCGAGGCACGTTTCAAAGGGGTGCGTATGCTAGCATACGAGCCCCTCGAAACACCCCCACCCCTGTGCTGAAGCGTGCTCAGGGTGACCATGAATCGTATGAGAGTTCCCGTGATGACCGACCCCGCCCTGATCGATGAGCTGAAAACCCTGGTCGAGCCCGGCAAAGTGCTGACCGACGCCGATTCGCTGAATGCCTACGGCAAGGACTGGACCAAGCATTTCGCTCCGGCACCCTCGGCCATCGTCTTTCCCAAGAGCATCGAGCAGGTCCAGGCCATCGTGCGCTGGGCCAACGAGCGCAAGGTCGCGCTGGTGCCCTCGGGCGGTCGCACCGGGCTGTCCGCAGCGGCAGTGGCGGCCAATGGCGAGGTGGTGGTGTCCTTCGACTACATGAACCAGATTCTCGAATTCAACGAGATGGATCGCACCGCCGTCTGCCAGCCCGGCGTGGTCACCGCCCAGCTGCAGCAGTTCGCCGAGGACAAGGGCCTGTACTACCCGGTGGACTTCGCCTCCGCCGGCTCCAGCCAGATCGGCGGCAACATTGGCACCAACGCCGGTGGCATCAAGGTGATCCGCTACGGCATGACCCGCAACTGGGTCGCCGGCATGAAGGTCGTGACCGGCAAGGGCGACCTGCTCGAGCTGAACAAGGACCTGATTAAGAACGCCACCGGCTACGACCTGCGCCAGCTGTTCATCGGCGCCGAGGGCACGCTGGGCTTCGTCGTCGAGGCGACCATGCGTCTGGAGCGCCAGCCGACCAATCTCACCGCACTGGCGCTGGGCACCCCCGATTTCGACTCGATCATGCCGGTGCTGCACGCCTTCCAGGACAAGCTGGACCTGACCGCCTTCGAGTTCTTCTCCGACAAGGCGCTGGCCAAGGTGCTCGGTCGCGGCGACGTGCCGGCCCCGTTCGAAACCGACTGCCCGTTCTACGCGCTGCTGGAATTCGAGGCCACCACCGACGAGCGCGCCGACCAGGCACTGGCGACCTTCGAGCATTGCGTCGAGCAGGGCTGGGTGCTCGACGGCGTGATGAGCCAGAGCGAGCAGCAGCTGCAGAACCTGTGGAAGCTGCGCGAGTACATCTCCGAGACCATCAGTCACTGGACACCGTACAAGAACGACATCTCGGTCACCGTCGGCAAGGTGCCGGCCTTCCTCAAGGAAATCGATGCGATCGTCGGCGAACACTACCCGGATTTCGAGATCGTCTGGTTCGGCCATATCGGTGACGGCAACCTGCATCTGAACATCCTCAAGCCCGATGCCATGGACAAGGACGAGTTCTTCGGCAAGTGCGCGACGGTGAACAAGTGGGTATTCGAGACCGTGCAGAAGTACAACGGCTCGATCTCCGCCGAACACGGCGTCGGCATGACCAAGCGTGACTACCTCGAGTACAGCCGCTCGCCGTCGGAAATCGAATACATGAAAGCGGTCAAGGCGGTGTTCGACCCCAACGGGATCATGAACCCGGGCAAGATTTTCGCGGCCTGAACGGGCCCACGGATTACCAGGAGTCTTCGATGAGCTACCAGCACCACTACACCGATGGCACGCCGATCCACTATCCGCTGGGCAAGGTGGTCTGCATCGGCCGCAACTACGCCGAGCACGCCAAGGAACTGAACAACCCGGTGCCCACCGAGCCGCTGCTGTTCATCAAGGCCGGCAGCTGCACCGTGCCGCTGGAAGGCGGCTTCAGCATCCCGAGCGATCGTGGTGCTGTCCACTACGAGGCTGAAATCGCCGTGCTGATCGGCAAGCCGCTGTCGCGCAAGCCCAACGAGGAAGAGGTGCGCGATGCCATCTCCGGCTTCGCCCCGGCGCTGGATCTGACCCTGCGCGACGTGCAGGCCAGGCTCAAGGAAAAGGGCCACCCGTGGGAAATTGCCAAGAGCTTCGACGGGGCCTGCGTGCTGGCACCGTTCGTGCCGGGCGACGCGGTGGAGGATCTGGGCGACATCGGCATCCGCCTGACCATCAACGGCGAAGTCCGCCAGGACGGCAACAGCAGCCAGATGCTCAATGCCATCCTGCCGCTGCTGCAGCACATTGCCGGGCATTTCAGCCTGCAGCCGGGCGACGTGGTACTGACTGGCACGCCAGCCGGTGTCGGCCCGCTCAACCAGGGCGATGAGCTGGTGCTGGAGCTGGTCGGCCTGTCCCGCTTCGAGAGCCGCGTGCTCTGATCCCATCGACGCGGCGGGATTCACCCGCCGCGTTTGCCGCTTCTTTGCGAACCGTTCTCGTGTTGTAATCCAGCACCCTCCGCTGGAACGCTTTCCATGCCCGTTCGTTATTCCCGTTGGCGCTTGCTCGTGGCTGTCGTCCTGTTGCTGCTGTTCGTCGCGCTGCTCGTCGCGGGCCGCCTGCTGCACTGGGATGACCAGCTGCGGCTGTACTGGGGCGAGCGCTCGGTCACTGCCGAACAGCGTGCTGCCGGCATCTGGCTGCCGGACTACGAATTGGCGCTGGAGACGACGCTGGCCGGGCTGGAAGACGAGGAAACCTCGGGGCTGACTTGGAATCCGCTGAGCGGCACGCTGTTCACGGTCACCGGTGAGCAGCTGGTCGAGTTCAGCCCTGCTGGCGTGGTGCTACGCCGGGTCGCGCTGAGTGGCTTCGCCGACCCGGAAGCGGTGGAAGCGCTGAGTGATGGCCGTCTGGCAATCGTCGACGAGCGTCGCCGGCTGGTGGCGGTGTTCCATCTGCAGCCGGACGTGGAAACCCTGGAGCTGGACGACTTGGCCAGTTACGACCTTGGCTTCGCCGATGCCGGCAACAAGGGCTTCGAGGGACTGGCCTGGAACCCGCGTACGCAGCGCCTGCTGCTGGCCAAGGAACGTGACCCGCAGGGCCTGTTCGAGCTGCCATTTCCGGGTGAGGACGGCGCGCCCGGCGCACTGCAGGCACTGTCCAGCCAACCGCTGCTGGTGCGTGACATTTCCTCCGTCACCATCGATCCGCGCAGCGGTCATACGCTGCTGCTCTCCGACGAGTCGCGACTGCTGGTGGAACTCGATCTGCAAGGCACGCCGCGCAGCTTCATCAGCCTGTTCGGCGGGCTCAACGGCTTAGTGCAGGGCATCGAGCAGGCAGAAGGCGTGGCCATGGATGGCGAGGGCAACATCTATGTGGTCGGTGAGCCCAACCACTTCTACGTATTCAGCCGCAAGCGCTGAGTCGCTGCGCCGATTAAGCCTGGTGTAAGCCGGGCGCGCCACAATCGCGATTTCACAACTAGAAGAAAGCGGGTGGTCATGCGTGCGTTGAAATTCCTTCTGGCTGCGCTGCTCGGCGTCGCCCTGTTGCTGGCGGTTGCCGCCGGCGTTCATTACCGTCTGTTCGAGCGCGGCTGGTTCCACTTCACCCAGTGGCAGCAGGGCGAACAGAGCGGCAGCGCCTCGTTGTGGCTGCCGGACTACCGGGTCGCGATCCAGGGCAAGGTGGTCGCCGGTATCGACGATGACCTCTCGGCGCTGACCTTCGATCCGGATCGCAACAGCCTGATTGCCGTGACCAACGGCAATCCGCACTGGCTGGAGCTCAGCCTGGAAGGCGATCTGCTGCGCGCCATTCCCCTGGTCGGCTTCGGCGATCCGGAGGCCATCGAATACATTTCCGAAGGCGTTTACGTGATCAGCGATGAGCGCCGGCAGCGGCTGCTGCGTGTCGAGGTAAACGAGCAGACCAGCGTCATCGACGCCGGGCAGGCGCAACAGCTTTCGTTGGGCATCGATCTCAACGGTAACAAGGGCTTCGAAGGCCTGGCCTACGACACCGCCGGCAAGCGCCTGTTCGTCGCCAAGGAGCGCGATCCGGTACGTATCTACGAGATTTCCGGCTTTCCTTACCGCGAACCGAGCCCGTCGGTGCATATCGGTGAACACGAGGCCAGGCTGTTCGTCCGCGACCTCTCCAGCCTGCAATACGACGAGCAGACCGGCCATCTGCTGGCGCTGTCCGACGAGTCGCGGCTGGTGATCGAATTGGATGGTGATGGCCAGCCGCTCAGCAGCCTTTCGCTACGCGCCGGCAGGCACGGCCTCGAACACGACGTGCCGCAGGCCGAGGGCATTGCCATGGGGCCGGACGGCACGCTCTATCTGGTCAGTGAGCCGAACCTGTTCTACCTGTTTCGCAAGACCAGGTGACTAGGCCTCGCCGGCCACCTGGTCCAGCGGCAGGTCAGCCGACCGCCGAAGCGCTTTCGTCCTGCAGCGCGGCGTTCGGTGCATGGCGTCGAACCGAGTCGCAACCCTGTTCGGCGCTGTGCAGGCTGGCGTACATCTGGCTCTGGCCGACGATCTGACCATTGCTCGCTTTGAGCACGAAGTAGAACTTGCCGTTGCTCGATTCCTTCACCTCGAACGCGCCCTCGCGCACCGCGTTCTTGCGTACCGAATCGATGCCATTGAGCGCCGAAGCGTGGGCCTTGTACTGTTCGCTGGACAAGACGACCTGGCCGTTGCTGGCCAGCAGGTTGAAGTGGAACTGGCCATTACTGGCGCGCTTCAGCTGGAATTTGCCGGACATGGCGACACCTCCTGTGATGGGCCGCGCCGGGTTCGGCGCGGCACTTCAAAGCGTAGTCGCCGTTACGCTTCGCCGGGAGGCTCAGCGCTTGAGGGTCTGCACGCCGTCCTTGGTGCCGAGCAGCAGCTGGTCGGCCGGGCGCATGGCGAACAGGCCATTGGTGACCACGCCGACGATGTTGTTGATCTTGCCTTCCAGCTCGGGGGCGAAGCCGATCATCAGGTTGTGCACGTCGAGGATGACGTTGCCGTTGTCGGTGACCACGCCGTCGCGGTAGACCGGGTCGCCGCCGAGCTTGACCAGCTCGCGCGCCACATGGCTGCGCGCCATCGGGATGACTTCCACCGGCAGCGGAAAGGCCCCCAGCTGCTCGACCAGCTTGCTGCCATCGGCGATGCAGATGAAGGTCTTGGCCACCGCCGCGACGATCTTCTCGCGGGTCAGCGCCGCGCCGCCGCCCTTGATCAGCTCCAGGTGCTTGTTCGCCTCGTCGGCGCCATCCACGTAGAACTCCAGCTCGCTCACCGAGTTCAGGTCGTAGACCGGAATGCCGTGCTGCTTGAGACGTTCGGCGGTGGCTTCGGAGCTGGCCACGGCACCGTCGAAGAAGCCCTTGTGCTTGGCCAGCAGGTCGATGAAGAAGTTGGCGGTGGAGCCGGTGCCGACGCCGACGATGCTGCGATCGTTGAGCTTGGGAAGGATATGGTCGACAGCGGCCTGGGCGACGGCCTGCTTGAGCTGGTCCTGGGTCATGGGGGAATCCGGGCGGGAAAGACGAAGCGCGGATTATAGCCCCGCGCCGGCGACCGGTCTCGTGTGCTGCGGCAATGCCGAGGCCGTCGCGGATTGCCGGTGGTCGCCGGGGCGCTCGCGGGGGTAGACTCGGCGTTCCCCGCAAGGCCCGCCCAAGATAGCCAGAATGCTCGATCACTACGTCAAGAAGATCCTCACTTCGCGCGTCTATGACGTCGCCGTCGAAACGCCGCTGCAACCCGCCCGCCAGCTTTCCGAACGGATCGGCAACCAGATTCTGCTCAAGCGCGAGGATCTGCAGCCGGTGTTCTCCTTCAAGGTGCGTGGCGCCTACAACAAGCTGGCGCAGCTTTCGCCCGAGGAACTGGCGCGCGGTGTGGTCACCGCGTCGGCCGGCAACCATGCCCAGGGCGTCGCGCTGGCGGCCAAGCAACTGGGGATCAAGGCCACCATCGTCATGCCGCGCACCACGCCGGAGCTGAAGGTGCAGGGCGTGCGTGCCCGTGGCGGCAAGGTGGTCCTGCATGGCGATGCCTTCCCCGAGGCGCTGGCCTATTCGCTGAAGCTGGTGGAAGAGAAAGGCTACGTCTATATCCACCCTTACGACGATCCCGACGTGATCGCCGGACAGGGCACCGTGGCGATGGAAATCCTCCGCCAGCATCAGGGGCCGATCGATGCGATCTTCGTTCCGGTGGGCGGTGGCGGGCTGGTGGCGGGAATCGCCGCCTACGTGAAATACCTCTATCCGCAGACCCGGGTGATCGGTGTCGAGCCGGACGACTCCAACTGCCTGCAGGCGGCCATGGCGGCCGGCGAGCGGGTGGTGCTGGAGCAGGTCGGGCTGTTCGCCGACGGCGTGGCCGTGGCGCAGATCGGCCAGCACACCTTCGATGTCTGCAAGCATTACGTCGATGAGGTGATCACCGTAAGCACCGACGAGATCTGCGCGGCGATCAAGGACATCTACGACGACACCCGCTCGATCACCGAGCCGGCCGGTGCCCTGGCCGTGGCCGGGATCAAGAAGTATGTCGAGCGCGACGGCGTCAGCGGTCAGGTGCTGGTGGGCATCGACTCGGGCGCCAACGTCAATTTCGACCGCCTGCGCCATGTCGCCGAGCGCGCCGAACTGGGCGAGAAGCGCGAAGCGATCATCGCCGTCACCATTCCCGAGCAGCCCGGCAGCTTCAAGGCCTTTTGCGAGGCAATCGGCAAGCGCCAGATCACCGAATTCAATTACCGCTACCACACCGACCGCGAGGCGCACATTTTCGTCGGCGTGCAGACCCATCCGGAAAACGACCCGCGCGCGGCGCTGGTGCAGGGCCTGCGTGACAAGGGCTTCCCGGTGCTCGATCTGACCGACAACGAACTGGCCAAGCTGCACACCCGGCACATGGTCGGTGGGCACGCGGCCGGGGTCAGCGACGAGATGGTGCTGCGCTTCGAATTCCCGGAACGGCCCGGCGCGCTGTTCAACTTCCTCAACAAGCTGGGCGGGCGCTGGAACATCTCGATGTTCCACTACCGCAACCACGGCGCGGCCGATGGCCGGGTGGTCGCCGGCCTGCAGGTGCCGGCCGAGGAGCGCCACCTAGTACCCGCGGCGCTGGACAAGATCGGCTACCGCTACTGGGATGAAAGCGACAACCCCGCCTACAAGCTGTTTCTCGGCTGAGCGCAGATAAAGGAACGCCAATGGAACACTACCTGTCCCTCCGCATCGTGCATGGCGCCACCGCAGTGCTCTTGCTGCTGGGCGTGATCGTGCACTTGCTGATGCTGTGGAAGGCGGCCCGCGGCGGCGACCAGGCCTTGCTGCAGCGCAAGTTGCAACGCACCCGCCGGCTGTCCCTGCCGCTGTTGGCGGTGATCGGCCTGTCATTGCCGCTGACCGGATGGTGGATGACACATCTGGCCGGATGGCCGCTGGGGCAGCTATGGCTGCTGGCCAGCTCCGTGCTGTTCCTCGCGCTGATCCCGCTGGTCCTGCTGTTGGCCGGGCGTCTTGACGCCTGGCAGGCTCCGGGCAACGCCACCGCCGCGCGTAATGCCGGCATCTACGGCGTGCTGGTACTGCTGGTGCTGATCGCAATCACGGCGCTGATGGGCGCCAAGCCGGTCTGACTCGACCGGCCCGGGCATCGCTCGCTGCTGAGCGGGTTCAGCGCAGCGATATGATCCGCCAGCCACGCTCGGTGGCAATCTGGCGCAGGATCGGATCCGGGTCCACCGCCACCGGATGCGTCACCCGTTGCAGCAGCGGTAGGTCGTTGCGCGAATCGCTGTAAAAGTAGCTGTCTTCCAGGGTCTGTTCGGTCTCGGCCAGCCAGCGCTCGATGCGCTGGACCTTGCCTTCCTGGAAGCACGGAATGTCGGTCAGCCGGCCGGTATAGCGGCCGTCGCGCATCTCGCACTCGGTCGCCAGCAGGGTGTCGACCCCCAGCCGGGCGGCGATCGGTCCGGTGATGAAACGGTTGGTCGCGGTGATGATCACCACCTTGTCCCCGGCATCCAGGTGCTGACGGACCAGCGCCTCGCCCTTGCTCAACACGATGGGTTCGATGTGGTCGCGCATGAACTCCTCGTGCCACGCCTGCAGCTGCGACATTTCGCTGCGGCCGAGCAGTTCCTGGCAGAAATTCTGGTACGCATGCACGTCGAGATTGCCGGCGAGGTAGTCCTGATAGAAGGCATCGTTGCGCGCACGGTAGTGGCTGGCGTCGACGATGCCGCGCTGGCAGAGGTATTCGCCCCAGGCGTGGTCGCTGTCACCGGCCAGCAGGGTGTTGTCGAGATCGAATAGAGCCAGGCGCACGGATGAGTTCCTCGAAGATGGAGTCAGGGCAGCGCCAAGCATAACGGTAGAGCGCCCTCGACGCAGCTTCGACCGGCCGCCTGGCGTGCCCGGAAATGCATGCCGAATGGCGCCTTGCCGCGCTTTCGGCTCGTCGCAGTTTTGTGGAACAATGCCGCGACATGCGTCTGCGAGGTTGTATGCCGTGATCGATTCCGATGGTTTTCGCCCTAATGTCGGCATCATCCTGACCAATGATGTCGGTCAGGTGCTGTGGGCCCGGCGGATCAATCAGGACGCCTGGCAGTTCCCGCAGGGTGGCATCAACGCCCGCGAGACACCGGAAGAGGCCCTGTATCGCGAACTCAACGAAGAGATCGGCCTGGAAGAGCAGGATGTGAATATCCTCGCCTGCACCCGTGGCTGGTTGCGCTATCGTCTGCCGCAACGCCTGGTGCGTACGCACAGCCAACCGCTGTGCATCGGCCAGAAACAGAAATGGTTCCTGCTGCGCCTGACCAGCGCCGAAGAGCGTGTGCGCATGGACCTGACCGGCAAGCCGGAGTTCGATGGCTGGCGCTGGGTCAGTTACTGGTATCCGCTGGGGCAGGTGGTCACCTTCAAGCGCGAAGTCTATCGTCGCGCACTCAAAGAACTCGCGCCGCGGTTGCCGGTGCGGGACTGAAAAATCGGGGAGAAAGCCTCTGAGCATGCTCGGCACGCTGCGCAAGATTGTCCAGGAAGTGAATGCCGCCAAGGACCTCAAGGCGGCATTGGGCATCATCGTGCTGAGAGTCAGGGAGGCCATGGGCAGCCAGGTCTGCTCGGTCTATCTGCTCGATCCGGAAACCGAACGCTTCGTCCTGATGGCCACCGAAGGTCTCAACAAGCGCGCCATCGGCAAGGTCAGCATGGCGCCCAACGAGGGCCTGGTCGGCCTGGTGGGCACCCGCGAAGAGCCGCTCAACCTCGAACATGCCTCTGAACACCCGCGTTACCGTTACTTCGCCGAGACCGGCGAGGAACGCTACGCCTCCTTCCTCGGTGCACCGATCATCCACCACCGTCGGGTGATGGGCGTACTGGTCATCCAGCAGAAGGAGCGCCGCCAGTTCGATGAAGGCGAGGAAGCCTTTCTGGTGACCATGAGCGCGCAGCTCGCCGGGGTTATCGCCCATGCCGAGGCCACCGGTTCGATCCGCGGGCTCGGCCGCCAAGGCAAGGGCATCCAGGAAACTCGCTTCATCGGCATTCCCGGCGCCCCGGGCGCCGCGGTGGGCACCGCCCTGGTGGTGCTGCCGCCGGCCGATCTGGACGTGGTGCCAGACAAGCACATCGACAACATCGAGGCCGAGCTGACGTTGTTCGAGGCGGCGCTGGAAGCGGTGCGCGCCGACATGCGCAACCTGTCGGAAAAGCTCGCCACGCAGATGCGCAAGGAAGAGCGCGCGCTGTTCGACGTCTACCTGATGATGCTCGACGACTCCGCCCTCGGTGGCGAGGTGACCAAGGTCATCCGCACCGGCCAGTGGGCCCAGGGCGCGCTGCGCCAGGTGGTCACCGAGCACGTCCGGCGTTTCGAGATGATGGACGATGCCTACCTGCGCGAGCGTGCCTCGGACGTCAAGGATATCGGCCGGCGCCTGCTTTCCTACTTGCAGGAAGCCCGCCAGCAGACTTTGACCTATCCCGACAAGACCATCCTGGTCAGTGAGGAACTGTCGCCGGCGATGCTCGGCGAAGTGCCCGAGGGCAAGCTGGTGGGCATGGTATCCGTGCTCGGTTCGAGCAACTCCCACGTCGCCATCCTTGCCCGCGCCATGGGCATACCCACGGTGATGGGCGCGGTCGACCTGCCGTACTCCAAGGTCGATGGCATCGAGCTGATCGTCGACGGTTACCGTGGCGAGATCATCACCAACCCCGGCAAGGTGCTGCGCGAGCAGTACGAGGTGCTCGCCGAGCAGGAGCGCCAGCTCTCCGAAGGCCTCGACGTACTGCGTGAGCTGCCCTGCGAGACCACCGATGGCCACCGCATTCCGCTGTGGGTCAATACCGGCCTGCTCGCCGATGTGGTGCGCGCCCAGGAGCGTGGTGCGGAAGGCGTCGGGCTGTATCGCACCGAAGTTCCTTTCATGATCAAGGAGCGCTTCCCCAGCGAGAAGGAGCAGATGGCGATCTACCGCGAGCAGCTGGAGGCCTTCCATCCGCTACCGGTGACCATGCGTAGCCTCGATATCGGCGGCGACAAGTGCCTGCCGTACTTCCCGATCAAGGAAGAGAATCCGTTCCTCGGCTGGCGCGGCATTCGCGTCACCCTCGACCATCCCGAAATCTTCCTGCTGCAGACCCGTGCCATGCTCAAGGCCAGCGCCGGGCTGAACAACCTGCGCATCCTGCTGCCGATGATCTCCGGCATCCGCGAGCTGGAAGAGGCGCTGCACCTGATCCACCGCGCCTGGTGCGAGGTGCGCGACGAAGGGCTGGACGTGATCATGCCGCCGGTCGGCGTCATGATCGAGGTGCCGGCGGCGGTCTACCTGACGCGCGAGCTGGCGCGCATGGTGGACTTCATCTCGGTTGGCTCCAATGACCTGACCCAGTACCTGCTGGCGGTGGACCGCAACAACCCGCGAGTCGCCGACCTCTACGACTACCTGCATCCTGCAGTGCTCGAAGCGCTGCAGCGGGTGGTCAAGGAAGCCCATGGCGAGGGCAAGCCGGTGAGCATCTGTGGCGAGATGGCCGGCGATCCGGCGGCGGCCATGCTGCTGCTGGCGATGGGCTTCGACAGCCTGTCGATGAACGCCACCAACCTGCCCAAGGTCAAGTGGCTGCTGCGCCAGGTCAGCATGGACACCGCTCAGCAACTGCTGGCGCGAGTCATGCTGCTGGACAGCCCGCAGGTCATCCAGAGCACGATCCAGCTGACCTTGCGTAACCTCGGGCTGAGCAAACTGATCAACCCCTCTGCCGCGGTCTGACCGCCGTCAGTCGCGCGGCGGCTGGCGGTAGCGCACCTCGTTTAACGGGCCGTCCGGGCCGAAACTCCGCTCCACGATATCCAGCGAACCGTCGGCGTGGCGAATCAGCGCGGTGCTGGCACGGGTGCCGTATTCGGCGCTGGCGATGAAGACGCTCGACAGCCGCCGTTCCCATTCCAGTGGCACCCCAGTCTGTGGCAGCTCATGCTCGGCGGCCGGCTCAGCATCGGCGAGCAGTGCCAGCAGGCGCTCCGGCTCCGGTTGATCGAGGGCGTCGGCCAGTGCCGCACGGGCCTTTCTGAGCTTGGGCCAGGGCGTATCCAGCCCGGCGTTGGACAGACCGTAGACGCCGGCCTGCAACGCCTGTGGCTGACCATCATGGGAATTCAGATGCCACAGCGTCTGCCGATCACCGACCAGCAGGTTGAATCCGGCGTAGTCGCCGCGGCGCTCGGCCAGTTCGGCCAGGTAGTCGGCTGGCGGCAAGTTTCCGCGCAGGTACTGTTCCGGCAGCTCGCCGCGCGAACGTGGGCCGATCGCCTGGCCGGGCGCGCGGATATTGGTCAGCGCGGCGAAGCGGCCGCGGGCGGTGACGCCCATCCAGGTGCCGCCAGCTTGCAGGTCACGTCCGCCGATGATCCAGGGTGCGTCTTCCCAGCAGCCCAGCGGCAGGCTCGGGCGGGAGTGGAATTCGTCGCGGTTGGCGGCCACCACCAGCGGCTGGGCGTGGTCGGGGCGCCAGGCGAAAACGATCAGGCACATGGGACACCTTCGCGGTTGCAGACCTGCAAGGGTACAGGCGCGGCGGCCGAAAGGGCCATGGGCAGCCGGCGTCAGCGCGTCGGCGGGCAAGCGCCGGCCGGGCATTTTCGCTAACATGCCGCTTTGTTTCGCCGGGACGGGGCGCATGGAGTTTCTGCTTTATCTGCTGCTGGGCGGCTTCGCCGGGGTGCTGGCCGGTCTGTTCGGCGTCGGCGGCGGGCTGATCATCGTGCCGGTGCTGGTATTCAGTTTCAGCGCCCAGGGATTTTCTCAGGAAATCCTCACCCATCTGGCCGTCGGTACGTCCCTGGCTACCATTGTCTTCACCTCGGTCAATTCCATTCTCACCCATCACCGCAAGGGTGCGGTGCGCTGGCCGATGGTGCTGTGGATGACCTTTGGCATCCTGCTCGGCGCGGCGCTGGGCAGCCTGACCGCGGCGGCGATCCAGGGGCCGATGCTGCAGAAGATCATCGGTGTGTTCGCCCTGGCGATGGCGGTGCAGATGGGTTTCGACCTGCGGCCCAAGGCCACCGGCCAGGCGCCAGGACGGCCCGAGTTGTCGCTGGTGGGCGTGGTGATCGGCTGGGCATCGGCGATTTTCGGTATCGGCGGCGGCTCGCTGTCTGTGCCCTATCTGACCTGGCGCAGCGTGCCGATGCAGCAGGCGGTGGCGACTTCCGCGGCGTGCGGCCTGCCGATCGCCATCGCTGGGGCGCTAAGTTTCATGGTGGTCGGCTGGCACGAGACGCAACTGCCCGACTGGAGTCTGGGTTTCGTCTATCTGCCGGCGCTGCTGGGCATCGCGGCAACCAGCATGTTTTTCGCCAGACTGGGTGCGAAGCTGGCGCACCGGCTGTCGGCCAAGGTTCTGAAACGGCTGTTCGCTCTGCTGCTGCTGAGCGTCGGCATCAACTTTCTGGTTTGAGGAGTAACGGATGCTGCCCTATCCGCAGATCGATCCGGTGGCCATCGCCATCGGCCCCTTGCAGATTCACTGGTACGGCCTGATGTACCTGATCGGCATCGGCGGCGCCTGGTGGCTGGCCTCGCTGCGGGTGCAGCGCTTCGCGCCGGAATGGCCGAAGGACAAACTTTCCGACCTGGTGTTCTGGGTCGCCATGGGCGTCATCGTCGGCGGCCGCCTGGGTTACGTGCTGTTCTACGACCTGGCCGCCTACATCAATCAGCCGAGTCTGATCCTGCAGGTGTGGAAGGGCGGCATGTCGTTCCACGGTGGCCTGATCGGCGTGCTGCTGTGCAGCTGGATCTTCGCCCGGCGCAACGGCAAAAGCTTCTTCGAGCTGATGGACTTCATCGCACCCTTCGTGCCGATCGGCCTGGGTGCCGGGCGCATCGGCAACTTCATCAATGCCGAGCTGTGGGGCAAGGCTACCGATGTGCCTTGGGCGATGGTCTTCCCGACCGACCCGCAGCAGCTGGCGCGGCACCCGTCGCAGCTCTATCAGTTCGCCCTGGAGGGCGTCGCGCTGTTCCTGATCCTCTGGTTCTATTCGCGCAAGCCGCGGCCGACCATGGCGGTGTCCGGACTCTTCGCGGTGTGCTACGGCGTCTTCCGCTTCATCGTCGAGTTCGTCCGCGTGCCGGATGCGCAGCTGGGCTACCTGGCGTTCGGCTGGCTGACCATGGGCCAGCTGCTCTGCGTGCCAATGGTGCTGCTCGGCGCCGGGATGATCGCCTGGGCCTACCGGCGCGACGCCGGCCGGGCGCCGGCCTGAATCCGTTGCCCTGCCTGTCGCCATGAGGGCGACAAGCAGGGCGCAGGCCTTTTACTATTCGCGCAGCCTTTTCACCGCGCTTCGGCGCCTGCTTCGAGTCAATCGATGAAACAGTACCTCGACCTGATGCGCCACGTGCGCGAACACGGCACCTTCAAGAGCGACCGTACCGGCACCGGCACCTACAGCGTGTTCGGCTACCAGATGCGCTTCGACCTGGCCGAAGGCTTCCCGCTGGTGACCACCAAGAAGTGCCACCTCAAATCCATCATTCACGAGCTGCTGTGGTTCCTTCAGGGCGACACCAATATCCGCTACCTGAAGGAAAACGGTGTCTCGATCTGGGACGAATGGGCCGACAAGAACGGCGAGCTGGGCCCGGTCTATGGCTACCAGTGGCGCTCCTGGCCGGCGCCGAACGGTGAATCCATCGACCAGATCGCCAATCTGCTGGCGATGATCAGGAAGAACCCGGATTCACGCCGGCTGATCGTTTCGGCCTGGAACCCGGCGCTGGTCGAGCAGATGGCGCTGCCGCCGTGCCACGCGCTGTTCCAGTTCTACGTCGCCGACGGCAAGCTCAGCTGCCAGCTGTACCAGCGCTCGGCCGACATCTTCCTCGGCGTGCCCTTCAACATCGCCAGCTACGCGCTGTTGACGCTGATGGTGGCGCAGGTCTGCGACCTTGAGCCGGGCGAGTTCATCTGGAGCGGCGGCGACTGCCATCTGTACGCCAATCACCTGGAGCAGGCCGACCTGCAGCTGACCCGTGAGCCGCTGCCGCTGCCGACAATGAAGCTCAATCCGGAGGTGAAGGACCTGTTCGCCTTCCGCTTCGAGGACTTCGGGCTGGTCGGCTACGAGGCGCATCCGCACATCAAGGCGCCCGTCGCGGTCTGACTTTGGTCGGGTTTGCCGTCGCGGATAACCCGGCTGTCACATTTGCCGTATAGACTCGACCGCTCAGGGTTTCTTGGGAGGCGGGTCATGCGCAGGGTCGTGTTCAATCAGAAGGGCGGTGTCGGCAAGTCGAGCATCGCCTGCAATCTGGCTGCGGTCAGCGCATCGCAGGGCTACCGCACACTGCTGGTGGACCTGGACGCCCAGGCCAACTCCACGCACTACCTGACCGGGCTGACCGGCGATGACATTCCCACCGGAATCGCGGACTTCTTCAAACAGATCCTCGCTGGCGGCACGGCTGGCAAGAAGGCGCGCCCGCCGATCCTCGAAACGGCCTTCGACAACCTGCACCTGATCAGCGCCACGGCCGAGCTGGCCGACCTGCAGCCCAAGCTGGAGGCCAAGCACAAGATCAACAAACTGCGAAAATTGCTCGACGGCCTTGCCGAGGATTACGACCGCATCTACCTCGACACACCGCCGGCGCTGAACTTCTACACCGTGTCGGCACTGATCGCTGCCGACCGCTGCCTGATCCCCTTCGACTGCGACAGCTTTTCCCGCCAGGCGCTGTACAGCCTGCTGGACGAGATCGAAGACATGAAGGACGACCATAACGAAACGCTTGAGGTCGAGGGCATCGTGGTCAATCAGTTCCAGCCGCGGGCCGCGCTGCCGCAGCAGATGATCGACGAGCTGCTGAGCGAAGGACTGCCGGTGCTGCCGGTCAACCTGATGAGTTCGGTAAAGATGCGCGAGTCGCACCAGGCCTGCATGCCGCTGGTCTATCTGGATCCTCGGCACAAGCTGAGCCTGCAGTTCGTCGAACTGCATGACCTGCTCGAAGCGAACGGCTGAGTCGTCTCCGGCTGCGCCTGGCGGCCCCTAGTCGTCGGCGCGCCGCTCCAGCTTCTTGCCCAGCCGCGAGGCATAGAGCTCGCCGATCATCCCGCGGCGGAACACCAGTACGCAGACCATGAAGATGATCCCGGTGACCAGCGTGACCGGCAGCTCCGAGGTGGCGAAGTAGTTGCCCAGGCTGGTCACCAGTGCGGCGCCGAAGATCGGCCCGACCAGCGTACCGATGCCGCCGAGCAGGGTCATCAATACCACCTCGCCGGACATCTGCCAGCTGACGTCGGTGAGCGTGGCGAACTGGAACACCAGCGCCTTCAACCCGCCAGCCAGCCCGGCCAAGGCGGCGGACATGACGAAGGCGCCGAGCTTGTAGCGCGACACCGAATAGCCCAGGGAAATGGCGCGGTTCTCGTTCTCGCGGATCGAGCGCAGGATCATGCCGTACGGCGAGTTGATCACGCGCCAGATCAGCAGCATCCCGGCGAGAAATACCGACAGCACGAAGAAGTACATGTACAGCGGCTCCTGCAGATCGATGAAGCCGAACAGGTGCCCGCGCGGAATGTTCTGAATGCCGTCTTCACCATGGGTGAAGGGCGCCTGCAGGCAGAAGAAAAAGAACATCTGCGACAGCGCCAGGGTGATCATCGTCGAGTAGATGCCCTGCCGGCGGATCGCCAGAAAGCCGATGATCAGCCCGAGAAACGCCGCGCCGGCAACGCCGACGAGAATGCCCAGCTCCGGCGGCAATCCCCACTCCTTGACTGCGTGGGCGGTGAAATACGCCGCGCCGCCGAAGAACGCCGCGTGGCCGAAGGAGAGGATGCCGGTATAGCCGAGCAGCAGGTTGAAGGCGCAGGCGAAGAGGGCGAAGCACAGCACCTTCATCAGGAAGATCGGGTAGAAGTAGAACGGTGCCAGCGCCAGCGCGACCACTCCGATCAGGATCAGCACGGTCTCCAGGCGCAGCAGCGGGCGTTTGGTGGTCGGCGTGACGTTCACCTGGCTGTTCATCAGGCGTCCCTCCCCATCAGGCCGGCCGGGCGCACCAGCAGCACGATCGCCATGATCACGAAGATCACGATGTTGGAAGCCTCCGGATAGAACACCTTGGTCAGCCCCTCGAGAATGCCCAGCATGTAGCCGGTGATGATGGCGCCGAGAATCGAGCCCATGCCGCCGACCACGACCACGGCGAACACCGCGATGATCAGGTTCGAGCCCATCAGCGGGCTGACCTGGTAGATCGGCGCGGCAAGCATGCCAGCCAGGCCGGCCAGCGCCGCGCCCATGCCATAGGTGAAGGTCAGGAGCAGCGGCACGTTGATGCCGAAGGTGCGCACCAGCGTCGGGTTCTCGGTGGCGGCACGCAGGTAGGCGCCGAGTTTGGTCTTCTCGATCAGCAGCCAGCTGGCGATGCAGATCACCAGCGACGCCAGCACCACCCAGGCGCGGTACTTTGGCAGGAACATGAAGCCCAGGTTGTAGCCACCAGCCAGCTCCTTGGGCACCGCGTAGGGCTGTCCGGAGGAGCCGTAGAAGTAGCGGAAGGCGCCTTCCAGGGCGAGCGCCAGACCGAAGGTGAAGAGCAGGCTGTAGAGGTGGTCGAGGTTGTACAGCCGCGACAGCGCCAGGCGCTCGATCACCGCGCTGCACAGGCCGACGACGATCGGCGCGAGAATCAGCGCCGGCCAGTAGCCGATGCCGAGGGTCGCCAGCAACAGATAGCCGGCGAAGGCGCCGATCATATACTGCGCGCCGTGGGCGAAGTTGATGATCTTCAGCATGCCAAAGATGATTGCCAGGCCCAGGCTGAGCATGGCGTAGAACGAGCCGTTGATCAGGCCGATCAGCAATTGCCCGAGGAAGGCCTGGATCGGTACATCGAAAATCGTCGTCATCAGACCCCCAGGGCTTCGTTGAGCATGGTCATGCGGCCGGGCAGATCGGCGACGTCGAAGGTATCGATGACCTTGCCGTGGTCGACCACGTAGAAGCGGTCGGCCACCTTGCTGGCGAAGCGGAAGTTCTGTTCCACCAGCAGGATGGTCATGCCGCGCTGCTTGAGTGTCTGCAGCACCTCGCCGATGCGCTGGATGATCACCGGCGCCAGGCCTTCGGTGGGCTCGTCGAGGAGTAGCAGCCGGGCGCCGGTGCGCAGGATGCGCGCCATGGCCAGCATCTGCTGCTCACCACCGGAGAGCTTGGTGCCGGGGCTCTTGCGGCGTTCCTCGAGGTTGGGGAACAGCTGGTAGATCTCAGCCAGGGTCATGCCGCCCTTGGCGATCACCGGCGGCAGAGTGAGGTTCTCCTCCACCGTCAGGGTGGAAAAGATGCCGCGTTCTTCCGGTACATAACCGATGCCGTGGCGGGCGGTGCGGTGCAGCGGCACGCGCAGCATGTCCTTGCCGTCGAAGCGGATGCTGCCGCTGCGCTGGCGGATGATGCCGACAATCGCGCGCAGCGCAGTGGTCTTGCCGACGCCGTTACGGCCGAGCAGGGTCACCGTCTCGCCCTGCTGCACGTCGAGGTCGATGCCGTGCAGGGCATGGCTTTCGCCATACCAGGCGTTGAGGTCGCGCACGCTGAGCAAGGGTTCAGTCATCGTCGGTCCCCATGTAGGCCACGCGCACGCGCTCGTCCTGGCTGACCGTGCGGTAGTCGCCGGAGGTCAGGATTTCGCCGCGCTGCAACACCGTCACTTGATGGCAGAGGTCGGCGACCACCTTGAGGTTGTGCTCGACCATCAGCACCGCGCGCTGGGTGGCGACCTCGCGGATGATCTCGGCCACCACGTGTACGTCTTCGTGGCCCATGCCGGCCATGGGTTCGTCGAGCAGCAGCACCTTGGGCTCCAGCGCCAGGGTGGTGGCGATCTCCAGTACGCGTTTGCGCCCGTAGGAGAGATCAGCCGCCAGCTCGTTGCGCTTGTCGGCCAGGCCGACCGACTCGATCAACTGCATGGCGCGCTCGTTGAGGCGGTTGAGCGAGCGCATCGGCAGCCAGAATTGCGTGGCCAGCCCGCCCGGCCGCTGTAACGCGACGCGCACGTTGTCCAGCACGGAGAGGTGCGGGAATACCGCCGAGATCTGGAACGAGCGCACCAGCCCCATGCGTGCCACCTTGGCCGGGTCGGTGTGGGTGATGTCATGGTCGAGCAGGCGGATGGTTCCGCTGGTGGGCTGCAGGAACTTGGTCAGCAGGTTGAACACCGTGGTCTTGCCCGCGCCGTTGGGGCCGATCAGCGCGTGCACCCGGGCATGGCGCACGTCCAGATCGACATTGTTCACCGCGACGAAGCCGCCGAACTCCTTGCGCAGGCCGCGGGCAGAGAGCATCACCGGCGAGTCCGTGGCTGTGCCGGCGGTCGAACCGCCGACGTCCAGGCCTTGCGCTGCCGCCATGCTCACTGCCCGACCAGATCGCAGCCACTCTCGGCCGGATCGATGTAGGCCTCGTTGCCCGGTACGGTCGCCAGCACCTTGTAGTAGTCCCACTCGCGCTTGCTCTCTTCGGGCTTCTTCACCTCCATCAGGTAGACGTCGCTGATCAGCCGGCCGTTGGCGCCGACCTTGGCGTTGCGCGCGAAGACATCATCCACCGGCATCTCGTGCATGGCCTTGGCCACTGGCTCGGTGGCGTCGGTCCCGGCCTTCTCGATTGCCTTGAGGTACTGCATGACGCCGGAGTAGGTGCCGGCGTGGACCATGTTCGGCATGCGCCCGGTGCGCTTGAAGAAGCGTTCGCCGAACTCGCGGGATTTGTCGTCGCGATCCCAGTAGAAACTCTCGGTCAGGGTCAGGCCCTGGGCGGCATCGAGGCCCAGACCGTGCACTTCAGCGAGGGTGAAGAGCAGCGCGGCGAGGCGCTGGCCGCTGGCGACGATGCCGAACTCGGCGGCCTGCTTGATGCTGTTGGCGGTGTCCAGTCCGGCATTGGCCAGGCCGATGACCTTGGCGCCCGAGGCTTGGGCCTGAAGCAGGAACGACGAGTAGTCGGTTGTTGCCAGCGGATGGCGCACCGAGCCCTTGATCTCGCCGCCCTTGGATTTGACGAACTTGGAGGTCTGCTCTTCCAGCGAGTAGCCGAACGCGTAGTCGGCGGTGAGGAAATACCAGCTGTCACCACCCTGGGACACCAGCGCGCCGCCGGTGCCGACCGCCAACGCGTGGGTGTCGTAGGCCCAGTGGAAGCCGTAGGGCGAGCACTGCTTGCCGGTCAGTTCGGTGGTGGCGGCGCCGGTCACCAGATTGATCTTCTTCTTGCTCTTGGAAATGCCCTGTACCGCCAGCGCCACCGAGGAGGTGGTCAGCTCCATGATCGCGTCGACCTGCTCGCGGTCGTACCATTGCCGCGAGATATTGGAGGCGATGTCCGGCTTGTTCTGGTGATCGGCGGTGACGATCTCAATGGGGGCGTCGAGCACCTTGCCGCCGAAGTCTTCGGCCGCCATCTTCGCCGCCTCGAACGACCACTTGCCGCCGAAATCGGCGTACACGCCGGACTGGTCGTTGAGGATGCCGATCTTCACCTTGCCGTCGGAAATCTCGGCCGAGGCGGGTACGGCGGCCATTGCCGTCAGGGTTGCCGCTGCGATTGCTGAAAGCTTCATGCGTATCTCCTTGCACGGTTTGCTCGGCATGCGGAACGCCCCATGCGAAGCGGTCCGTATGGGCGGGTTAGGGGAAAGCTGGGCAGGCGGTCAGAGGCACAACGCCGTGGGTCGCCGGTTGGCTGAATGCCGCGGCCTGGCATTTACGCGCGCACGCCGAGCGCAGGCGGGTGCGGGGCACCACGTCGTCGTGGAAAGTCGTAGAGATGGGAGCTGGACAGCGGGACCAGAAACGAGTCGAAGCGAGGCACATGGGCGTCTTCTTCTTATTGTTGTTCTGGCTCTAAACGTAGCAGGGGTTTGCAGGGACGCAACCTGGCGGTGGTATGTCGAGCGGCAAAGCCGTGCCTGCGCCATCGAGCGCAGGCGGATAAGGACGCGCCTCAGCGCGCGATCAGGATGTCGCAGGGCGGGTTGTCGATGAACTGCCGGGCGAGGCTACCGAGCAATGCACTGCTCAGCTCGCCGCGGCTGTGACTGCCAAGGGCCAGCAGCTGCGGTTGCAGGTCGCGCAGCGCCGCGTCCATGCAATTGTTGCGCTCGCCCTGATGCAGGCTGTAGCTCAGCAACGCGCCGGTATCCGGCAGCTGAGGCTGGATATCTTCGATCAGCTGGTCGAACAGCTCCTGCTGCAGCGACAGCCCTTCGTAATCGGGGCCGTGTACTTCGGCCATCTCGTCGATATGCAGGGCGTGCAGCTCGGCACCTTCGCCCAGCAACTCCCAGGCGCAGTGCATGGCATGCGTGGCGCAGCGGGAGAAATCCAGCGCGGCCACTGCTCGCTTGTAGGCGATGTCGCCGGGGATAGTTGCCAGTAGCAGCGGTGCCGGAGCGTCGAGCAGTACGCGTTCCAGGGTCGTGCCGATGAAGCCCTGGGCCGATTCGCGGTGGTGTCGTCCCAGCACCAGCAGGTCCGCTTCCAGCCCCTGGGCCTGGGTCAGGATCTCTTCGGCGGGGTGGCCGCGGCGCAGCCAGGGTTCAACATCGCGCAGTCCGTTCTGTTGCAGGCGGCTCCCGAGCAGGGCGCGGGCCGCCTGTTCATCGCGGCCTTGTTCGCGTTCGTCGAGCACGTGCAGCAGACTGATCCGCGCGCCGTTCTGTCGCGCCAGTTGGGCGCCCCGCTGCAGTGCCAGGTCGGCGTCCGGGCTGAGATCGTGGGCGACGAGAATGTGCTGAACCATGACGGCCTCGCGAAGCTGGCGAAAGCGGCCAGTATGCCGCGCCGGCAACCGGCTGTCCCCTCGTGGCGCGCTGCGCGGGCTTGATCGGGCGCAACAACTTCACAGCTCATGGCCTCTAGCGCTTTTGTCGACCCCGCCAGGCGGCTATGCTTGCCGGCATTCGCGCAGGAGAGATGGATGAGCAAGGTCAGTGTGCTGGTAGTGGATGACGCACCCTTTATCCGCGATCTGGTGAAGAAGGCGCTTCGCAGCCACTTTCCCGGTATTCGCACCGAGGACGCGGTAAACGGACGCAAGGCTCAGCAGATGCTCAGCCGCGAGCGTTTCGACCTGATTCTCTGCGATTGGGAAATGCCGGAGATGTCCGGTCTGGAGCTGCTGAGCTGGTGCCGTGCGCAGGATTCGCTGAAGACCACGCCGTTCATCATGGTGACCAGCCGCGGCGACAAGGAGAACGTTGTGCAGGCCATTCAGGCCGGCGTTTCGGACTTCATCGGCAAACCCTTTTCCAACGAACAGCTGACCAGCAAGGTGCGCAAGGCCCTCGGGCGTGCCGGCAAGCTGGATGCCCTGGCTGCCAGCGCACCGACACGAATCCTGTCCACTGGCGTTGCCAACGACTCGCTGACTGCGCTGACCGGTGGCAAGGCCGAGGTGGTGCGGCCCTCCGCGCCACCGACTCCGACTGCGGAGGCAAACCCCGCGCCACTGGTGCAGCCCGCTGCGCCGGTGCCGCGCAGTGCCCCCGCCGCACCGGCTTCCGGGCGTGGGCAGGGCCAGCTACGACTGGCCAATGGCAGTGTCGCCTGCGTGATCAAGGCGCTGAGCCTCAAAGAGGCACTGCTGGTAGTCAAACGCGGCGAACAGCTGCCGCAGGTGCTGGAAAGTGCCGTGCTCGATCTGGAGCAGGGCGAGGGCGGCGAGATCGCTCGCCTCAACGGCTATCTACACGCCGTTGCGGCGTTCGAGCCGAAGCCGGACAGCGACTGGTTGCAGTTGTCGTTCCGCTTCGTCGACCGCGACCCGCAGAAACTCGACTACCTGTCGCGGCTGATCGCTCGCGGCACGGCGCAGCGGCATTTCGTCCCCGGCGCCTGATTCACCCAGCCAGGCGACCGTTCGGCGCCTGGTCGCGCAGACAAACTGACCGCCATCACACCCCGACGGTCGGTGGCTCGCACAGGCCACTCGCCGCTGCTAGAGTTCCCGCTCCAACACTATAACCACTAGAAACTGCCGTTATGCTGGGGCGCATTCTCTTGTTGCTCGGGCTGCCGCTGCTGGCTACGCCGGCGCTGGCCCTGACCATCTACAAATACACCGACGCCAATGGGGTCGTGACCTACAGCGACCAGGCCGCGCCTGGTGCGCAGATCTTCGTCTTCAGCGACCGCATGGTGGAAAAGCTCGATACCCAGGTGAAACTGGAAACCCGCAAGCACGCGGCGGGCGAGACCCTGCTGGTGCGCAACGACCTGTTCGCGCCGGTGGATATCGAACTGAAGCTGGACAACGTCGAGAACGCCGTCGGCGCACCGGCCAAGCCGATCCGCTGGGTATTACCGCCGCGCAGCCAGATTCGCCTGGCCACCCTGGCCCCGCGCGATGCCAGCAAGCCGCTCAGGTACACGCCCAAGCTTCGCCATGCTCTGGGCGATCCGCGCCTGTTACCCAAGCCCTACAAGTATCCGCTGCCCTGGCGCGGCGGTCCGTTCCGCCTGACCCAGGGTGCCAACGGTCAGTACAGCCATTTCACCCCCAAGGGGCGTTACGCGGTCGACATCGCCATGCCCGAAGGCACGCCCATCGTCGCGGCGCGTGGCGGCATGGTGGTGAAGATCGAGAACCAGCAGAGCGGCCGCGGCAACAACCCGGCCGGCAACTTCGTGCGCATCATGCATGACGACGGCACCATGGGTGTCTATCTGCACCTGATGAAAGGCTCGGTGGCCGTGCGCGAAGGCCAGCGGGTGGAAACCGGCACCCGCATTGCGCGTTCCGGCAACACCGGCAACAGCACCGGCCCGCACCTGCACTTCGTGGTACAGCGCAACGTCGGGCTGGCAATCGAATCGATCCCGTTCGACTTCTCCCAGCCGGTCAACAGCCTGCCGAACTTCGCAGTCGGCGGTGAGTGAGGCGTGCTGCCGCCGGCCGTAGCCGCCGAGGCACATCCGGCGCCCAGGTCGATTGCCCGGCTCAGGCCTGCTTGAGCACCTTGGCCAGCACGATCTTCGGCCCGCGCATCTTCTTGATGACGATCTGCAGGCCTTCGACCTGCAGCACTTCGTCCTCGTCGGGAACGCGCTTGAGCGTTTCGTAGACCAGCCCTGCCAGGGTCTCGGCCTCGATGTGGTCGAGGTCGATGTCAAGCAGGCGTTCCAGCTTGAACAACGGGGTGTCGCCGCGCACCAGCAGCTTGCCGGGCTGGTAGGCGAGCACGCCGCGCTCGGTCTTGCGGTGCTCGTCCTGGATATCGCCGACCAGCACTTCCAGTACGTCTTCCATGGTCAGGAAGCCGATCACCTTGTGGTCGCCTTCCTCCACCAGCACGAAATGCGCGCCGCCCTGGCGGAACTGCTCCAGCAGGCTGGCCAGCGGCATGTGCTTGGATACCCGCTCCAGCGGACGCAGCAGCTCGTCCAGGCAGAAGTGCTCGGCCAGGCGTTCATCGGCCGCCAGTGCCAGCAGCAGATCCTTGATGTGCAGCAGGCCGACATAGTCACCCTGCTCGCTATCGTAGACCGGGTAACGACTGTATTTGTGGCGGCGAATGATCTCGAGGATCTCGGCCAGCGGTGCGTCGTGGTCGAGCTGCAGCAGGTCCTCGCGAGAGTTGGCCCAGTCGACCACCTCCAGCTCGCTCAGCTCCACCGCCGAGGCCAGGACCTGGATCTGCTGATTGCCAGGGTCGCGGGCGCGGTTGGAGTGCAGGATCAGCTTGAGCTCTTCGCGGCTGTAGTGATGGTCGTGTTGCATACCCGGCTCGCCTTGGCCGGCGATGCGCAGGATGGCATTGGCGCTGGCGTTGAGCAGATAGATCGCCGGATACATCAGCCAGTAGAACGCGTACAGCGGCGCGGCCGTCCAGAGCGACAGCAGCTCCGGCTTGCGGATCGCCCAGGACTTCGGCGCCAGCTCGCCGATGACGATGTGCAGGTAGGAAATGACGAAGAACGCGGCGAAGAAGGCAACGCCATGCACCAGCGCCTGCGATTCGATGCCGATGCTCGCCAGCAGTGGTTCGAGCAGGTGGGCGAAGGCCGGCTCACCGACCCAGCCCAGGCCCAGCGAAGCCAGGGTGATGCCCAGCTGACAGGCCGACAGATAGGCGTCCAGCTGCTGGTGCACGGTGCGCAGGATGTGTCCGCGCCAGCCATGGCGGTTGGCGATCGCTTCCACCTTGGTGGCGCGCAGTTTGACCATGGCGAACTCGGCGGCGACGAAGAAACCGTTGAGCAGCACCAGGAACAGGGCGAAGAGAATCAGGCCGAAGTCGGCGAAATAGGAAGAGGCGGCGTAACTGGGGGAAGGGTCCATGAAGGGGTCTGGTAGCCAATGTCGCGACAGGATGGAGGCGGCGCGTCGGCTTTTCAAGCGCCCGAGCGAGACTTTCCGCGGCGGCGTGGCTTAGCGAACCACCGCCTGCCCATGCGGGAAGTGACAGGAGAAGCAGCTGCCCCGACCGGGAATGCTGGTGATATTCAGGCGTCCCTGATGACGTAACAGCACGTGCTTGACGATGGCAAGGCCCAGACCCGTTCCGCCGGTGCTGCTGGCGCGACTGGAGTCGACGCGGTAGAAGCGTTCGGTCAGGCGCGGCAGGTGCTTTTGCTCGATGCCGATACCGCTGTCCTCGACGCTCAGGTGCGCACCGGCCTCGTCGCTCCACCAGCGAACATGAATGGTGCCGCCGTCGGGCGTATATTTCACGGCGTTGAATACCAGGTTGGAGAAGGCACTGCGCAGTTCGGTCTCGCTACCTTTGAGCTGCAGCTCCGGGGCTGCGTCCAGGCTGATCAGGTGGCCGCGCGCACCCGACAGCGCCCGCGCATCGCTGACGATCGACTGCAGCAGCAGCGCCACCGCCACCGGCTGGCTGTCGGCGGGCCGGCTGCTGGCTTCCAGGCGTGCCAGCAACAGCAGGTCGTTGAGCAGGTGCTGCATGCGGCCCGCCTGCTGGTTCATCTGCTGCAGCGCGCGCAGCCAGCGCGGACTCACCGCCTCGGCGCTCTCCAGCATGGTTTCCAGGTAGCCGGCGATGACCGTCAGGGGCGTGCGCAGCTCGTGCGAGACATTGGCGACGAAGTCCTTGCGCATCTGCTCCAGCTGATGCAGTCGGGTGACATCACGGACCAGCAGCAGGTGCTCGCGGTTGCCGTAGCGGGTGATGTTGAACTGCAGGCGGATGCGGTCATCCACTGGCGAGGCCAGTTCGAGGGGCTGATCGTAGCTGCCGCTGTCGAAGTACTCCTTGAACGCCGGATGACGCACCAGATTGGTGATGGGATGGCCGGAGTCCTGCGGTTTCTTCAGGCCCAGCAGCCGGTTGGCGGCGAGGTTCCACCACTCCAGGTTGCCGTCGCTATCGAGCATGATGACCGCGTCCTTCAGCGCTGCGGTCGAGCCCTGCACCCGATCGATGATGCTCTGCAGCTGGCCGCGCAGGCGCAGGTCGCGGCGCTGCAATTGGTAGAGGTTGTCGAACACGTCACCCCAGATCCCGGCCGAATCCGGCGGCGGTTCGTCGGGGTCGCTGCGCCGCAGCCAGCGCTGCAGGCGCAACAGCTGGCGCAGCGTCCAGGCCAGGTAGCCGCTCAGGCCGATGACCAATGCCCAGGCGTACTCGCCGGTGATCAGGCCCAGCAGCAGGCAGCCGCCCAGCAGAAGCAGCAGGCGACGCACGAGGGCTCCTTGCCAGTCCTGATTCAACCGATGCACTCCCCGCTGGTGGCGATAATGGTGTGTGGGCCGGAACGCATGGTTACCCGGCGCACTCAGCTCTTGCTGGAGAAACGATAGCCGGTGCCGCGCACCGTCTGCACCAGGTTCTCGTAGGCCTCGCCGAGGGCCTTGCGCAGGCGGCGGATGTGCACGTCGACGGTGCGCTCCTCGACATAGACATTGCCGCCCCAGACCTGATCGAGCAGCTGGCTGCGGGTGTAGGCGCGTTCCTGGTGGGTCATGAAGAACTGCAGCAGACGGTATTCGGTGGGGCCCATTTCGGCCGGTTTGCCGTCGATGGTGACGCGGTGACTGACTGGATCGAGCAACAGGCCGCCGATTTCGATCGGCGACTCGCTGTCTACCGGCGCTGCGCGGCGCAGCACGGCCTTCAGCCGGGCCACCAGTTCGCGCGGGGAGAACGGCTTGGTGATGTAGTCGTCGGCACCGACTTCCAGGCCCTGGATCTTGTTGTCCTCTTCACCCTTGGCGGTGAGCATGATGATCGGCGTGTCGGCGGTCAGCTCGTCGCGCTTGAGCCGGCGGGCCAGTTCGATGCCAGAAGTGCCGGGCAGCATCCAGTCCAGCAGGATCAGGTCAGGCTGGCGGTCGATGATCAGCGCATGGGCCTGCTGCGTGTTTTCCGCCTCGAGGCATTCGTAGCCGGCCATTTCCAGGGCGACGACGATCATCTCCCGGATCGGCGCCTCGTCATCGACGATCAGTATGCTCTTGCCATTCATGGTCAAGCCTCGGGTCCGTTCTTGTCGTCCGGCATTAGATAACGGAATTATTGCAGGCATGTGACAGACAGACGGCAACCCGCGCAAGAGCGATCGCCCTCAGTGCTGGCGTTTTGCTCAAGCTTTCGTCGCGTAATCCAGCACGATACCCGCGAGAATCGCCAGCCCCGCCCGGTGATTGTGCAGGAACGCCTTGAAGCAGGCCTGCGGCTTGCGCGAGGCGGTCTTCCAGTATTCCCAGGCGAAGCAGCCAGCGGCGACCACCAGCCCCAGGTGAAACCACTGACCGAGCTCGAAGCGCACCCCGGCGAGGATCAGGCAGAACAGCGCCAGGCCCTGCAGGGTGACGATGATAATGCGGTCGGCTTCGCCGAAGAGGATGGCGGTGGACTTGATGCCGATCCTCAGGTCGTCCTCGCGATCGGCCATGGCGTAGTAGGTGTCGTAGGCCACTGTCCACAGCAGGTTGGCGATGAACAGCAACCAGGCTTCCGGCGGCAGACTGCCGGTCTCGGCGGTGAAGGCCATCGGCATGCCCCAGGAGAAGGCCGCGCCGAGCACCACCTGCGGGTAGAAGGTGTAGCGCTTCATGAAGGGGTAGCAGGCGGCCAGCGCCAGCGCGCCGAAGGACAGGTAAACGGTGGTCGCGTTGGTCAGCAGCACCAGCACGAAACTCAGCCCCACCAGGATGGCAAACAGCGTCCAGGCCTCGCGCGAGCTGATCTTGCCGGTGGCCATGGGGCGCGTCTGGGTGCGTTGCACATGACCGTCGAAGTTGCGGTCGGCGAAGTCGTTGATCACGCAGCCGGCGGCGCGCATGAGGATCACGCCGGTGATGAAGATGAACAGGTTCTTCGCGCTCGGCACGCCTTCGGCGGCGATCCACAGCGCCCACAGCGTCGGCCAGAGCAGCAGGTAGGTGCCGATGGGCCGGTCCAGGCGCATCAGCTGGATGAAATCCCTGGAACGCGGGTGCAGGCGATTGCACGATTGCAGCAACTTCGAATACATCAGCGGCTCTCCTTGGCGAAGGGGGACATGCAGCGGTTCGCTCAGGGCGTGACGGCGGCGGCCCGCCACAGCGCGGGCAGGAACACCTCGGCGACCAGCACGCCGAGTCGATTCTGGCGGAAGCACGAGCGCCGTGCCCAGAGACCGTCGACACGCTGCGCCTGTGGCAGCCATTGCGGCGGGTAGTGGCAGGCTTCGAGTTGCCCGCGGGCGAACGCCGGGTCGCTGAACAGCAGCTCGCCGAGGGAGCGATTACCCAGGCTTTGCAGGTCCAGTCCGGCGGCTTCCAGCTGGGCGCGGGGGGCGACGCTGCGGGCGAAGACCCAGGGTTGCTCATGTCCGCACAGGTAGACCTCGCGTACCCAGCCCTCGCTCTCTGCCGGAACGCCGAGCGCCAGGCATTCGTCGGCGCGCAGCGGCTGCCAGGCCTGATGCAGCGGAATCACGCTGAAGGCGCCATCGGCCAGCTCGGTCAGGCGGCGGGTCAGCGAGCCCTTGTCGACGTACAGCCAGTCGTGCAGGGCGGGAGCGAGGGGGGCGGGCAACTGATCGGCACTCAGCCAGTCTAGGAATTCGGACACGGCGCGTTCGGGCATAGCGAAAAGAGCGGCGAGTCTAGCACGCGCCCTGGCCGCTGCAGGCTGCGCGCGACAATGCGGCCTTCGCGTCGCTTGTAGGCCCTTGCGGCAGGCCCTACAGGATTTCAGGTCCAGCCTTCCAGGCGCATGGTGGCGCGCACCAGGCGCTGTTCCTCCTGCTCGATCTCCTTGAGATTGTCGCGAATGCCGTGGATATGGTCGCGCGCGGCACGTTGTGCCTGTTCCGGCAGGCGTTCGATCACCGCGTGGTAGAGCCGCGAGTGCTGGCGGTCGATCTGCCGTTTCTGCGCCGGGCGGTGATAGAGGTTGTTCACCGAGGCGAATACGGTGCTGAGCATCAGGTCGGTCAGCGACTGCAGCGTGTGCACCAGCACCGGGTTGTGCGAGGCCTCGCAGATGGCCAGGTGAAACGCATGGTCCAGGCGCGCATGTTCGCGCGGGTCGGCGCCCTCGCCATCGGCATGCGCGGCGAGCATTTCCTCGTAGCGCCGGCGCAGCAGGACGAAATCCGCGTCGGTGCCGCGCAGCGCCGCCAGTCGCGCCGACTCGCCTTCGAGCAGCGCACGCACCTCCAGCAAGTCGTAGAGGGTGCGCGGTTGCGAGTTGAACAGGTGCATCAGCGGGCTGGTGTCGTGGTTGCCGGACAGTTCGGCGACGAAGGAGCCGCGGCCCTGGGAGGTCTCGATGATGCCGCGCCCGCGCAACACACGCAGACCCTCGCGCAGCGCCGAGCGCGAGATGCCGAGCTTTTCGCACAGGCGCCGCTCGGAGGGCAGTGCCTGGCCGACCTTGAGCACGCCGTCGACGATCAGTCGCTCGATGCGTTCGGCAACCACGTCGGCGACTTGACGGCGATCATTGTTGGGTTCGTTCGACATGCCAGTTCACCAGCTGGTAGGACCAGTTGGTGCGAAGTTTACCCTTGATGGCAGGAAGCGCCTAATCGCGAGGGATAGACGGCCATCAGGTAGTGCTTTTTCCTGGCTAACTACAAAAAACTGGTAGGACCAGTTGTCGCGGGCATGGACGGCCAGGACCCATCGGCGCTAAAGATGCGTCATTGCACCGCAGCTGCCCGTGCTGACGGTGACCCACGAAAGCGGAACCTGCCATGAACATTCTCTACGACGAACGCGTCGATGGTGCGTTGCCCAAGGTCGACAAGGCCGCCTTGCTGGCCGAGCTGCAGGCGCAGCTGCCCGATCTGGACATTCTTCACCGCAGCGAAGACCTCAAACCCTACGAGTGCGACGGGCTGTCCGCCTATCGCACCACGCCGCTGCTGGTGGTGCTGCCCGAGCGCGTCGATCAGGTCGAAAGACTGCTCAAGCTCTGCCACCAGCGTGGCGTGCCGGTGGTCGCCCGCGGCGCCGGTACGGGGCTGTCCGGCGGTGCGCTGCCGCTGGAGCAGGGCATCCTGCTGGTCATGGCGCGCTTCAACAAGATTCTCGAAGTGGACCCGGCTGGTCGTTTCGCCCGCGTCCAGCCCGGTGTACGCAACCTGGCGATCTCCCAGGCCGCGGCTCCCTTCGATCTGTATTACGCACCGGACCCTTCGTCGCAGATCGCCTGTTCCATCGGCGGCAACGTCGCCGAGAACGCCGGTGGCGTGCACTGCCTGAAATACGGGCTGACCGTGCACAACCTGCTCAAGGTGGAGATTCTCACTGTCGAGGGCGAGCGCATGACGCTCGGCTCCGATGCCCTGGACTCGCCGGGCTTCGACCTGCTGGCGCTGTTCACCGGTTCCGAGGGCATGCTCGGCATCGTCACCGAAGTGACGGTCAAACTGCTGCCCAAGCCGCAGGTGGCCAAGGTGCTGCTGGCCGCCTTCGACTCGGTGGAAAAGGCCGGTCGTGCGGTGGGTGACATCATCGCCGCCGGCATCATCCCCGGTGGCCTGGAAATGATGGACAACCTGTCGATCCGCGCCGCCGAGGACTTCATCCACGCCGGCTACCCGGTGGATGCCGAGGCGATCCTGCTCTGCGAGCTGGATGGCGTGGAAGCCGACGTGCACGACGACTGCGCGCGCGTCAGCGAGGTGCTCAAGCTGGCCGGCGCCACCGAAGTGCGCCTGGCCAAGGACGAGGCCGAGCGCGTGCGCTTCTGGGCCGGGCGCAAGAACGCCTTCCCGGCGGTTGGACGTATCTCGCCGGATTACTACTGCATGGACGGCACCATCCCGCGGCGCGAGCTGCCGGGCGTGCTCAAGGGCATTTCCGATCTGTCCGAGCAGTTCGGCCTGCGCGTGGCCAACGTATTCCACGCCGGCGACGGCAACATGCACCCGCTGATCCTCTTCGATGCCAACCAGCCCGGTGAGCTGGAGCGCGCCGAAGACCTGGGCGGCAAGATTCTCGAGTTGTGCGTGAAGGTAGGCGGCAGCATCACCGGCGAGCACGGCGTCGGCCGCGAGAAGATCAACCAGATGTGTTCGCAGTTCAACGCCGATGAGCTGACGCTGTTCCACGCGGTCAAGGCGGCGTTCGACCCGAGCGGTCTGCTCAATCCGGGCAAGAACATCCCGACCCTGCATCGCTGCGCCGAATTCGGCCGCATGCACATCCACAACGGCCAGCTGCCTTTTCCTGAACTGGAGCGTTTCTGATGTCCGTAATTGCCAACGACGCCAGCGCGCAGTTGCTGGACCAGGTCAACCAGGCACTCGCCGCCAAGACCCCGCTGCGCATCCAGGGCAGCGGCAGCAAGGCCTTTCTCGGCCGTGCGGTCGAGGGCCAACTGCTCGACGTGCGCGAGCACCGCGGCATCGTCAGCTACGACCCCACCGAGCTGGTAGTGACAGCGCGCGCCGGCACGCCGCTCGCCGAACTCGAGGCGACGCTGGACGAAGCCGGGCAAATGCTGCCCTGCGAACCGCCGCACTTCGGTGAGGCCGCCACTGTTGGCGGCATGATCGCTGCCGGGCTGTCCGGGCCGCGTCGGCCGTGGAGCGGTTCGGTGCGCGACTTCGTGCTCGGCTCGCGGGTCATCACCGGCCAGGGCAAGCACCTGCGTTTTGGTGGCGAGGTGATGAAGAACGTCGCCGGCTATGACCTGTCGCGCCTGATGGCCGGCAGCTTCGGCTGCCTCGGCGTGCTTACCGAAGTCTCGCTCAAGGTGCTGCCCAAGCCACGCCTGTGCACCAGCCTGCGTCTGGAAATCGACCTCGACCGCGCGCTGCTCAAGCTCGCCGAATGGGGCCAGCAGCCGGTACCGATCAGCGCCGCCAGCCATGACGGCAAGGCCCTTTACCTGCGCCTGGAAGGTGGCGAAGGGTCGGTCAATGCCGCGCGCGAGCGCATTGGCGGCGAGGATCTCGACCCTGGCTACTGGAACGAGCTGCGCGAGCAGCGCCTGGCGTTCTTCGCCGACCCGCGCCCGCTATGGCGCCTGTCGCTGCCGAACAACACGCCAGCCGTGGCGTTGCCGGGCGACCAGCTGGTGGACTGGGCCGGTGCCCAGCGCTGGCTGAAGTCCGAGGCCGACGCCGCAAGCATCCGCGCCATCGCTGCCGAAGTCGGCGGCCATGCCACCTGTTTCACCGCCGGTGCCGCCGAGCCGTTCCAGCCGCTGTCGGCGCCGCTCTTGCGCTACCACCGCCAGCTCAAGGCCGCGCTGGACCCGCAGGGGATCTTCAACCCCGGCCGCATGTATTCCGAGGTCTGACGACGTATGCAAACGAATCTGAGCGAAGCCGCGAAAAAACTGCCGCGCGCCGAGGAAGCCGAAAGCATTCTGCGCTCCTGCGTGCACTGTGGCTTCTGCAACGCCACCTGCCCGACCTACCAGCTGCTCGGTGACGAGCTGGACGGCCCGCGCGGGCGCATCTACCTGATGAAGCAGATGTTCGAAGGCGGTGAGGTGACCGAGAGCACCCAGCTGCACCTGGATCGCTGCCTGACCTGCCGCAACTGCGAGACCACCTGCCCGTCCGGGGTGAAGTACCACAACCTGCTGGACATCGGCCGTGACTTCATCGAACGCCAGGTGCAGCGCCCGCTGAGCGAGCGCCTGGTGCGCGGCGGCCTGCGCACGGTGATCCCGCGTCCGGGGCTGTTCAAGGCGCTGCTCGGTACCGGCAATGCGCTCAAGCCGCTGATGCCGGCCTCGCTGAAGGACCACCTGCCGCGCGAGATTCGCCCGGCCAAACCGCGCCCGCAGGTCATGCTCCAGCGTCGCGTGCTGATGCTCGAGGGTTGCGTGCAGCCGAGCCTGTCGCCGAATACCAACGCCGCCGCCGCGCGCGTGCTCGACCGCCTGGGCATCAGCGTCAGCCCGGCGCGCGAAGCCGGCTGCTGCGGCGCGGTGGATTACCACCTCAACGCGCAGGATGCCGGCCTCGATCGCGCACGACGCAACATCGACGCCTGGTGGCCGGCCATCGAGGCGGGTGCCGAAGCTATCGTGCAGACCGCCAGCGGCTGCGGCGCCTTCGTCAAGGAATACGGCCATCTGCTCAAGGACGACCCGGCCTACGCGGCCAAGGCCGCACGGGTCAGCGAGCTGGCCAAGGATCTGGTCGAGGTGCTGCGCAGCGCCGAGCTGGAAAAGCTCGACGTGCGCGCCGACAAGCGCATGGCCTTCCATTGCCCGTGCACCCTGCAGCACGCACAGAAGCTCGGCGGCGCTGTCGAAGACGTGCTCACCCGTCTGGGCTACCAGCTCACTGCGGTGCCCGATGCGCACCTGTGCTGCGGCTCGGCCGGCAGCTATTCGATCACCCAGCCGGAGATTTCCCACCAGCTGCGCGACAACAAGCTCAACGCGCTGGAGAGCGGCAAGCCGGAAGTGATCGTCACCGCCAACATCGGTTGCCAGACCCACCTCGATGGCGCCGGCCGCACGCCGGTCAAGCACTGGATCGAAGTGGTCGAGGAATCGATGCAGTAACCGTAGGTGAGCCTCGGCCGTAGGGTTGGGCTTCAGCCCACCAGCATGCAGCTGGGGCACCTTCGGTGGGCTGAAGCCCACCCTACGGGAACTGGATCGCGAGCGTCACGTAACGCCACGCACGAACAACTGGAACATGAGAACAGGAGAATCGAGATGAAAAGCAAAGCCGTACTGAGCCAGACCGAAGTCGCCACCATCCTCGCCGCCGCCCGTGCCGAAGCGCAGGCCAACGGCTGGGCCGTGACCATCGTCGTCGCCGACGACGGCGGCCATCCGCTGGCGCTGGAGCGTCTGGACGGCTGCGCGCCGATCGCCTCCTACATCGCCACCGAGAAGGCCCGCAGCTCGGCCCTCGGTCGCCGCGAAACCAAGGGCTATGAAGACATGGTCAACAACGGCCGCACTGCCTTCCTCTCCGCGCCGGTGGTCTGCTCGCTGGAGGGTGGCGTGCCGGTGGTGGTCGACGGCCACGTCATCGGTTCGGTCGGCGTATCCGGCGTGACCGCCGCGCAGGACGCCCAGATCGCCAAGGCCGGCGTCGCCGCCCTGGCCAACTGAACAGACAAGGAGAACGACAGATGACCGAGCGTGTAACCCTGGGCCGCCTGCAAGTCGCGGCCAATCTGCAGCGTTTCATCGAAGACGAAGTCCTGCCGGGCACCGGTATCGAAGCCGCCGCCTTCTGGCAGGGCCTGGACACCCTGGTCCACGACCTGGCGCCGAAGAACCGCGAGCTGCTCGCCGAGCGCGACCGCATGCAGCTCGAGCTGGACGCCTGGCACAAGGCCAACCCGGGTCCGATCAAGGACATGGCGGCCTACCGCGCCTTCCTCGAATCCATCGGCTACCTGCTGCCGGTGCCGGGCGAGGTGAAGATCGAGACCGCCAACGTCGACAGCGAGATCGCCACCCAGGCCGGTCCGCAGCTGGTGGTGCCGATCATGAACGCGCGCTATGCGCTGAACGCGGCCAACGCCCGCTGGGGCTCGCTGTATGACGCGCTCTACGGCACCGACGCCATCTCCGAAGAGGGCGGCGCGCAGAAGGGCCCGGGCTACAACGAAGTCCGTGGCGCCAAGGTCATCGCCTACGCACGCAACTTCCTCGACCAGGCCGCGCCGCTGGCCGAAGGCAGCCATGCCGACGCCACCGCCTACCGCGTGCAGGATGGCCAGCTCAAGGTCACTCTGGAGAACGGCAGCGTCACCGGCCTCAAGCAGCCGGAGAAATTCGTCGGCTTCCAGGGCGAAGCGGTCGAGCCGAAGGCCGTGCTGCTGAAGAACAACGGCCTACACATCGAGATCCAGATCGACCCGAACAGCCCGATCGGCCAGACCGATGCCGCCGGCGTGAAGGACCTGCTGATCGAGTCCGCGGTTTCCACCATTCTCGACTGCGAAGATTCGGTCGCCGCGGTGGATGCCGACGACAAGGTGCTGGCCTACCGCAACTGGCTGGGTATCGTGCAGGGCACCCTCAGCGAGGAAGTGGCCAAGGGCAGTTCGAGCTTCGTCCGCCGCCTCAACCCGGACCGCGAATACAGCGCGCCCAATGGCGGCGAGCTGAAACTGCACGGCCGCTCGCTGCTGTTCATCCGTAACGTCGGCCATCTGATGACCAACCCGGCGATCCTGCTGGAAGACGGCCGCGAGATTCCCGAAGGCATCATGGATGGCGTGTTCACCAGCCTGATCGCCAAGCATGACTTGAAGCGCAAGGGCAACTCGCGCACCGGCAGCTTCTACATCGTCAAGCCGAAGATGCACGGGCCGAAGGAAGTCGCCTTCGCCGACGAGCTGTTCGCTCGTGTCGAAGACCTGATCGACGTGCCGCGCTACACCCTGAAGATGGGCATCATGGACGAGGAGCGACGCACCAGCGCCAACCTCAAGGCCTGCATCGCCGCGGCCAAGCACCGCGTGGCGTTCATCAACACCGGCTTCCTCGACCGTACCGGTGACGAGATGCACACCTGCATGGAAGCCGGCCCGGTGCTGCGCAAGGGCGACATGAAGTCCACCCCGTGGATCCAGTCCTACGAGCGCAACAACGTGCTGGTCGGTCTGGCCTGCGGCCTGCGCGGCAAGGCGCAGATCGGCAAGGGCATGTGGGCCATGCCGGACCTGATGGCGGCCATGCTCGAGCAGAAGATCGGCCATCCGAAGTCCGGCGCCAACACCGCCTGGGTCCCGTCGCCGACCGGTGCCACCCTGCATGCGCTGCACTATCACCAGGTCGACGTGCAGGCGGTGCAGAGCGAGCTGGAAAAGGTCGACCTGGCCGCCGAGCGCGAGCAGCTGCTCAACGATCTGCTGACCATCCCGGTGGTCGCCGAAGACAAGTGGAGCGCGGAGGAGAAGCAGCAGGAGCTGGACAACAACTGCCAGGGCATCCTCGGCTACGTGGTGCGCTGGGTCGAGCAGGGCGTCGGTTGCTCCAAGGTGCCGGACATCCACAACGTCGGCTTGATGGAAGACCGCGCCACCCTGCGCATCTCCAGCCAGCACATCGCCAACTGGCTGCACCACGGCGTGGTCAGCCGCGAGCAGGTGCAGGAAACCCTGGAGCGCATGGCCAAGGTGGTCGACCAGCAGAATGCCGGCGATCCGCTCTATCGCGCCATGTCCAGCGACTACACTCAGTCGATCGCCTTCCAGGCGGCGTCCGATCTGGTGTTCAAGGGCCGCGAGCAGCCGTCCGGTTATACCGAGCCGCTGCTGCACCAGTGGCGCCAGCGCTTCAAGGCCGCCCAGGGCTGATGAACAGGGGGAACCGCTTGCGGCCGGAGGTTCGGCCCCCGCGGTGAGGACAGGAGCCCCAGGCGTCCAACGGCGCCCGGGGCTTTCGAGCATGAGCGGCACGGCTTCGGCCGGGCCGTCGGGAAGCGCACCGCGTGGCTGCGCTTCATGCGAAGCACCGGGCACGCCCGGACACAATAGAAGTGGTTCACAACAAAAAACGCAGGGACCCAACAAATGAGTCAAACACTACTGTCCATCCTGGCCTTCGTGCCGCTGGTGCTGGCGGGTGTGCTGCTGATCGGCTTTCGCTGGCCGGCCAAGTACGCCATGCCGCTGGTTTTCGTCCTCACTGCGCTGATCGGCCTGCTGGCCTGGGACATGACCCTCAACCGGGTCATCGCCTCGACCTTCCAGGGCCTGATCCTCACCGCGGCGATCCTCTGGATCATCTTCGGTGCGATCCTGCTGCTCAACACGCTGAAACATTCCGGGGGGATCAGTTCGATTCGGCGTGGCTTCTCCAACGTCAGCCCTGACCGTCGTGTCCAGGTGCTGATCGTCGCCTGGCTGTTCGGCTGCTTCATCGAGGGGGCCTCGGGCTTCGGTACGCCAGCGGCGGTGGCGGCACCGCTGATGGTGGCGCTGGGCTTCCCGGCGTTGGCGGCGGTGGTGATGGGGATGATGGTGCAGTCCACGCCGGTGTCCTTCGGTGCGGTGGGCACGCCGATTCTGGTGGGTGTCGGTGCCGGCCTGGACAAGACCGGCATCAGCGAGCAGCTGGCGGTGGTGGGCAGTAACTGGGATGTGTTCTTCCACCTGATCTTCTCGCGGGTGGCGATCATCCACGCGCTGTGCGGAATTCTCATGCCGCTGATCATGGTCAGCATCATGACCCGCTACTTCGGCCGCAACAAATCCTGGACCGAAGGTCTGGCGATTGCGCCGTTCGCGGTGTTCACCGGTCTGGCCTTCGTCATTCCGTACGCGGCGGCCGGTGTGTTCCTCGGGCCGGAATTCCCGTCGATGATCGGTGCGCTGGTCGGTCTGGCCATCGTCGTGCCCGCGGCCAAGGCCGGTTTCCTGCTGCCGAAGGACAGCTGGGATTTTGCGCCGGCAAGCGAGTGGCCATCCGAGTGGATGGGCAAGATCGAGATGAAGATCGAGGACGTCGCCGGCAAGACGCCGATTTCCGTGCCGATCGCCTGGGCGCCGTACCTGATCCTGGCCGCGTTGCTGGTGGCCTCGCGGGTGTTCCCGGACTTCAAGGCGCTGCTGATGTCGCTATCGTTCGGCTGGAAGGACATTCTCGGTGAGACCGGCGTCTCCGGCACGCTGGAGCCGCTGTACCTGCCTGGTGGCATTCTCTGCATCGTGGTGCTGATCACCTTCTTCCTGCATCGCATGAGCGCGCGGGAACTGGGCGCGGCGATCTCCGAGTCGAGCAAGACCCTGCTCGGCGCAGGCTTCGTGCTGATCTTCACCATTCCCATGGTGCGGATCCTGATCAACTCGGGCGTCAACGGCTCCGACCTGGTGTCCATGCCGGTGGCCATGGCGCAGCTGGTGGCCAACAGCGTGGGCTCGGTCTATCCGTTCTTCGCCCCGGCGGTCGGTGCGCTGGGCGCCTTCATCGCCGGCTCCAACACCGTGTCCAACCTGATGCTGTCGCAGTTCCAGTTCAACACCGCGGGCCTGCTGGGGCTGTCCGGTGCGCTGATGGTGGCGCTGCAGTCGGTCGGTGCGGCGGCGGGCAACATGATCGCCATCCACAACGTAGTGGCGGCCTCGGCCACCGTCGGCCTGCTCGGTCGCGAAGGGATCACCCTGCGCAAGACCATGCTGCCGACCCTGTACTACCTCATCCTGGCTGGCAGCATCGGCCTGATCGGGTTCTACGTGATGGGCATCGGCGATCCGCTGGTGGGTGCCGCAGGCTAAGCCTGGCGGTAGCGTGACGGGCGGCCCAGGCCGCCCGTTTTCATTTGTGCAGTTGGTACGGCGCATCGTTCTGGTATAGCGTGCGTCGCAGTCGATAACCGTCGAGGTTGATCATGAAGAAATGGCAATGTGTGGTGTGCGGCTACATCTATGACGAAGCGCTGGGCGTACCGGAAGAGGGCATCGCCCCCGGGACGGCCTGGGAAGACGTGCCGGAAGACTGGGTCTGCCCCGACTGCGGCGTCGGCAAGCTCGATTTCGAAATGATCGCCATCGGCTGATCCCGTTTCGCCAACCCATCAAACGAGGACATGACGTGAGCGCACCCGTAGTCATCATCGGCACCGGCCTGGCCGGCTACAACCTGGCGCGCGAGTTCCGCAAGCTGGACCCGCAGACGCCGCTGTTGCTGATCACCGCGGACGACGGTCGTTCCTATTCCAAACCGTTGCTGTCCACCGGTTTCGCCGCCAACAAGGACGCCGACAGCCTGGGCATGGCCACCGCCGGGGCCATGGCCGAACAGCTGAACGCAGAGATTCGCACGCACACCCGCGTCACCCGTCTGGACCCGGCGCACCGCCGCGTCTGGATCGGCAACGAGCCGGTGCCGTACCGCGATCTGGTGCTGGCCTGGGGCGCGCAGACGATCCAAGTACCAGTCGCAGGCGATGCCGCCGACGCCATTTTCCCGATCAACGACCTGCACGACTATGGACGCTTCCGTGCCGCTGCCGCCGGCAAACGCCGCGTGCTGATCCTCGGCGCCGGGCTGATCGGCTGCGAGTTTGCCAACGACCTGCTGCAGGGCGGCCACGAGGTCGATCTGGTTGCTCCCAGCGAGCAGGTCATGCCCGGCCTGCTGCCGCTGCAGGCCGCCGAGGCGGTTCAGCGCGGCCTGGAGGGCATCGGCGCGCGCTTTCACCTGGGCTTCACGCTAGAGCGTCTTGAGCGCACCGCCGACGCTCTGCAGGCGACCCTGTCCGACGGCTCGCAGCGGGCCTGCGATCTGGTGGTCAGTGCGGTCGGCCTGCGCCCGCGTACCGAGCTGGCCGCCGAGGCGGGGCTCGAGGTCAAGCGCGGCATCGTCGTCGATCGCCTGCTCAAGACCTCGGCGGAACACGTCTACGCCCTCGGCGACTGCGCCGAAGTGGAGGGACTCAACCTGCTCTACGTGATGCCGCTGATGGCCGGCGCCCGCTCCCTGGCTAAAACGCTGTTTGGCAATCCTACCTTTGTCAGTTACGGCCCTATGCCGGTCACCGTGAAGACCCCAGCGTGCCCTGTGGTGGTCTCCGTGCCTGCCACCGGTAGCGCCGGCTCGTGGACCGTGGAAGCCCAGGCTAATGATGTGAAAGCGCTCTATCTCGGGCCTTCCGGGCAGTTGCTCGGCTATGCGCTGACCGGCGCCGCGGTGCAGGAGCGGCTGGCGCTGAACAAGCAGCTGCCGCCGGTGCTGGCGGAACTACCGCAAATTCTGTCGCTAAAGTCCCCCGGCTGAGCTGGCGAGCCGCCTACAGGGACTGGCGCAGGTGCTAGCGCCGTGCCATTCTCCATGGGTCTGCCCCAGCCTAGAGCTGTTGCAGCGCCTTTAGCGCTGTTCTTGTGAACAGTACGGACACAACAACAAAAACGTCTCAGAGGCTCCCAATGCGTAAACCGGAACTCGCCGCAGCCATTGCCGAGAAGGCCGATCTGTCCAAGGACCAGGCCAATCGCGTACTCAACGCCGTGCTGGATGAAATCACCAACGCGCTGAACCGCAAGGACAGCGTGACCCTGGTTGGTTTCGGCACCTTCGTTCAGCGCCACCGTGGTGCCCGCACCGGGAAAAACCCGCAGACCGGGCAACCGGTAACCATCAAGGCCAGCAATACCGTCGCGTTCAAACCGGGCAAGATGCTCAAAGACGCCGTCAACTGACGCTGCGCCGACCCGGAGCCGATCGGCTCCGGGTAAACCTGACCAGCCGGTCCGCCCCAGACCCGTTCGTACCCGTCCTTCCCCCCGCCGATCAAGCCACTACAATGCGGCCTTCCTCTCGTACCGGTCGGGACTACACGTCATGAAATTCCGCTTTCTGCTTTGGATGCTGGGCCGCCTGATGGCCAAGGCCAGCCGCACCAATCCCGAGTTCCAGCAGCAGCTGGGCGACAAGGACCTGAGCTTCCAGCTGCACACTCTGGACGGCAAGGTCGCCCGGCATTTCGTGGTGAAGAACCAGCGCGTCACCAGCAAGCGCGGTCCTGCGAGCGAGCCGGCTTTCTCCCTGGGGTTCAAGGATGCCGCCTATGGCTTCGCCACCATGACGGCGAAGAACAAGCAGCTGGCGTTCATGCAGGGGATTCAGAACAAGGACATCCAGATCCAGGGGAATCCGGCGCTGGTGATGTGGTTTCAGGGGTTGATGAAGTACCTGAAGCCTCGTAAGAAGAAGTGACCCTGCCGCGTCACCTTCTCATGTCCGGCCAAGAACCGTAGGGTGGAAAACCGCGTAGGGCGTCCATGCCTGAGCGGATCAGCTTTGACTTGGTCGTAACTCAAATTTAAGTTCGCTGAATGCATGAGTTGACTTGTGGTGTGGGTTGAATCTCGGCCTTGTCTAGTATTTTTGCGGGTTTGCGTGGCATTGTGTCGACTTAATTGTTGAGCGGGTTGGAGATTTTCAACATGCCGGATTTCACTCATCACGACTTGGCCCTCCTCAATCCAGCCTTCGACTCACCACTTGTCGATGTCCTGAATGAGCTGGAGCACCTACGCCGCTACAGGCTGGCGGGTACGACTCCAGCAAGCCTTTTCTTCCAACTCAAGAATGTTTTCCACATCTTGGAAAGCCTTGGGTCTGCCCGCATTGAAGGCAACCACACAACTCTCGCTGATTACGTTGAAAGCAAGATGGAGGGAGATGACACGGCTACCGATCAACTGCGCGAAATCTCCAACATCGAGAGAGCTATGAGCTTCATCGAGCAACATTTCAAGGAAGGAGACGACGTCAGCCTCCATCTCATTCGAGAATTGCACGCCATTACCGTAGGGGGGCTCGACAGAGAGGGAGACCGGAATCCCGGTCAGTTCAGGACGACCCAGGTTCGCATTGCGCAATCGAAGCACCTTCCGCCGGACGCCGTGCAAGTTGCTGGGTACATGGATGAGTTGGTGGCGTTCATAAATGCTCACGATCCGCAGAAGTATCACCTTATGAAAGTGGCGCTTGCGCACCACCGATTCGGATGGATTCACCCGTTTGCCAATGGCAATGGCCGGGTGGTTCGTTTGTTGACGTACCTGATGCTCATCAAGTACGGATTCGATGTCTCCGCCGGCGGTCGACTGCTGAACCCCACTGCAGTGTTCTGCAATGATCGTGAGCGTTACTACGAGATGCTGGGCGAGGCTGATCGCGGTACACAGCTAGGTCTGGAACGGTGGTGCATCTATGTACTCCAGGGCATCCTCACAGAGCTGAGCAAGCTCGATCGGCTGTGTGACTATGGCTACCTTAAAGCCAGAATCCTGCAGCCGGCACTTGCCTTCTCTCGTGAGAGAGAACACATCACCGGCCAGGAGCACTCAATTCTTCGTCGACTTCTGGACACTGACAGCGGAGTGGCGAAGTCTGGAGACCTAGCGGATGCGATGCCTGACCTGAACGGGCCGCAAAGGACCTATCAAATCAAGAAGTTGGTTGACAGACGAATGCTGGTCCCGATTCAGCCCAACTCCCGTCAGTACACCCTGGGCTTCACGAACAACTACCTGCTTCGGGGCGTCATTCGTACGTTGACGGCCGAAGGCTTTATTCCTGAGCCTGTCGTGGCGGCACGGCCATAAGTGGCTGCCTATTAAGGTTAGCTGCCTGATTCTCTTGGGGCGGCAATGAGTTTGTTAGGAGCCTGCCCCCTCCAAACCCTCGCCTCATCCTTCAGCCAGTCCCGAAACGCCACCAGCCCCGCCGACTCCACCTTGCGCTCGGGAATCATCAGGTAGTACGCCCGCGTCTCGCTGCGATAGGCGTGGGGATGCGCCAGCACCAGCCGCCCCTCGGCCAGTTCCCGCTGGATCAGGAACGGCGGGATCAGCGCTACTCCCATGCCGTGCTCGGCCGCCTGCGCCAGCATGGAGAACAGCTCCAGCCGCGGGCCGGTCATGTCGCGAGCGACTTTCAGCCCCAGCGAATCGAACCACTGGCGCCAGGCATAGGGCCGGGTGGTCTGCTGCAGCAGCGGCAGTTCGGCCAGGGCCTGGGTCGTGAACGGCTGACCGTCGCGCAGCAGGGCGGGGCTGCAGACTGGCTGCAGGTCCTCGGGCATCAGGTAGTGCGCCTCGGTACCGGACCAGTCGGCATCGCCGAAGTAGATGGCAGCATCGAACTCGGTATCGGCAAAGAGAAAGGGCCGGGTGCGGTTGGTCAGGTTCACCGTGATTTCCGGATGCAGCGCCTGGAAATGCCTGAGGCGCGGCACCAGCCACTGGGTGCCGAAGGTCGGCACCACGGCCAGCTCCAGGCTCATGGCGCCCTGCTGGCCCATCACCGACAGCGTGTCGCGCTCCACCGCGTCCAGCTGCGCGGCGATGCGGCGGGCGTAGGACTGGCCAGCGGCGGTGAGCTTCACGCCGCGCCGCGAACGGCGGAACAGCGCCAGGCCGAGGAATTCCTCCAGCCCGCCGATCTGTCGGCAGATGGCGCTCTGGGTCAGTGCCAGCTCGTCGGCCGCGCGGGTGAAGCTCTCATGACGGGCAGCGGCCTCGAAGGCGATCAGCGCGGCGGTGCTGGGAATCTTGCGGCGCATTATGCAAAGACCTCACGGAATAAGCCTGCTATTGGACCTGGAGCTTATCTCGGAGTGAGCGAAACGCACAGTTTGGTGCGAAATCCTCGTTTGCGACGCGCCATTGCGGCGCCTAGGATCAGGTCATCTCGCCCGCGCGCCCGCGGTGCCGAAGACAACAAGAGGAGCCCCGAATGGCCGGCAAAGCAAGCTTCAACTGGATCGACCCGCTGCTGCTCAACCAGCAGCTGACCGAAGAAGAGCGCATGGTGCAGGCCAGCGCCGCGCAGTTCGCCGCCGACAAGCTGGCGCCGCGGGTGCTGGAAGCCTTCCGCCATGAGCGCACCGATCCAGCGATCTTTCGCGAGATGGGCGAGACCGGCCTGCTCGGTGCGACCATTCCCGAAGCCTACGGCGGCAGCGGGCTGAACTACGTGTGCTACGGCCTGATCGCCCGCGAAGTCGAGCGCATCGATTCGGGCTACCGCTCGATGATGAGTGTGCAGTCCTCGCTGGTGATGGTGCCGATCTTCGAGTTCGGCAACGAGGCGACCAGGCAGAAGTACCTGCCCAAGCTGGCCAGCGGCGAATACATCGGCTGCTTCGGTCTCACCGAACCGAACCACGGCTCCGACCCGGGCTCGATGGTCACCCGGGCGAAAAAGGTCGACGGCGGCTATCGCCTGTCCGGCAGCAAGATGTGGATCACCAACAGCCCGATCGCCGATGTCTTCGTGGTCTGGGCCAAGGATGACGCCGGCGAGATTCGCGGCTTCGTGTTGGAAAAGGGCTGGGAAGGGCTGTCCGCCCCGACGATTCACGGCAAGGTTGGCCTGCGCGCCTCGATCACCGGCGAGATCGTCATGGACAACGTGTTCTGCCCGGAAGAGAACGCCTTCCCCGACGTGCGCGGGCTGAAGGGCCCGTTCACCTGCCTGAACAGTGCCCGCTACGGCATCAGCTGGGGCGCGCTGGGCGCCGCCGAGTTCTGCTGGCACACCGCGCGCCAGTACGTGCTCGACCGCCAGCAGTTCGGCCGGCCGCTGGCGGCCAACCAGCTGATCCAGAAGAAGCTGGCCGACATGCAGACCGAGATCAGCCTGGCCCTGCAGGGTTGCCTGCGCCTCGGCCGCATGAAGGACGAGGGCACCGCCGCGGTGGAAATCACCTCGATCATGAAGCGCAACAGCTGCGGCAAGGCACTCGACGTGGCGCGCATGGCGCGCGACATGATGGGCGGCAATGGCATCAGCGACGAGTTCGGCGTGGCCCGGCACCTGGTCAACCTGGAGGTGGTGAACACCTACGAGGGCACCCACGATGTGCATGCGCTGATCCTCGGCCGTGCGCAGACCGGTATCCAGGCGTTCTTCTGACGCCGCCGTAGGGTGGATGACGCTCTTTTCATCCACCGTTGGCCACGCACGGTGGATGGGTGAAGCGTCAGCTACGCGCTCCGATCCACCCTACGTTCACTTGAGCTTCGAGGTTTCGTCCATGCCCGGCGCCCTGTCCCATATCCGCGTTCTCGACCTGTCGCGCGTACTCGCCGGGCCCTGGTGCGGGCAGATCCTCGGTGATCTCGGCGCCGAGGTGATCAAGGTCGAGCGTCCTGGCACGGGCGACGATACCCGCCATTGGGGCCCGCCCTATCTCAAGGACCAGCACGGCGAGAACACCTCGGAGGCGGCCTATTACCTGACCGCCAACCGCAACAAGCAGTCGCTGACCGTCGACTTCACCCGGCCCGAGGGCCAGCGCATCATCCGCGAGCTGGTGGCGCAGTGCGATGTGCTGCTGGAGAATTTCAAGGTCGGCGGGCTGGCCGCCTACGGGTTGGATTACGAAAGCCTGAAGGCGATCAATCCGCGGCTGATCTACTGCTCGATTACCGGTTTCGGCCAGGACGGCCCCTACGCCACACGTGCCGGCTACGACTTCATGATCCAGGGCCTCGGCGGGCTGATGAGCCTGACCGGGCGCAGCGATGCGGAGGAGGGCGCCGGGCCGGTGAAGGTCGGCGTGGCGCTGACCGATATCCTCACCGGCCTGTACGCCACCGTTGGCGTGCTCGCTGCGCTGGCACATCGCGAACGCAGCGGCGAGGGCCAGCATATCGACACGGCGCTGCTCGACGTGCAGGTCGCCTGCCTCGGCAACCAGGCGCTCAACTATCTCACCACCGGCGTGGCGCCCAGGCGCATGGGCAATGCCCATCCGAACATCGTGCCCTATCAGGATTTTCCCACTGCCGACGGCGACATCATCCTCACCGTCGGCAACGACGGTCAGTTCCGCAAGTTCTGCGAGGTGGCCGGGCGTCCCGAGTGGGCGGCTGATGCCCGCTTCGCCACCAATCGCGCGCGCGTTGCCCATCGCGCCGAACTGATTCCGCTGATCCGCCAGGTCACGGTGTTCCGCACCACGGCCGAATGGGTCAGTGCGCTGGAGCAGGCCGGTGTGCCCTGCGGGCCGATCAACGACCTGGCGCAGGTGTTCGCCGACCCGCAGGTGCAGCATCGCGGGCTGAATGTCGATATGCCGCATCCGCTGGCCGGCCGTGTGCCGCAGGTGGCCAGCCCGCTGCGGCTGTCCGCTTCGCCAGTGGCGTACCGCAACCCGCCGCCGCTGCTCGGCGAGCACAGCGAGGCGCTGTTGCAGCGCCTGCTGGGCATGAACGACGAGCAGATCGCCGGCCTTCGCGCGGCCGGAGTGATCTAGCGTGGAGGCTATCTAGCTCAGAAGCCTTCCAGCACGATCTTGCCCTTGGCCTTGCCGCTTTCCAGCAGGGCATGGGCGCGGCGCAGGTTGGCCGCGTTGATGGTGCCGAAGTGCTCGCCGAGGGTGGTGCGCAGCACGCCCAGATCGACCAGCTGGCTGACGCGCTGCAGCAGGTGGTGCTGCTCGATCATGTCCGGCGTCTCGAACAGTGAGCGGGTGAACATCAGCTCCCAGTGCAGCGACAGACTCTTGCGCTTGAGCTTCATCACGTCCAGCGGCTGGGCCGGATCGTCGATCAGCGCCAGGCGGCCCTGGGGCGTCAGTGCCTCGACCAGCTGATCGAAATGCTGATCGGTCTGGGTCAGGCTGGCGACATGGCTGACGCTGGCGAAACCGGCGCGCTGCAGCTCGGCGTGCAGCGGCTGGCTATGGTCGATGACATGATGCGCGCCCAGTTCACGCGCCCAGGCCTGGGTTTCCGGGCGCGAGGCGGTGGCGATCACGCTGACCTTCGTGAGCTGACGGGCCAGCTGCAGCATGATCGAACCGACGCCGCCGGCGGCACCGACGATCAGCAACTGCTGCCCGGCGCCCTGGCCTTCCACCAGTTGCAGGCGTTCGAACAGCAGCTCCCAGGCGGTGATGGCAGTCAGCGGCAGTGCGGCGGCCTCGGCAAAGCTCAGGCTCCGCGGCTTGCGCCCGACGATGCGCTCGTCCACCAGATGGCGTTCGCTGTTGCCGCCGGCGCGGGCGATGGAGCCTGCGTAGAACACCTCGTCGCCGACCTTGAACAGGCTGACTTCGCTGCCCACCCCGACGACCACACCGGCGACGTCCCAGCCCAGCACCTTCGGCTGACCGCCCTCGGGCTGCGTGTTGCGGCGTACCTTGGTATCCACCGGGTTGACCGAAATGGCGCGCACCTCCACCAGCAGATCGCGCGGGCCGGGTACCGGCTCGGGCAGTTCCACGTCCTGCAGCGCGCGGGGATCGTCAATGGCGAGGGATTCGAAGTAGGCGACCGCTTTCATGCTGTTGCTCCGTATGGATTCGGTTGGGAGGGCATGCTCAGCTATTTGACTCGGCGGAAAAACGGGGTGATAAGCGAGGCTCTTTCAACAGGATTTTGAAAATGCTGCGTATCGACGACCTCCAGCTGTTCGTCCGCACCGCCGACAGCGGTAGCCTTTCCGCGGCCGCGCGCGGGCTCGACGTGTCGCCGGCGGTGGCCAGTGCGGCCTTGAAGCGCCTGGAGGCGAGCCTGGGCGCGCGACTGTTCGTGCGCTCCACCCGCAGCCTGCGCCTGACCGCCGAGGGCGAGGCGTATCTGGTGCATGCCCGGGCAGCACTGGCCAGCCTGCAGGAGGGTGCCCAGGCGCTCGCTGGCGGGCGCGAGGCGATCAGCGGTGTGCTGCAGCTGTCGGCGCCATCGGACTTCGGGCGCAACGTGCTGCTGCCCTGGCTCGACGAATTCCAGGCGAGCCATCCGCAGTTGCAGGTGCGCCTGCTGCTGGGCGACGGGCTGACCGATCTGTTCCGCCAGCCGGTGGACCTGGTCCTGCGCTATGGCGCGCCGGAGGATTCCAGCCTTGTCGCGCTGCCGGTCGCTGGCGAGAACCGCCGGGTGCTGTGCGCCTCGCCTGCCTACCTGCAGCGCCACGGTGCGCCGCAGCGGCTGGACGAGCTGGAGGCGCACAACTGCCTGCGCTTCATGCTCGCCGGGCGCATGCATAATCGCTGGTGCTTTCAGGAGGGACGCCGGGCGCTCACCGTGCAGGTCAGCGGTGATCGGGTCAGTGACGATGCCGACGTGGTGCGGCGCTGGGCGCTGGCCGGCGGTGGGCTGGCCTACAAGTCCTGGCTGGACATCGCCGACGACGTGGCCGCGGGCCGTCTACAGGTGCTGTTGCCAGACTGTCTCGGCGAGGCGGCGCCCTTGAACCTGCTCTGCGCCCATCGCGCACAGTTGAGCAAGCCGGTGCGGTTGCTGCACGAACATCTGCAGACCCGTTGCAAGGCGCTGCTGGCGCGCGCCCCCTGGCGGACGCTGTAGCTCGTTTTTGCACCACAGCCATGCTCGTTCGTTGCTGGCCTGAACTCTTATGGCGTTTGGCTATTCTTATCTGAGTACTGGTTAACAGAATGGACAGGCGCATCATGCATACGCAGCGTTTTCGCTACACCTGGCAACTGACGGTTGTCGTCCTCATGTCCTGGCTTCTGGCCGGCTGCGGGATCAATAACATCCCAACCTATGACGAGCAGGTGAAGGCCGCCTGGTCGCAGGTTGAGAACCAGTACCAGCGCCGTGCCGACCTGATTCCAAACTTGGTTGAAACGGTCAAGGGCTTCGCTCGTCAGGAGCAGGAAACCCTCACCGCGGTGGTGGAAGCGCGGGCCAAGGCCACGTCGATTCAGGTCGATGCCAGCACCCTGGATGATCCGCAGAAGCTGCAGCAGTTCCAACAGGCGCAGAATCAGCTGACCGGCGCCCTGAGCCGGCTGATGGCGGTATCCGAGCGCTATCCGGAGCTCAAATCCAATCAGAACTTCCTCGCCCTGCAATCGCAGCTCGAAGGCACCGAGAACCGCATTGCGGTGGCCCGGCGTGATTTCATCGCGGCGGTAGAGCGCTATAACACCGAGATCCGCACCTTCCCTGGCCGCATCTGGCACACGCTGATGTACAGCGACATGCCGATTCGCGAGAACTTCGAGGCTACCGCCGAGAATGCCGAGCAAGCGCCACAAGTGCAGTTTCAATGACCTCCAGGTTTTCGCTACTGCTGATCCTGCTGCTCTGGGCCGGTAACCTCGTCGCCCAGGAAGTCGAGGTCCCGGAGCTGACCGGCCGCGTGGTCGATCGTGCCGAGCTGCTCGACACCCAGGCCGAGGCGCGGCTGACCAGCATGCTGGCCGGCCACGAGCAGGCGACCGGTGAGCAGGTTGTCGTTGTTACGGTTCCGGACCTGGGCGGGCGCAGCATCGAGGAATTCGGTCTGGAGCTCGGCCGTACCTGGGGCATCGGCCAAGAGGGCGAGGATAACGGTGCGCTGCTGATCGTCGCTCGCGATGATCGCAAGATTCGCATCGAAGTCGGCTACGGCCTGGAAGGTCGGCTCACCGATGCGCAGTCCTCGGTCATCATCAACCGGATCATCGCGCCGGCGTTCCAGCGCGGCGACTTCACCGCCGGCATCACCGAGGGTGCAGAGGCGATCATCACCGTGCTTGGCGGCGACCCATTGCCGGCCGAGCTGCGGCCGGTGATGCCGATGGCGCAGGAACAACCGGGTGGCCTCGGGATTCTCGGTTTCTTCCTCATGCTGGTAGCAATTTTCGTCATCGGCGGCGGGCGCGGTGGCCGCGGTGGCGGTCGTCGTGCCTTGCTGCTGGGCGCCTTGCTTGGTGGTATGGGGCGGGGCGGCGGTGGCGGCTTCGGAGGCGGTGGCTTCGGTGGGGGCGGCGGCGGTTTCGGAGGCGGTGGCGCTTCCGGCGGCTGGTAAATCAATGATGGATAGACGATGACCTTACTGAGCGAAAGCGAACTGCAACAGGTAGCCGAAGCGATCGAGCGCGTCGAGCGCAGCACCGATGCCGAGCTGGTCACGGTGCTGGCCGCGCAGGCCGACGACTACCACTACATCCCGCTGCTGTGGGCCGGCCTGATCGCGCTGCTGCTACCCGGCGCGCTGCTGTTCTTCAGTGGCTGGCTGAGCGCCTGGCAGCTGCTGCTGGTGCAGTGGGCGACCTTTATCGTGCTCGCGGTGCTGTTCCGCATGCCGGCGCTGACCAGCCATCTAATCCCGCGTTCGGTGCGCAACTGGCGCGCCTGCAACCTGGCGCGGCGGCAGTTCATCGAACTCAATCTGCATCACACCGACGGCGACACTGGGGTGCTGATCTTCGTCTCCGAAGCCGAGCGCTACGTGGAAATTCTGGTCGACCGCGGCATCTCCAGCCGCATCGACAATGCCGCCTGGGAGTCTGTCGTCGCCTGCTTCACCGAGCGGGTGAAGCAGGGCCAGGTGCTCGAAGGCTTCCTCGGCTGCGTCGAGGCCAGCGGTGCGCTGCTGGCGCAGCACGTGCCGAAGACCCACGAACGCAACGAACTACCCAATCGCCTGGTGTTATTGCCCTGAGCGCACGGGTGTTGCCGAGGTGCCAGGCAGAGCTCTAG
>NZ_JACBXH010000020.1:0-78216 GCF_041381355.1 Pseudomonas sp. LM13
GAAATATGTTTCCGGAACTGAGAATTCTTCTTCTTTAGCGCAGATCAGACCTGGAACTTCCGCACCACCTCGTTCAGCCCTATCGCCAACCGCGCCAGCTCCTGGCTTGCCGCGCTGGTCTGATTCGCCCTGCTTCTTCGCGCATGTTGGCCATCTGGTTCATTGCGAACAGACCGAGGAAAAGAACGAGCAGACCAATCAAGCCGAAACCCAGTGTTGGGCGCTTACCAATAGTGAGCGAGCGGATGGACATGTACCTTCTCCATGAAATGAAGCAACGCCGAGCGCGTGGCATGCTGCATCATCGAAAAGGCAAAACCGCCCACCCGAATCCTGCCGCCAATGAACCGGCCCGAGCGTCCTAATCGACTAACGGTCCGACTGCGATTAGCCACTACTGCTCGCGTACCGTGAAGCGTTGCTCGGCCAGCTTGCGATCTCCCTGGAACACCATCATCCGCCACTCGCCAGGCACTACTTCGTGGGGCTCGGTGAATTCGAATGCCATGACATCCTGCTCCACGTCAGGGACCAGCGCCTGAACCACTTCGAACTTGTCGTGCCGTTTGCCGTCAGGCGTCTGCACGCCTGGCGTCAGGTAGAGCAACGTCAACGGCGTATCAGCAGCCTGCTTGCCCACCAGGCGATAACGCAGGCCGAATTTGCTGCCGAGTTTCGCGGGGATCTCGGTGGTCTGGCGGATCGACTGATCGCGTCGTGTCAGAACGCGCTCCCCGGGCTGGAAATCCTCTTTCGTTGTTTCGAACAGACCATATTCCACTGGTCCCACCACCTGCACGTCGGCCTGCGCAAGCGGCGCACTCATTCCCAGCACGGCCGCGGCCAACGCCAAACGAACTAACGACATGTACCTGCTCCTTGATGGATTACGAAGCCGGCAGGTTATGACGCAACGATGACAGCAGCGTGACGATCAGCGCAGTTGCTGCTGCCGCTTGCGTGGCAACAGCGCAAGGAAGTTGTCTCGAGCGACGCCCTGCGCCACCGATTCAGGGAGTGCATCGAGGAACGGCTCGAATGCCTGCATACCCGAGGCCAAGCTGTCGAAACGTCCTACTACGTCCGAACCGATCACGAAGCGATCCGGATATTGCTCGACCAGCGCCACCCATTTGGGGTCGGGATTGCCCTGCTCGTCCAGCAGGTAAGGACGCAGCATCGTCCAGGATAGGTCGATGTAGAGATTGGAATAGTCGCCGAGCAGTCGGCTGACCGTATCGTACAGAAACTCCAGCTTCTCCTGATGCCGATGAAGCTCCATGCTGGTGCCAGCGTGGGCCCAGATGAAGCGGGTATGCGGGTGGTTGCGCAGCGGCTCCTCCAGCTCGGCGAGATAGAGCGGGTTGCGCTCGCGCTTGGAGGTGATGTTCGAATGCAGCAGCACCGGCAGATCGAACTCGGCCGCCAGATGGTAGACCCTCGTCAGCGCCTCATTGTTGGCCCGCGGTGTGTCGCCCTCGGTCAGGGCAGTTACGTCGTCGTGACGCGTGAATACCTCCCCCAACCCCTGCCAGAGACCCGGATGCAGCTCGAGCATCCGCCGAATATGGGCGTCGGCGTTCTTGTCATTGGGATTGAAGCCAGACAGAAAGGGATGGAAGCGCTTGCGCTGCTCCTCATCCAGCTCCTCAAGGGCTGCGGCGACCAGCACATCGGTAGCGCTGTACCAGTACACCGGCGCATCATCCCCAGCGTAGTAGCGCGGACGCTTGGGCTCGTTCTCGTGCCACTTCTTCGCTACCGGAATACCGCTGATCATGACGTGATCGATGCCGCCGGCGTCCATCGCCTTGAGCAGCTTTTGCATGCCGTCGGTCTCCTGGAAGAAATCCACGTAATGCAGGTGTGCGTCGCTGTAGCGGTAATCTCGCGCTTGAGCACAAGCCAGCGGCAAACAAAGAAAGAGAGCGAGCAACAGGGCGGGTCGTTTTTTTGGCAAGGCGTGGTCCTCCGGACAGGCAGCGAATAGACCGCCGCCAGGCTCGACCGTTCATCCGTTGCACAGCTCCAATACCCCCCACCGTATTTGACAAACATCAAGGCCGGCCAGCGCAAGGCGCCCTAGCATGCTTGGGACAGAAACGCGGCCACTGTGCCGCGTTTGATTGATCACCTAACTGAGCGAGGCATGTTTCCATGGCCCTGAAGACCATCAGCGCACGCGGACAATTGAATGCAGGTATGGCAATCGAGGTCGAGTGCGGCAACCACCGCCTGATCATGGATCAACCGAAGAACGCGGCTGGTCAGGACCTCGGCCCCACTCCACTGGAAGCCATCATGGCTGCGGTGGCGGGCTGTTTCGGCACCATCGGCCGGTTCATCGCTCATCAGCAGAAGATCGAACTACGCGGCATGCGCTTCGAGATCGAAGCGGACTACGACCCCGCCGGCCTGCTCGGCCGCGACCCGGACGTCCGCCCTGGCTTCCAGGAGCTGCGCGTCAAGGTCGAGATCGACGCCGATCTGGACCGGGAGGGCAAACAGGCGCTGCTGGAGCAGATCGAAAAGCGTTGTCCGGTCGCCGACAACCTCACCCATGGCACTCGCTTGGTCAGCGTATTGGTCTGAACGGAAGAAAATGAAAACGGCCCGTCGTTGACGGGCCGTTTTCATCTTGCAGCAGCGGCTCAGGCCGAAAGTTCGACCAGCAGCTTGTTCAGACGCTGCACATAGGCAGCCGGGTCCTTGAGGCTGTCTCCCGCCGCGAGTGCGGCCTGATCGAAGAGGATGTGTGAAAGATCGGCGAAGCGATCTTCGTCCGGCTCGGCGTCCAGCTTCTCGATCAGCGGATGCTGCGGATTGATCTCGAAGATCGGCTTGGACTCCGGCACCTTCTGCCCGCTCGCCTCAAGGATCTGACGCATCTGCAAGCCGAGATCCTGCTCACCGATGGCAAGAATGGCTGGCGAGTCGGTCAGGCGATGCGAGACTCGAACCTCGGCGACCTCGTCGCCCAGCGCGCCCTTGAGACGCTCGATCAGCCCTTCCTTGGCCTTGGCAATCTCTTCCTGGGCCTTCTTGTCCTCTTCCGAGTCCAGCTTGCCCAGATCCAGATCGCCTCGCGCCACGTCGACGAACTGCTTGCCGTCGAATTCGGTGAGATAGCTCATCAGCCACTCGTCGATGCGGTCGGTGAGCAGCAGGACTTCGATGCCCTTCTTGCGGAAGACCTCCAGGTGCGGGCTGTTCTTGACCTGTGCATGGCTCTCGCCGGTCAGGTAGTAGATCTTGTCCTGGCCTTCCTTCACCCGACCCAGATAATCGGCCAGCGATACCGACTGCTCGCCGGACGCATCGCTGGTGGAGGCGAAGCGCAGCAGGCCGGCGATCTTCTCCTTGTTGGCGAAATCTTCCGCAGGGCCTTCCTTCAGCACCTGGCCGAACTGCGACCAGAACTTCTTGTAGTCCTCCGGCTTGTCCTTCGCCAGCTTTTCCAGCATGTCCAGCACGCGCTTGGTCAGCGCCGACTTCATCGAGTCGATTACCGGATCCTTTTGCAGGATCTCGCGCGAAACGTTGAGCGACAGGTCATTGGAGTCCACCACACCCTTGATGAAACGCAGGTACAGCGGCAGGAACTCGTCCGCCTGATCCATGATGAACACGCGCTGAACGTAGAGCTTGAGGCCCTTGGGCGCTTCGCGATGGTACAGATCGAACGGCGCGCGACCCGGCACGTAGAGCAGCGAGGTGTACTCCAGCTTGCCCTCGACCTTGTTGTGGCTCCAGGACAGCGGGTTGTCGAAGTCGTGAGCGACGTGCTTGTAGAACTCCTGGTATTCCTCGTCCTTCACTTCGCTGCGCGGACGGGTCCAGAGGGCACTGGCACGGTTGACCGTTTCCCATTCGGTTTCCGCCGGCTTGTCCTTCTCCTCATCGCTCTCCAGAGAAGAAAGGGGTTCCTTCGGCAACTCGATGGGCAAGGCGATATGGTCGGAATACTTCTTGACGATATTGCGCAGGCGCCAGCCATCGGCGAACTCTTCTTCACCCTTCTTCAGGTGAAGGACGATGCGGGTGCCGCGCTCGGGCTTATCGACGGTGGCGACTTCGAACTCGCCCTCGCCCTTCGAAGACCAGTGCACACCTTCGCTCGCCGGAGTACCGGCGCGGCGGCTGTAAACGTCGACCTTGTCGGCGACGATGAATGCCGAATAGAAGCCCACACCGAACTGGCCGATCAGGTGCGAGTCCTTCTTCTGGTCGCCGGAGAGATTCTTCAGAAAATCCGCAGTGCCGGATTTGGCGATGGTGCCCAGATGCGCGATCACGTCCTCGCGGCTCATGCCAATGCCGTTGTCTTCGAGGGTGACGGTCTTGGCCTCCTTATCGAAGGAAAGCCGGATCTTCAGCTCGGCGCCACCTTCGAGCAGCTCCGGCTTGGCCAGTGCTTCGAAGCGCAGCTTGTCAGCAGCGTCGGAAGCGTTGGAAATCAGTTCGCGAAGGAAGATTTCCTTGTTCGAGTACAGCGAATGGATCATCAGATGAAGCAGCTGCTTCACTTCAGTCTGGAAGCCCAGGGTTTCTTTTTGAGTCTCCACACTCATCGTCTACGAACTCCACATCATCTCAATGGCTCGGACCGCGGCTGCGGCGATGTCAGGCAGATGGGGGCACGACGATGGATTTCAAGGGCGGGCGGCGCGTGTCTTGCGCCGCCCCTCGGTCATGGCTCGACCAGTTCGAGTTGTACGATCTCACCCGGTGCCAGGTTGTAGCTGGCCTCGCCGGGCCCGCGAATGACCCGCCGAATGATCAGCTTGCCTTCACTGTCCAGCCCCAGGAAGCGACCCTCGGCAACCCCGCCACGCTCGGTATGCGCGCGGACCAGCATCTGTTGGTAGCGAGCCGGATCGCGCAACAACCGTTCCAGTGAAAAACCCGGATGACGATCCTTGGCGGTGACAGGGATGGCCTGCACGGCGGCAGGGCTTTCATCGCGGGCAGCGGCCGGCGCGATCACGTCGGCAGTCAGGGCGGGATAATCGTCGCCCCTGACCTGCCAGCCCTGCGCATCCTTGATCAGATGTAGAGTAAAGCCCTGCGCCTCGCCCTTGACCGTAGCCTGCACACTTACCTCAAGCTCGTCGGCAGGCAGCGCCAACGTCGGCAGCGGTTGTATCGAGACATCGCGACTGGCGTGGCGACGCTGGAGGTAATCCTCGATGACAAAGGCCAGCGTATCCTGTGAATCGTACCGACGATCGACCTCGCCGTTGCGGTAGCGCAGCCGATTGGTGAACAGTTCGACGTTGCCGTTGAGGCTGGTCTGATAATGCGGGGGCAGGACCAGGTGGAAATCGCCACTCAGCTTGTTCGGTGCGACAGGTTCCAGATCGAGATGCAGGGTATAGCCACGGTCGAGACGGCGACTTTCGGGCAATTCCCGGTCGCGGCTGAGCCAGGCTATTTCGACTTCAGGTAACGGTCCGGCGTCGTCGGGCAGCACGTCGACGCGCAGGGCGCCATCAACCGGCTCGCGCAGCCGTACGATGACTTCCTGGCGGGCGAAAAAGCCCTGCCCTTCGCGCAGTGTCAGCACACCATTGATGAATTCGCCCTGTTGCGGCGCAAATGCCCGACCATTGAGTTGTCCTTTGATGTTCATGCTCAGCTCGGGCTGAACCTGTGTCGGCAGCCAGCGCAGGCTGAAGATCGCTGCCAGGCGGTCAGCATCGCGGCTGGCCAGCAGCGACAACCCGACCACCAACGGGATCACCCCGAGACAGGAAAGCACCACGGCCCGACGTGCAGCACGCCAATGACTGACCACGAACGCCAGCGTCAGTGGCGGCAGCAAGCTGCCAATCCCCCACAACAGGCTCGTCGCGAATGCCTGGCTGATCAGCCAGACGAAACCGGCGAACACCAGCAATAGGCCGCCGAGTATCAACAGTGCTTCCATTCGAGTTCCTTCAACGCAGTCGCGGAGTAACAGCGCATACCGCAGCGCTGCCTCCCCCGTCGGATGCGTCAGGGCTCGTCGATCTTGAAGTGGCAGCGGGCGGTGGCGATGGGCTCGGCCTGACGGGTCTGCCAGGCGGTGATCGCGACATTGGCGACCCTGCGGCCTTGGCGCCAGACCTGGCAGGCGGCGAAGGTGTCACGATAGTGACCGGCACGCAGATAATCTATCGAGAAGTCGATGATTTTGGGCAAATGTGGCGCCCCCATGAACATCAGCAGGTGCAGCATCGCTGCATGCTCCATGAAGCCTGCGATGACACCGCCATGGATGGCCGGTAGCGGGTTGCCGATGTTGCTCTCGTTCTGCGGCAGTCGAAAAACCATCTCGTCGCCCAGACGCAGGCACTCGATGCCGATCAGGCGAGCATAGGGCACCAACTGGATCAGCGAGTTGTAGTCATTGGTCGCGTGCGCTTTCTGAACCAGCTCGCTGAGGTTGAAATCGCTCATGCCTTCCCCTCCGAGCCAAACACACCCTGGGCGCCCTTGCCCATACGCATGAAGGTTCCCACCGCGTGGGCAATGGGCTCATTGATATCGCGCTGGTAGGCGATGCCCCGGGTGAAGATTACCGTCGGCGTAACGCGGTAGCATTCGGCGAAACCGAAGATGTCGTGCCCCGGCTCAGCCGGGTGCATGTAGTCGATGCGCAAATCGAGCGTCGGGCAGACCTCGAGTTCCGGCAGTGCGCAGGCGGTGGAAATCCCGCAGGTGGTGTCCATCAGCGTGGTGATCGCGCCGCCATGAACGACTCCGGTCTCCGGGTTGCCGATGATCTTTTCGCTGTAAGGCAGGCGCAAGGTGAGTCCGCGGCTGTCGGCATGCTCGACACGCAGGCCCAGAACCTGGCAGTGCCGCAGGACTGACAGAAAGCGCTGGGTGCGCTCGAGTATCTGGCTATCGCTCATTCGAATTCTCGACGGTTGAATCAGCCGCGAATGATACCGCCTCGCCCGCGCCGTGCCCTATTCCTTGGGCGCTTCGGCTGGCGAAGTTGGCGTGAACACCATGACTTCGAGCACGTCGGAGTGGAATTCCCGGCGATAGAGAATGAGCACCACGCCGGCCGTGACGAGCATGAAGAACCAGGGATGAACGAACCAGGCGAGCGTCGCCATGCCGAAGTAGTAGGCACGCAAGCCGAAGTTGAACTGGTTGGCGGCCATGGAAATGACCTGTGCCGCCCGATCGGCGAAAGCTCTTCGCTCCTGATCACTGACGTTGCGCTCCCCCACCATTGGCGCGGAGGCAACCAGCACGGCGGCGAAGTTGTACTGGCGCATGCACCAGCTGAACGTGAAGAACGCGTAGACGAAGACCACTGCAAGACATAGCAGCTTGATCTCCGACAGCCCGCGGCTGACCGGTTGCGCGAACGGCAGATCGGCGAGCAGCGAGACCGCGCGATCCGACGCACCCAATGCCGTCAGAATGCCCGCGAGGATGATCAGCGTACTGGACGCAAAGAAGGAGGCGTTGCGCTCGAGATTGCCGATGACATTGGCATCGGCAATGCGGTTGTCACGCATCAGCAGTCGCTGCATCCAGTCTTCCCGATACAGATGCAGCACGCTTGCCAGACAGGCTGTGTCCCGCGCCCGCCAGCTGGCATAACGGGTGTAACCGACCCAGCACAGGATGAACCACAGCACAGCGATCAGATGCGGCAGGTTTGGATCGGACAAGCTCATGGCACACCCTCGGAAACGTCGCGTGATTATAGCCAGCAGCGCTCCCGACGATAGCGCTGCAGCGCCGCCTGATCGGCCAGCGGCGTTGCAGCGCAACGCTTACTTCATGCCCGACTGCACACGCTCGGCACGACCCAGCAGCCGGTCGGTAACAATTGCCAGCACCAGCATCAGCAAGACCGGAACCAACCAGCCCATGCTCTGATCGGCCAACGGCAACTGGCTGAACAGAGGCGGAACCCAGTCGCCCAGCCCGGCCGCGGCGAGGCCATCGACCACACCGAAGACCAGCGTTACTGCCATCACCGGCACGAAGACCCGCGGCGCCGACAGCCAGAAGCGATCAAGCAGACTCAACGCCACCAGCACGATGGCGAGCGGATAAAGCCCAACCAGCACCGGGACCGACACACTAATCAACTGAGTCAGGCCTTGGTTGGCGACCAACAGGCTGAAGAGTGCAAAGACGATCACCACAGCGCGATAGGACACCGGCAGCAAGGCACTGAAGAACTCGCCACAGGCCGTGGTCAGGCCTACCGCAGTGGTCAGACAGGCCAATGTGATGACGACCGCAAGAAGCAGACTGCCCGGCGTGCCGAAGGTGTGCTGCACGTAGGTGGTGAGAATCTGTACGCCGTTCTCGGCGCCGGCGGCGATCCCCTGGCTCGTCGCGCCGAGGTAGAAGAGAGCCAGATACACCAGCGAAAGGCCGATGGCTGCAATCACGCCGGCGATCATCGAGTAACGGGTCACCAGGGCCGGCTCGGTCACGCCGCGGTCTCGGATGGCGGTGGCGATCACGATGCCGAACACCAGAGCACCGAGGGTATCCATGGTCAGATAGCCCTCGAGGAACCCTTTGATCAGCGGTGACGCCCGATACCCCTCGGTCGCGGCGCCCACCTCACCCGCTGGAGCGAAGATCGCAGCGCCGCCCAGCACCAGCAACGCCGACAGCAATACGGGGGTGATGAATTTGCCGATGCGATTGACCAGCTGCCCCGGGTTCAGCACCAGGAACAGCATCGCCGCGAAGAAGACCAGCGTATAGAGAAACAGCGGCATGCCCGAGTTACCGCTGAACGGTGCGATACCCATCTCGAACGAAACGACAGCCGTACGCGGTGTGGCGAACAGCGGTCCGATTGCCAAATAGACCGCCACCGCGAGAACGGTGCCTGCGACATTGCCGAGCGGCGCAGTCAGGCGGTCCATGCCACCGCCGACGCGGGCCAGCGCGACAACCGTCAACAGCGGCAGGCCGACCCCGGTCAGCAGGAAGCCAAGCGCCGCCTGCCAGATGAACGCACCTGCAGCCATGCCGGCGCTGGGGGGGAAGATGATATTGCCGGCGCCCAGGAACAGCGCAAACGTCATGAAGCCAAGTGCCAGCAGGTCAAAACCTTTCAAACGATTCATGCGGGAAAAACTACCAGAAGATGACGGCAACCAATGAACGCGGCGCAGCTCACGAGCGCGACGGAACGACGATTCATATTGGCCTGAATGATGGAGTGCGGGTTTCCTTCAGGGATAAGGGGAAACATCATCCAGCCGTTTGGGCCGGATTCTTCTTGCACGCTGTCGCTCTTGTGAAACGAACAAACGTATGAATGAGCGGCAATGATGCCACGATGCGCCGATGAATGCTGACCGGAACGTCAGCATCGGCCGCGAAAAATTGTCGCTCGGCCTGCGCGAAGGAACGCCAATCGCGCGGACAGATGGAACTCGTTGCGCCGCGGCGGCGCAACGAGGTACGTCTCGAAACCAAGCGCCCGGCGATTGCCCGGGCGCTTGGAGTCCGGTCAGGCTTTCATCGCCCAACCGGTCACTTCTGCCAGTGCTTTGCCAATGTCGGCCAGAGAGCGTACGGTCTTCACGCCAGCGTCCTGCAGGGCAGCGAACTTCTCTTCCGCAGTTCCCTTGCCGCCAGAGATGATCGCCCCCGCATGTCCCATGCGCTTGCCAGCCGGAGCGGTGACACCGGCGATGTAGGACACCACCGGCTTGGTCACGTTGGCCTTGATGAAGGCGGCAGCCTCCTCTTCGGCCGAACCGCCGATCTCGCCGATCATGACGATGGCTTCGGTCTGCGGATCGTCCTGGAACAGCTTGAGGATATCGATGAAGGTCGACCCTGGGATCGGGTCGCCGCCGATGCCAACGCAGGTCGACTGGCCGAAACCGGCATCGGTGGTTTGCTTCACGGCTTCGTACGTCAGCGTGCCGGAACGCGAGACGATGCCCACCTTGCCCGGCTGGTGGATGTGGCCCGGCTGAATGCCGATCTTGCACTCACCCGGGGTGATCACGCCGGGGCAGTTCGGCCCGATCAGCCGCACGCCAAGCTCGTCGCACTTGATCTTCACTTCGAGCATGTCCAGCGTCGGAATGCCTTCGGTGATGCAGACGATCAGCTTGATGCCACCAAATGCCGCTTCGAGGATGGAGTCCTTGCAGAACGGGGCCGGTACGTAAATCACAGATGCATCGGCGCCGGTGGCCTCCACGGCCTCCTTGACGGTGTTGAACACCGGCAGCCCCAAGTGCATCGTGCCACCCTTGCCGGGCGTGACGCCACCGACCATCTTGGTGCCGTAAGCAATCGCCTGCTCGGAGTGGAATGTGCCCTGCGATCCGGTGAAGCCCTGGCAGATGACCTTGGTGTCCTTGTTGATCAATACGCTCATTACTTGCCCTCCGCGGCTTTGACAACCTGAATGGCCGCATCGGTCAGGCTGCTCGCGCCGATGATGTTCAGACCGCTCTCGCTCAGCATCTTGGCGCCCAAGTCGGCGTTGTTGCCTTCCAGACGAACCACAACAGGCACCTTGACGCCCACCTCACGCACGGCACCGATGATGCCCTCGGCGATCATGTCGCAACGTACGATGCCGCCGAAGATGTTCACCAGAACGGCAGCGACATTGCTGTCGGAGAGAATGATCTTGAACGCTTCGGTCACCCGCTCCTCGGTGGCGCCACCGCCCACGTCGAGGAAGTTCGCCGGTGCACCGCCATGCAGGTTGACGATGTCCATGGTGCCCATCGCCAGGCCGGCACCGTTGACCATGCAACCGATGTTGCCGTCGAGCGCCACGTAGTTCAGTTCCCACTTGGCGGCATGCGCCTCGCGCGGATCGTCCTGCGATGGATCGGCCATGTCGCGCAGCTTCGGCTGGCGATAGATGGCGTTGCTGTCGATGTTGATCTTGGCGTCCAGGCAGTGCAGGTTGCCGTCTTTCTTGATCACCAGCGGATTCACTTCGAGCAGTGCCAGGTCGTAGTCCTGGAACAGCTGGGCAAGACCGACGAAGATGTGCACGAACTGCTTGACCTGGTCACCCTTGAGGCCCAGCTGGAACGCCAGTTCGCGCGCCTGGAACGGCTGCGCGCCGACCAGCGGATCGATGGTTGCCTTGAGGATTTTCTCGGGTGTGTCGTGAGCGACTTTCTCGATGTCCACGCCGCCTTCGGTGGAGGCCATAAAGACGATCCTGCGACTGGCACGATCGACCACGGCGCCCAGATAGAGCTCCTTGTCGATATCGGTGCACGCCTCGACCAGAATCTTGCTGACCGGCTGACCATTGGCATCGGTCTGGTAGGTCACCAGACGCTTGTCGAGCCACTGCTGGGCGAACGCCCGGGCCTCATCCTTGCTGCGAACCAGCTTTACGCCACCCGCCTTGCCACGTCCACCGGCATGCACTTGGGCCTTGACCACCCATTGTGTGCCGCCGATCTTGTCGCAGGCTTCCGCTGCTTCCTTCGGGCTATCTACCGCATAGCCTTTGGACACGGGCAGACCGTATTCAGCGAACAGTTGTTTACCTTGGTACTCGTGAAGATTCATGCTTTCTACCGTCTGTTTTGGTATTGGCGCATTTACGGCACGACGAACCGCCGTGCCTCCCTCACAAGTCGCTGAAAACTATCTGCGAATTCACGATACCTCTCAGCGACCTGCAATCCTTTCGAACCTGCAGTTTGCAAAAGGCCCGGCGTATCGCTGGATACGTCGGGCCCCGGGTACAGCACTAAACCGATTAGCGCTTCTTGCGATTGGCGATGTGGATGGCGTGGCCATTCACTGCCAGGGCCGCTTCATGCAGCGCTTCGGACATGGTCGGATGCGAGAACACCATCATGCCCAGGTCTTCGGCACTGGTGCCGAACTCCATGCCGATGGCGCCCTGCTGAACCAGCTCGGCGGCGCTTGGGCCCATCACATGCACGCCCAACACGCGGTCGGTCTTGGCATCGGCGATGACCTTGACCAGGCCGGCGGTGTCGTTGGCAGCCATGGCACGGCCACTGGCGGCGAACGGGAAGGTACCGACGTTGACTTCAACGCCTTCGGCCTTCAGTGCCTGCTCGGACTTACCGACCCATGCGATTTCCGGGTGAGTGTAGATGACCGACGGAATCAGGTCATAGTTCATCTGGGTCTTGTGGCCAGCGATACGCTCGGCAACCATCACGCCCTCTTCCGAGGCCTTGTGGGCCAGCATGGCGCCGCGAACCACGTCACCGATGGCGTATACGCCCGGAACGCTGGTAGCGCACTGGTCGTCGACGAAGATGAAGCCACGCTCATCCATGTCGACGCCGGCATCGGCAGCCAGAAGATCGGTGGTGACCGGACGACGGCCGACCGCAACGATCAGCTTGTCGAAGGTCATCTGCTGCTCGCCTTCGGCACTGGTGAAGTTGACAGTCACCTGATCGCCCTTCACTTCCGAGCCAGTCAGGCGCGCGCCCAGCAGAATCTTCAGACCCTGCTTGGACAGGACCTTGAACGCTTCCTTGGAGATCTGCTCGTCAGCGGCCGGCAGGAACTTGTCCATGGCCTCGATGACGGTGACCTCAGCGCCCAGGCGGGCCCAGACCGAACCCAGCTCCAGACCGATCACACCGGCGCCGATGACGCCCAGCTTGCCCGGCACGCTCTGGAAATCCAGTGCGCCGGTGGAGTCGACGATGACCTTCTGATCAACCGGCGCCGGCGGGATGTTCACCGGGGTGGAACCCGAAGCCAGGATGACGTTCTCGGCAGCGAGAGTCTGTACGTTGCCGTCCAGGCCGGTAACTTCGACCTGCTTGCCGGCCAGCAGCTTGCCATGACCTTCGAAAACGGTCACGCCGTTGGCTTTCAGCAGGGCCGATACACCACCGGTGAGGTTCTTAACGATCTGGTCCTTGCGCGCGACCATGGTCGGAACGTCCATGGCCACTTCGCCAGTGCTGATGCCGTGCACCTTGAAGCTCTCGTGGGCTTCATGGAACTTGTAGGAGCTGTCCAGCAGAGCCTTGGAAGGAATGCAGCCTACGTTCAGGCAGGTACCGCCCAGAGCGGTCTTGCCATCCTTGCCCTGGTACTTTTCGATACACGCGGTCTTCAGACCCAGCTGGGCTGCACGAATGGCGGCCACATAGCCGCCAGGGCCGGCACCGATGACGACGACGTCGAATTTCTGGCTCATTACGAATCCTCTTAAAAGCAGCTAAAAGCCAAAGGCTGCAGGCAGCAGGGACGGCTTTCGCCAGACCCGCCAACTGCAGCCTGGGGCGTTTCTATCAGATATCCAGCAGCAGACGGGCCGGGTCTTCCAGCAGGTCCTTCATGGTAACCAGGAAGGTCACTGCTTCCTTGCCGTCGATCAAGCGGTGGTCATAGGACAGCGCCAGGTACATCATCGGCAGGATGACCACTTGACCATTAACGGCCATCGGACGTTCCTGGATCTTGTGCATGCCAAGGATAGCGGTCTGCGGCGGGTTGACGATCGGGGTCGACAGCAGCGAACCGAACACACCACCGTTGGAGATGGTGAAGGTGCCGCCGGTCATCTCTTCGATGGTCAGTTTGCCGGCCTTGGCCTTCTTGCCGAAGTTGTTGATGCCGCCCTCGATCTCGGCCAGGCTCATGTGCTCGGCGTTGCGCAGCACCGGAACCACCAGACCGCGGTCGCTGGAGACGGCGACGCCGATGTCCTGATAACCGTGGTAGACAATGTCGTTACCGTCGATGGAGGCATTGACGCCCGGCTGGCGCTTGAGTGCTTCGACTGCGGCCTTGACGAAGAAGGACATGAAGCCCAGACGCACGCCGTTGTGGGTCTTCTCGAAGAGGTCCTTGTACTTGGCGCGCAGCTCCATGATCGGCTTCATGTTGACTTCGTTGAACGTCGTCAGCATGGCCATGGACGACTGGGCTTCGACCAGGCGCTCGGCGACCTTGGCCCGCAGGCGGGTCATCGGCACGCGCTTCTCGACACGATCACCCTCGGCGAAGATCGGCGCGGCAGCAGCCGGAGCAGCAGGCTTGGCAGCAGCAGCCGGGGCGGACTTCTTGACCTCGACGGCGGCGACGACGTCTTCCTTGGTCACACGACCGTCCTTGCCAGTGCCGCGGATGCTGTTCGGGTCAATGCCATTCTCTTCGGCCAGCTTACGGGCAGCAGGGGCGAGAATCGGCTCTTCGCCACTGGCGCTGGCGGCAGGGGCCGGAGCGGCAGCCGGAGCGGGGGCGGCAGCCGGGGCAGGTGCAGCGGCCGCAGTGGCGCCCGCCTCCAGCTTGCCGAGCAGCTCGCCGCTGAGCACGGTATCGCCTTCGTTCTTGACGATCTCGGTCAGCACGCCGTCAGCTTCGGCCAGTACTTCCATGACCACCTTGTCGGTTTCGATGTCGACGATCAGCTCATCACGCTTAACCGCGTCGCCCGGCTGCTTGTGCCAGGTGGCAACGGTGCCGTCGGCGACCGATTCCGGGAATGTGGGGGCTTTGATCTCGATAGCCATTATTCAGGGGTCCTATTGATTCGGTTTCTACATCGAGGCCGCGAACGCTCGCGGCCTCTCGCACGAATGGGTTAAACGGTGAAGGCGTCCTGCAGCAGTTTTTCCTGCTGCTCGGCATGCATCGAGGCGTACCCGACCGCAGGCGCCGCAGAAGCATCACGACCCGCGTACTGAAGGAACAGTTCCTTCTTGTGCGCTGTCGCCACACGACGCATATGGTGCTGGCTGCAGTACCAGGCGCCCTGGTTCATCGGCTCTTCCTGACACCAGATGATGTGCTTGAGGTTCTGGTAGGGCGCAAGCGCTTCGGCCAGATCCTCTTCCGGGAACGGGTAGAGCTGTTCGATACGGACGATCGCGATGTCTTCGCGGCCTTCCGCCCGGCGCTTGTCCAGCAGGTCATAGTAGACCTTGCCGCTACACATGATGACGCGCTCGACCTTGGCCGGATCGATTGGATCGATCTCCGGAATCACGGTCTGGAACGAGCCCTGAGTCAGCTCCTCCAGAGTCGATATGGCCTGTTTGTGGCGCAGCAGCGACTTGGGCGTCAGTGCTACCAGCGGCTTGCGCAGCGGGCGAATCGCCTGGCGACGCAGCATGTGGTAGACCTGCGCCGGAGTCGTCGGTACGCAGACCTGGATGTTGTGCTCGGCGCACAACTGCAGGTAGCGCTCCAGACGCGCGGAGGAGTGTTCAGGCCCCTGCCCTTCATAGCCGTGCGGCAGCAGCATGGTCAAACCGCACAGGCGGCCCCACTTGTGCTCCCCGCTGGTGATGAACTGGTCGATCACGACCTGGGCACCGTTGGCGAAATCACCGAACTGCGCTTCCCAGACCACCAGCGCATTCGGCGTAGTGGTGGCGTAGCCGTATTCGAACGCGAGAACCGCTTCCTCGGAAAGGAAGGAGTCGTACAGATCGAAACGTGGCTGGCCTTCGTACAGGTGCTGCAGCGGGATATAGGTGCTGCCATCCTTCTGGTTGTGCAGCGCTGCGTGACGATGCGAGAAGGTACCGCGACCGACGTCCTGACCTGAGATACGCACCGGATGGCCTTCGAACAGCAGCGTCGCGTAAGCCATGGTCTCGGCATAGCCCCAGTTGATGGCCAGCGCGCCGGCGCCCATCTTCTGGCGATCTTCGAGGATCTTCGAAACCTGGCGCTGCACCACGAAGCCTTCAGGCGTTTGCAGCAGCTTGTTGGACAGATCCTGCAGGGTCTTCAGGTCGAAGCTGGTGTCGTGACGCGCAGTCCAGGCATGCCCCAGATACGGGCGCCAGTCGACGAACAGTTCCTTGTTCGGCTCCTTGACCAGGCTCTTGACCACATGCAGACCGTTGTCCAGCGCAGTCCGATATTCGTCGACTTTTGCCTGGACGCGCTCATCATCGAGCACCTTGGTCTGGATCAGCGAATCGGCGTACAGCTCACGGGTGGTGCGCTGCTTGGCGATCTTCTGGTACATCAGCGGCTGGGTACCGCTTGGTTCGTCCGCTTCGTTGTGGCCACGACGACGGTAGCAGATCAGATCGATGACGATGTCACGCTTGAACTGCATGCGATAGTCGACGGCAAGCTGGGTGACGAACAGCACTGCCTCGGGATCGTCTGCGTTCACGTGGAAGATCGGCGCCTGGATCATCTTCGCCACGTCGGTCGCGTACTCGGTGGAACGAGCATCTTCCTGCTTGTTGGTGGTGAAGCCGACCTGGTTGTTGACCACGATGCGGATGGTGCCACCGGTGCGGTAGGCACGGGTCTGCGACATCTGGAAGGTTTCCATCACCACACCCTGACCGGCGACGGCGGCGTCACCGTGGATGGTGACCGGCAGAACCTTGTCGCCAACCGGGTCGTTGCGGCGGTCCTGACGAGCGCGTACCGAACCCTCGACCACCGGAGAGACGATCTCCAGGTGCGACGGGTTGAACGCCATGGCGAGGTGGATCTCACCACCTGGGGTCATCACGTTGGACGAGAAGCCCTGGTGATACTTGACGTCACCGGAGCTCAGGCCTTCGACCTTCTTGCCTTCGAACTCGTCGAACAGGTCGCGCGGATTCTTGCCAAAGGTGTTGACCAGTACGTTCAGACGACCACGGTGGGCCATGCCGATGACGATTTCCTTGGTGCCGTAGGAGCCGGAGCGCTGGATGATCTCATCGAGCAGCGGGATCAGACTCTCGCCACCTTCCAGACCGAAGCGCTTGGTGCCCGGATATTTGGTACCCAGATACTTTTCCAGACCTTCGGCAGCGGTGAGGCGCTCGAGCAGGTGGCTCTTGATCTCCGGCGAAAACTCCGGACGGCCACGCACGCTTTCCAAGCGCTGGACGAACCAGCTGCGCTGCTCGGAATCGACGATGTGCATGTATTCCGCGCCAATGGTGCGGCAATAGGTTTCTTGCAGAGCCTTGACGATTTCGCGCAGAGTGGCCTGGCCGTTGACCATGGCCAGGTCGCCGGTGCGGAATACGGTATCGAGATCGGCGTCGGTCAGACCGTAGTTGTTGATCGCCAGGTCAGCGGGGGCGGTGCGCTGCTGCAGGCCAAGCGGATCGAGCTGTGCTGCCTGATGGCCGCGCACTCGGTAGGCTTGGATCAGGCGCAGGACTTCGATCTGCTTCTTCTCATGCTCGCTGCTGACAGCACCTGCGGAGACAGGCTGAGCACGGCGCTGGTTCTTGGCCAGCAGAACGAAGTGGTCGCGGATCGTCGAATGCGATACATCGGCTGAAGCGCTGCCACCGGAGGGCAACTTCTGGAAGTAAGTGCGCCACTCTTCGGGCACAGCGTTGGGATCGTGCAGGTAGAGCTCATAAAGCTCTTCCACATAGGCAGCGTTACCACCGGATAGGTGGGCACTGTCCCACATGCGCTGCATTACGCTTTCTTGCATGTCTGGTCACCTTCGATAAGGAGACACCACCAGCGTGGAAACCGCAGCATGACTTCCCAAGTTCTGAAGCAGCGACTCAGGTAAAGCCACTACGGACCGCGCAGATAGTTCCCGGGCACAACCCGGATGCTCCTGCTGGTCATCAAATTTTCAGAGTGAAATCCCGGCTTTGTGAGCTGGGATTCCTACTAAAACTACGGCGCCGAGCTTCGACTTCGGCGCCGCAGGTGTCACGGGTAAAGCAATCCGGCCGTTCCAGGCTAGCGCATAACCTTTCCCGACCGGGGTGTCATCAAGTACCGCTCTGCAGCAGCATGTTGCGTATGTGACCGATTGCCTTGGTAGGGTTCAATCCCTTCGGACAAACGTCGACGCAGTTCATGATACCGCGGCAGCGGAACACACTGAACGGATCGTCCAGACCGGCCAGACGATTCTCGGTTTCGGTATCGCGGCTGTCGGCCAGAAAACGGTAGGCCTGCAGCGACGCAGCCGGACCGAGGAACTTGTCAGGGTTCCACCAGAACGACGGGCAGCTGGTCGAGCAACAAGCGCACAGAATGCACTCGTACAGACCGTCCAGCTTCTCGCGATCTTCCGGACTTTGCAGTCGTTCGATAGCCGGCGGCGGCGTATCGTTCATCAGATACGGACGCACTTTCTCGTACTGCTTGTAGAAGATGCTCATATCGACGACCAAGTCACGAATGACCGGCAGACCTGGAAGCGGACGGATGACCAGCTTGTTGCCCTTGACCACGGAGGACAGCGGGGTGATGCAAGCCAGACCGTTCTTGCCATTGATATTCATCCCGTCGGAACCGCACACGCCTTCGCGGCAGGAGCGACGATAGGAGAAACCCTGGTCCTGTTCCTTGATCAGAGCCAAGACGTCCAGAACCATCAGGTCTTTACCTTCGGTATTGACCTGGAAGTCCTGCATGAACGGCTTTTCGTCCTGATCGGGGTTGTAGCGATAAACACTCACTTGCAACATATCGGCGACCTCAATAAGTCCGAACCTTGGGCTCGAATGCCGGAACGGTCTTCGGAGCGAAGTTCACGGCACGCTTGGCAACGCGCTTGTCACCCGGGAAGTACAGGGTGTGGCACAGCCAATTCTCGTCATCACGCTCTTCGAAATCTTCGCGAGCATGGGCGCCACGGGATTCCTTGCGGTGCTCCGCGGCAATTGCAGTAGCCTCGGCGACCTCCAGAAGGTTCTGCAACTCAAGCGCCTCGATGCGCGCAGTGTTGAACGCCTGGCTCTTGTCCGAGATCTTGACGTTGGCGATACGCTGACGCAGATCTACCAGCTGAGCGATACCCTTCTGCATGTATTCGCCAGTACGGAATACACCGAAGTAATTCTGCATGCAGCTCTGCAGCTCCTTACGCAGCGGAGCAACGTCTTCGCCAGTGCTGCGCTCGTTGATACCAGCCAGACGACCCAGCGCAACATCCAGATCGGTTTCGCTGGCACCGCGGTGCTCAATACCTTCCTTCAGTGCTTTCTCCAGGTGCAGACCGGCAGCGCGGCCGAACACAACGAGGTCAAGCAGCGAGTTACCGCCCAGACGATTGGCGCCATGTACGGATACGCAGGCCACTTCGCCCACAGCGAACAGACCGTCGATGATCTTGTCGTTGCCGTTGGCGTCCTGAGTAATCGCCTGACCATGGATGTTGGTGGCGATACCACCCATCATGTAGTGGCAGGTCGGAACAACCGGCACCGGTGCGACGACCGGATCGACGTGAGCGAAGGTCTTCGACAGCTCGCAGATACCAGGCAAACGGCTGTGCAGCACTTCTTCGCCCAGGTGATCCAGCTTCAACATCACGTGGTCGCCATCCGGACCACAACCGTTGCCCGCCAGGATTTCCTTGACCATCGAACGTGCAACGACGTCGCGACCAGCCAGGTCCTTCGCGTTCGGCGCGTAACGCTCCATGAAGCGCTCGCCATGCTTGTTGATCAGGTAGCCACCTTCACCGCGGCAACCCTCGGTTACCAGCACACCAGCACCAGCGATACCGGTCGGGTGGAACTGCCACATCTCGATGTCCTGCACCGGCACACCAGCGCGCAGCGCCATGCCGACACCGTCACCGGTGTTGATCAGGGCGTTGGTGGTCGATGCGTAGATGCGACCAGCGCCGCCAGTGGCGAGCACGGTAGCCTTGGAGCGGATGTAGACGGTTTCGCCGGTTTCGATGCAGATGGCGATGACACCCACGACTGCGCCGTCCTGGTTCTTCACCAGATCGACCGCGTACCACTCGTTGAGGAAAACGGTGTCGTTCTTCAGGTTGCCCTGATAAAGCGTGTGCAGCAGCGCATGACCGGTACGGTCTGCAGCGGCACAGGTACGAGCGGCCTGGCCACCCTTACCGAAGTCCTTGGACTGCCCACCGAACGGGCGCTGATAGATGCGACCCTGCTCGGTACGGGAGAACGGCAGCCCCATGTGCTCGAGCTCGAACACCGCTTCAGGGCCTACGGAACACATGTACTCGATAGCGTCCTGGTCACCGATGTAGTCGGAACCCTTGACGGTATCGTACATGTGCCAGCGCCAGTCATCGTTCGGGTCGGCCGAAGCGATGGCGCAGGTAATGCCACCCTGCGCGGAAACGGTGTGCGAACGAGTCGGGAAAACCTTGGTGACCACAGCAGTCTTGTGACCAGACTGGGACAGCTGCAGCGCCGCGCGCATACCGGCGCCACCGCCACCGACGATGATGGCGTCAAAAGAAAGCGTACGAATGTTAGCCATGAATCAGATACCCCAAAGAATCTGCACGCCCCAGACGAAGAAGGTGAACATGGCAATGCCACACACCGCCTGGAACAGGAAACGAACGCCGGTAGCCCACTTACCGATCGCCATATTGGTCAGGTAGTCGGTGGAGATCGTCCACATGCCTACCCACGCGTGCACACTCAGGGCGACCAGAGCCAGCAGACTGAAGATGCGCATCCAGTTGGCCGAGAACAGCGCGTGCCACTGGGTGTACTCCAGTCCCGGGTTCGCAATCAGGTACCCAAGCAGGAACAGAAAATAAGCCGCAAGAACCACTGCAGAAACGCGCTGCGCCATCCAGTCGTACAGACCCGAGCGCGAAAAGTTGGTGACATTGGTTACCATATCCACACTCCCGCCAGAACGATCAGCACCGCCGATACGGCGATTACGATTTTCGAGCCCAGCTTGCCGCCTTCCAGCGTCTCACCATGGCCAGAATCCATGATCAGGTGACGAACACCCGCCACAAGGTGGTACAGCAGTGCGGACAGCAACGCCCAGCTCACCAGCTTTGCCAGAGGGCTACCCAGGTACGCGCGGACCTCCTCGAAGCCTTCCGGAGAAGACAGCGAGGTATCGAGCGCGAGCAGCAGCAAGGCGATACCGACGAACAGGATGACACCGGATACACGGTGGAGAATCGACGTGTAAGCAGTGATGGGGAGTTTTATTGTCCTAAGATCTAGGTTTACAGGTCGTTGGCTTTTCACGGCTTTTTTCACACTTGAGAGCCCCAGAGCGCAGGGCAAAGTTGTTGGGAAGAGTACGCAGCAGTACCCGCTACCCACGAGTGACAACCTACAGAATACTGCCTGTAAGGCCCCTGCCGGTCGGTGTCCGAGTATAAACAGTTAGGTCACTAATGACAATGTGGTGAAGTGCCACTAAAGGCTGATAGCGACCTCTATATAAATGCCGTAAACAGTGCACCCAAGCTGTACGCATCCCCCTGCAGAGCCCTCTACGGCATGGGTTCGCGCAAATTGACTTTGCGGTTTATCACACTATAGTGATGCGGGCCCTGCGTGGGGGGCCATGATGATTCCAAGCACAAAACAGGAGGCCATACATGGCTGACAAGAAAGCGCAGTTGATCATCGAGGGCGCTGCCCCCGTCGAACTGCCCGTTTTAACCGGTACCGTAGGGCCTGATGTAATTGACGTACGAAGCCTGACCTCCACGGGTCACTTCACCTTCGATCCCGGCTTCATGTCGACCGCCTCTTGCGAGTCCAAGATCACCTACATCGATGGCGACAAGGGCATCCTGCTGCATCGCGGCTATCCGATCGAGCAGCTGGCAGAGAAATCCGACTATCTGGAAACCTGCTATCTCCTGCTGAACGGGGAACTGCCGACCGCCGAACAGAAGGCACAGTTCGTTAGCACCGTGAAGAACCACACCATGGTTCACGAGCAGCTGAAGTCCTTCCTCAATGGTTTCCGTCGTGACGCCCACCCTATGGCCATCATGTGTGGCGTTGTCGGCGCGCTTTCAGCCTTCTACCACGATTCGCTGGACATCAACGACCCGCACCACCGCGAAATTTCCGCGGTGCGCCTGGTCGCCAAGATGCCAACCATCGCCGCGATGGTCTACAAGTACTCGATCGGTCAGCCGCTGATGTATCCGCGTAACGACCTGAGCTACTCGGAAAACTTCCTGCACATGATGTTCAACACCCCGTGCGAGATCAAACCGATCAGCCCGGTGTTGGCCAAGGCCATGGATCGCATCTTCATCTTGCATGCCGATCATGAGCAGAACGCTTCGACTTCCACCGTGCGCCTGGCTGGCTCCACCGGTGCCAACCCGTTCGCCTGTATCGCCGCCGGTATCGCCGCCCTTTGGGGACCGGCACACGGTGGCGCGAACGAAGCCGTACTCACCATGCTGGACGAAATCGGCGACGTGTCGAACGTCGAGAAGTTCCTGGCCAAGGCCAAGGACAAGAACGATCCGTTCAAGCTGATGGGCTTCGGCCATCGCGTCTACAAGAACTTCGATCCGCGCGCCAAGGTCATGAAGCAGACCTGCGACGAGGTTCTGGGCGAGCTCGGCATCAACGATCCGCAACTGGATCTGGCCATGAAGCTGGAAGAGATCGCCCTCAACGATCCGTACTTCGCCGAGCGCAACCTGTACCCGAACGTGGACTTCTACTCGGGTATCATCCTCAAGGCCATCGGCATTCCGACCAGCATGTTCACCGTCATCTTCGCCCTGGCGCGTACTGTCGGCTGGATATCCCACTGGAAGGAAATGATCGCCTCCGGCCAGAAGATCGGTCGTCCGCGTCAGCTGTACACCGGCCACACCAAGCGCGACCTGCCGCGTTAAGCGACAATCCCGCGCACGAAAAAGGCTGCCTTTGGGCAGCCTTTTTTGCTTTTCGTATGACCGTTAGCTAGTAGTGCACAGCTTCGAGCCGGAACCGCCAGAACAACGGGACCGCCAGGCAGCAAACCCAAGACTATCGCTACGCCGTCGCCTGCTCCAGCCAGCCAAGCAGACGAATCGCGTCCTCCCTGCTTTCCCCACAACAAACAGGTTCAGCCGAAAAAGCCGAGCACACGGCCGGCCGCCGCGGATCACCGAACAGCAAACAGAGAAAGTCAGCGCTTAATTGAATACAGCGCTCCCCAGCGCGCTTGCCATGAGGCATGCCAGGTATCGAGGAGCTAATGGAGGGCGCGATACAGCAGGCACCACAACCGGGGCGACAATCCATATAACTGCCACTCAGTGAAAAAACGGGCGCGATAATAATCCGGCCGAAGCTTACGCACCAGATGCGTCATTGCAGACGAAAACGCTTGGAAATACCCTAGCGCGTCATCATTTCGAGCCCACACCCACCATGCCTGTCTGGTTGCAAACCGCCGCCCTACTCTGCTGCTCCAACCTGTTCATGACTTTCGCCTGGTACGGCCACCTGAAAAGCCTGAACGGTAAACCCTGGCTTATCGCCGCATTGATCAGCTGGGGCATCGCATTCTTCGAATACATGCTGATGGTGCCAGCAAACCGCATCGGCTATACCGAGCTGTCGATCGGCCAACTGAAGATCATGCAGGAGGTAATCACCCTGATGGTGTTCGTTCCGTTCAGCGTGCTGTACATGCAGCAGCCATTGAAGCTCGATTATCTATGGGCAGGGCTTTGCATGGTCGGAGCGGTCTACTTCATTTTTCGCAGCTAGCACTTCTGCCAGGTGACGCCAGGCCTGGCGCTTGGGCATACTGGCGACCCTTTTCCCGACCCTGCAAAGGAATCCAAATGTTCAAGGTCAATGAGTACTTCGATGGCACCGTCAAATCCATCGCCTTCGACATGACTGAAGGCCCGGCCACGATCGGCGTCATGGCGCCAGGTGAATACGAATTCGGCACTGCGCAACTGGAAGTCATGCACGTAGTTGCTGGCAGCCTGGACGTGAAACTGCCGGGTAGCGACGCCTGGGAAACCTTTGCCAGCGGCAGCCAGTTCACCGTACCGGCGAACAGCAAATTTCAGCTGAAGGTCAAGGTAGACACCGCGTATCTGTGCGAGTACCGCTGAGACGCAGCGAGCACTCCCTGAGACGGTGGGTTCGCGGTGGATGAGCGAAGCGTCATCCACCCTACTCCACGCACCCTCGGTACCGCCCAGCTCTTCGCCGCGCGAAGAATCCAGCGTGACGGGCGTCTAGCCTAACGACCCGTAAGCGCGGCTGACCTGCTTGGCCTGATTCAGCCTGGTCAGCTCCGCGGCCAGCCGCTCACGCTCAGCGCGCCCCGCCCGCTGAAGCTCATCATACAGAGCCGCCACTGCGTCGATTTCCGCACGCAGCCCGGCATCAGCTGCATCTTCGTCGCACAATGATGCCACCAGCGCGCTGCACTCATGATCCAGCGAGCTGACCGCATCCCACTCCCCTGCGCTCAGTGCGCCGCGGAGCTTTTGCGCCAACGCGGCGAAGGCTTGCTTCTTCAACGACATCTTTTCCCCGAAAACGCGGTAAGCCAGCAAGCCAGCTTCAGGTGAATCAGCCCCTAGGCGCGATCTGATCCCAAGCCAGCTTTATCTCACCCAGAAGCTTGCCCACCTCGTTCAGTTTGTCGACATCATTATGCCGGCTCGCTTCGAACAGGCGCATCGTCATGTATTCATACAGACGATCAAGGTTGGCCGCCAGCTCGCCGCCAACATCCTGATCCAGCGCATCACGCAGCCCACCGATGATATTGATGGCCTTGCCGATCAGCACACCCTTCTCAGCGAAAGCCTCACGCTCCATCGCACCTTTGGCCTGAGCGATACGATCCAAACCACCTTGCATCAGCATCTGAATCAGGCGATGCGGGTCGGCCTCGGTAACCTGGGCTTTTACGCCAACCTGCTGGTATTGCCGCATTGCTGCCATAGCATTCATTTGGATGAGCCCCTTGCCACATCGATCTCACATACCTGTTTATCGGTCATCTGGCGCAGGACTTGAGTTTGTTTTGCAAACAAAAAACCGCCTACCGGCGGTTCTTGTATAAGCAGTCTGGCCTACTTTTTCGAATTGCTTCCTGCCCAAGGCAGGTTCTCCAGCGACGCGAGAAGGCTCGAAGACGTATTAGACAACTGCCCCACCAGCAGGTCCATAGCATTGAACTGCTTGTACAGTCGCTCCTGAAGCGAGGTGATACGGCGGGTGAGCGCCTCTTTCTGATCATCTATCTTGGTGATCGTCTCGGTCATTGCCTTGTTGCGCTGCTCGAGTATTCCACCGGTCTCGGTGTATGGCTTCAGCTTCGCATCAAGCCTGGAAGCCAACCCCTTGTCACCTGTGAACAGGCCCGACAATTCGCCGAAATTACCGGCCATCGCCTTGTCCAGCTTGGCGCTGTCAATGGCGAGCGTGCCATCCTTCTGTGTGGTGATACCAATATCGGTCAGCGCACGCAGTGCACCATCACCCTGCACGTTAACCAGCTCGTTGCGAATCGTGTTGAGCAAGGTGCGCGCCGTGGCATCGCCCACCAATGCGCCTGTTACGGGCGCCTTACCCTCACCCACCGATGTAACCTTGGTCTGCGCATTGATCACGCCGATCAGCTTGTTGTAGCTGTCGACAAAGGTCTGGATCTGGTTTTTAACCCCCGCCTTGTCTTCCGCCACCGCGATAGTCAGCGGTTCGTTTGCAACGGTTTTGGCCTTAAGGTCGAGCGTGACGCCCTCAATGGCACCATCGACTTTGTTGGTCTCGCTGATTACCTTCAAACCGTCGACATACAATTCAGCACTCTGTGCCGAGGTCAACACGCGAGCATCTTTGCCGGTGCCTGAGGTACCGTCGAAGTTCAATGCGGAAAGACCGATGAGCCCAGGTTCGTCTGCCCCGGTTGCAGTGACGGTAATATCGCGCCCTGCGCCCGTCTTGCTGCTACTCAGCACCAGTCGAGAACCATACTCGTCCGTGACAATGGTGGCGCTAACACCCATGTCTTTCCCGGCCGTGTTGATTGCATCACGCACACCGGCGAGCGTGTTGGTGTTTTCGTCAATCGTGACAGAAAAGGATTCCTTGGTGTTCGGCGCGGGCGGGATGCCTGGCACGCCAAGCGAGACCTCGAACGTTCCACTGGTAAAACGCGCCGGGGCTTCGGCCGTATTGGGAATCGCTGCCAATGCAACCTTGCTGCTGCTCGCCAGTGATTCGACTTCCAGTTGATAGCTGCCAGCTCCCGCGGCGGTTGACGCCGTAACGCCGACGAGGTCCGACTTGCTGGAAGTAGCCGAGCGCGCTTGGAACAGCTCTGGCTTGTTCAACGCACCCAGTGCAGTCTGGAAATCACTGATTGCACCCTTTAGCGCACCAACCGCCGTGATCTGCGTAGTGGTCTTCTTTTCGAGGGTTGCAAGCTGGGTTTCCTTCGGAGCACGTTCAGCGGCAACCATACTCGCAACGATGCTATCGATGTCGATGCCGGAACCGATGCCTGATACGCTTGCCATAGCTTCACCTCGTCAAATAAACCACACGACCGTATTGGATCGAAAACCAAACAAGAAACGTGCCGCTAGGCCTTAGCCTCGAATAACAGGCTGCGCATTTCATCCAGTCGCTCGGCCAGGCGCAGGATATCCTCGGACGGAATCTGCCGCACCACCTTGCCCGAGTCGCCATCCAGCACCTGCACCACAACCTGACCGGTGGAATCATCCACGCTGAAGTTCAAATCGCGCTGCAAGGTCTGCACCTGCGTGCGAATGCGCTCTACTGCTTCGTTTACATCTACTTTCTGTGGAGCCTTGCCAGAGCCACCTTCGCCCTGCAACGAAGAAAGCCCAGCTTCCTGACGAAAGCTGGGCATCGCGTTGCTCGACGAGGATGACGCAAGCGTGGCACTCGCTGCTCTTGCGACGTCCATGATTCACCTCTCAATGAATCGATGGGGTGGAATAACCACCCCATCGGTGAGCCTCGCTTACTGCAGCAGGCTGAGAACGGCCTGCGGCAGCTGCTTGGCCTGCGCCAGGATCGCAGTACCAGCCTGTTGCAGAATCTGGTTCTTGCTCAGATTCGCGGTTTCGGCGGCGAAGTCAGTGTCCTGGATGCGGCCACGAGCTGCGGAAACGTTCTCGGAGATGCTTTGCAGGTTGGCGATGGTGTTATCGAAACGGTTCTGCACCGCACCCAATTCAGCGCGAGAAGAATCGATCAGAGAAAGAGCACTATCAATTACCGACAGAGCTTTCTGCGCACCGATCTGACTTCCGATATCAATTTCGCTCACCTTATCTAGCTCAGCTGCGATAGCGGTAGTTGCTGAGTCAATACTAGTATCCGAAGCGGTAGTGGTGAACGAACTTGCGCTATCAAGACGAACCACCCCCATAGCACGGGACGAGTCGGTACTACCAGAAGTCAGAGTGGTAGTATCACTTGAGTTCTCGCCGGTGTAGTCATATACACCGAAGGTTGCAGTGCCAACACCCGCAGCGGCCGTAGTGGTGAAACCTTCGACTACAACATCGTCACCCGCTTCGCTAGTCAAAAAGACCTTGCCGTCTTTGATCTCAGCGGTGATACCAGTCTTACCGGACTTGGCGTTGATTTCTTTAGCCAGCTCAGTCAGATCACCACCAGCGATAGTTGCCCGAATATCTACAGCACCACCGTCCGTATCACCTGTCAGGCTAAATGTTACCGTACCGTCTCCCATACCAGAGAGCGCAGCAACAGTACGTGCTTCGGCAGTAACGCCGGTATCGGCAGTCTTCTGGTTGATGAGATCTGCAGCTTCTTTAGCGCTCTTGCCCGCGAGGGTAATGGCACCAGAGTTGTTTTCCCCATTTACTGTTATCGTGCCAGCTACGTTGTTAGCTCCAGCCGTTGCGGCGCCAGCAGCAACTTTCCCATAGCCGACGTTAGTGGCATTACCGGTAAGTGCGCTGGAGTAACTTCCAATTTGATCTGCTTGGAACGACCCAAGCGATACACTGATGGTCTCAAATGCATTCGCTCCGACCTGGAACGATTGGGATCCGAAAGAGCCGTCGAGAATTTTACGGCCACCGAAGCTGGTCGTGTCTGCAATCCGGTTCATTTCCTGTTGGAGCTGCGTCACTTCGTCTTGCAGAGCTTTGCGCTCAGAGCTGGAGTTGGAGCCATTAGCTGACTGCAGCGACAAATCGCGCATCCGCTGGAGAATATTGGTCGACTGCTGCAGCGCGCCCTCGGCAGTCTGCGCAAGCGAAATTCCGTCGTTAGCGTTACGCACCGCAACGCCCAGGCCGTTCACTTGACTCGTCAAGCGATTGGAGATCTGCAGGCCCGCAGCATCGTCCTTCGCACTGTTGATTCGGCTACCGGTGGACAGGCGCTGCATGGAGGTGGCCAGCGCGTTGGAAGAGTTGCTGAGATTACGCTGAGTATTCAGCGACGCGATGTTGGTATTGACAGTAAGAGCCATGGTGTTTGCCTCCAAGGGCGCTAGTTACTTTGGTTGCCTGAGCTTGCGACTCCGGGCCGGCTTGTGCCCAGGCACCCATTGAGTTCGCATTCGATTAGCTTATCGGCGCCGTTTGGGTTGGCTTTAGGGCAGATTCGAACTTTTTCGTGAGCCCGGTACCGCTCCAACGCTACGCCAGCACATCCATACTGCGGACTTGCTTGACTAGCTTTTCGGGTGAAGCGGGGAAAACTTTAGGGGATGGCTGAAGCCGTTTCCCTGACCTGGAGTCAAAGGGAGCTCGCTTACTGCTGGTAAGCGTTGCTAAACCAGTCGCGGCGAGGGCCGCTCCCACAGGTTCGGTGAAACATTTGGGGAGCGGGTATGACAGCGAGGCTCGCTGGGATGAGGCCGTTGCTGACGTGCTATGAACCAAGCTGTGCGAGACGCTCGAGGAATTGCGCTTCGTCGAGCACCGTCACGCCGAGTTCGTTGGCTTTGGTGAGCTTCGAGCCCGCGCCTGGGCCCGCCACTACGCAGTTGGTTTTGGCGGATACGGACCCGGCGACCTTTGCCCCCAAAGCCTCCAGCCGCGCCTTGCCATCATCACGACTCATGGTTTCCAGCGTGCCGGTCAGTACCCAGGTCTGCCCGGCCAGCGGGAGGCCTTCGGCGGCTTTCCGCTCGCTCTCCCAGTGCATGCCGAAATCCCGCAGCTGGGCTTCGATAGCGCGGGCGCGTTCGGCGTTCTCGGGTTTGTCGAAGTAGTCGCGCAGGGAGCGTGCGGCCTTTTCGTTCAGCCGTTCAACCTGGCGCAGGTCGAGCCAGTCGGCGGCGATGATTGCTTCGAGCGTGCCGAAACGCTCTGCCAGACGCTGCGCACCGGTGCGGGCGATATGGGGGATGTTGAGCCGGTCGAGCAGATCGGGCAGCGTCGCGCAGGCGGCGAATTCCGGGTGTACGTCGCCCTCCTCCTGCGGTTCGACGCCGCGTTCGCGCAGCAGCGCGATGACCGTGCGGTTGTGTTCGTCCTCGAAGAAGCTATGGATTTCATGAGCGACTTCCAGGCCGACATCGGGCAGGTAAACAAGCACATCAGGCAGCGCGCGACCTATGCGATCCAAGGAGCCCAGCGCTCGTGCCAACAACTTGGCGGTTTCCTCGCCGACATCGGGTATGCCAAGGGCGTAGACGAAACGCGCGAGGCTTGGTTTGCGGCTGGCGTCGATGGCGTTTAGCAAGTTGCGCGTGGAAATCTCGGCGAAACCTTCCAGCTCAATGACCTGCTCATGGGTCAGGCAGTAGAGATCCGCCGGCGATTTGACCAACCCCCTGTCGACCAGCTGCTCGACGATCTTGTCGCCCAGGCCGTCGATATCCATCGCTCGGCGCGATACGAAATGGATGATCGCCTGCTTAAGCTGCGCCTGGCAGGCCAGACGACCGACGCAACGGTAGATCGAACCTTCGCTGACCGACTCGCGGCCCTTGCTGCGCTTGATCAGCTGGGTGCGCTCCACGGCAGAACCGCACACCGGGCACTGCTCCGGCACATGCACGGCGCGCGCGTCGACCGGGCGGCGTTCGGCGATTACGCCGAGGATCTGGGGAATCACATCGCCTGCACGGCGCACGATCACCGTATCGCCGATCATCACGCCAAGCCGCGCCACTTCATCCATGTTGTGCAGCGTCGCGTTGGACACCGTAACGCCCGCCACCTGCACGGGCTTTAGCCGTGCGACCGGGGTGATCGCACCGGTGCGGCCGACCTGGAATTCGACATCGAGCAGTTCGGTGATTTCCTCCCGCGCGGGAAACTTGTGGGCGATGGCCCAGCGCGGCTCGCGCGCCCGGAAGCCCAGCTCACGCTGCTGGGCGACTGCGTTGACCTTGAACACCACACCGTCAATCTCATACGGCAGTGCGTCGCGCTTTTCACCGATGGCGTCGTAATAGGCGCGGCATTCGGCGACGCCCTTGGCCAGTCTCAGCTCACGGCTGATGGGCAGGCCCCAGCTTTTCAGCGCCTCGAGAATACCAATGTGCGTATCAGGCAGCTCGCCGTCGCTGCGGCCGACGCCGTAGGCACAAAGTTCGAGCGGACGGCTGGCAGTGATCTTCGAATCCAGCTGACGCAGGCTACCAGCAGCGGCGTTGCGGGGATTGGCGAAGGGTTTGCCGCCGCTTTCCAGCTGCCGCGCATTCAGCGCTTCGAACCCCGCCTTGGGCATGTAGATTTCGCCGCGCACCTCAAGTACCGCAGGCCAACCACTGCCATGCAGCTTGAGCGGGATGTTGCGCACGGTACGCACATTGGCGCTGATGTCCTCACCCGTGCTGCCATCGCCCCGGGTGGCGCCGCGCACCAGATGGCCGTTCTCATAAAGCAGGCTGACCGCCAGACCATCCAGTTTGGGTTCGCAGCTGTACTCGACCACAGCGTCATCGCCGAACAGGTCGCCCGCCGGCAGATCCAGCCCTTCGCGCACGCGGCGGTCGAAATCGAGCAGATCCTGCTCCTCGAAGGCGTTGCCCAGGCTCAGCATCGGTACTTCGTGGCGCACCTGACCGAACGCCGCCAGTGCCGCCCCTCCCACCCGCTGGGTTGGCGACTCGGGTGTCACCAGCTCCGGGTGCTCCGCCTCGAGCGCCTTGAGCTCATTGAACAGACGGTCGTATTCGGCGTCGGGAACGCTAGGTTCGTCGAGCACGTAGTAGCGGTAGTTGTGGGCGTCAATTTCGCCGCGCAGTTCGGCGATGCGCTCGGCGGCGGTTTGGGCGGAAGGCATAAGGACGGAGCCGTGACTGGGGCTGTGCTGATTCAGACCGCATCAGCGCGCCTTGGTTGATATGGAAGGCGTCGGATTCTAGCCGAATGCGAGTCCGAAGGCAGGTCTGCAAGTTCTGTTGGCTGGAGTCGGACTGGGCACGCAGCGTTGTGTGATGATCGCGCTGAAGCGAAGAGCTGGTGGGCTGAAGCCCACCCTACGGAGCTGACGTCACCCTAAAAGTCAGGGTACCGGTGGGCTGAAGCCCACCCTACGACAGTCTGCAGAGCGAGGCGACAGGCCAGTGAAAGCGAGTCTGCCCCTTCAAACGCAACACCGGGCGCGAGGCCCGGTGCAGTGAGTTATCAGCGTTGCTTGATGGTCATCTGCCGGCGTTCGAACTCGACGATGCGCTGGCGGTAGTGTTCGATGGTCTGGGCGGTCAGCACACTGCGCTGGTCGTCCTTCAGCTCACCGTTGAGCTCCTGGGACAGCTTGCGCGCCGCGGCGACCATGACATCGAAGGCCTGCTTGGGATGACGCGGCCCCGGCAATCCGAGGAAGAAGCTCACGGCCGGTGTGGTGAAATGATCGATATCGTCCAGATCGAAGGTGCCGGGCTTGACTGCATTGGCCATGGAGAACAGCACCTCACCATTGCCGGCCATGCTTTCGTGGCGATGGAAGATGTCCATCTCACCGAAGCGTAGGCCGCTTTCCAGGATGTTCTGCAGCAATGCCGGGCCACGGAAGCCGTGCGGATCGCGGCAGATGACGTTGATGACCAGTACTTCTTCCACCGGTGCCTGCTCTTTCGCCGGCTGCGCCTCGACATCGTCCGCGTCGCCGACGACCGGATCCAGCAGGGTCGGCACCGGCTCGTCAGTGCTCAGTTGCAGATCGCCCTGGTAAGGCTCGTCATGCCGGCGCTTCTTGCCCGCGTCGCGACCAGACTGGCGGGCGCTCACCGGCGGCATGTCGGCTTCGTCCAGCGAAGGCTCATGCTCACGATCCACCACGCGAGCCGGCCCTAACAGCTCGGTGGAATCATCGACATCGGGAAGGTTGGAAAGGCTGCGGTCCAGCTTGAATTTCAGCTTGCCCTTGCCACCGCGCATGCGACGCCAGCCGTCGAACAAAATGCCGGCAATGACGATGATGCCGATGACGATCAGCCACTCGCGCAGACCGATATCCATTAATGCATTAACCTCTGAATTCGATGATAAAGACGCAACAAGCGGTCACCTGGGACTGCTCTCAGCGCATCGTAAAAATTGTGCCCTAAGCTAGCACGACGAACGGTAGATTTGCACCGTGCGGTAGTTCTCTTTTTATGGGCTCTTCAGTATCAAAAACGCTCAAATGCGCGGCTTAATCCTCATGCTTCGGCCAGTGCCACGGCCTGTTCGACATCGACCGCCACCAACCGTGAACAACCCGGTTCATGCATCGTCACGCCCATCAGCTGATCGGCCATTTCCATGGCGATCTTGTTGTGGGTGATGTAGATGAACTGCACTTTCTCCGACATTTCCTTGACCAGTCGTGCATAACGGCCGACGTTGGCGTCGTCCAGTGGAGCATCGACTTCATCCAGCATGCAGAACGGTGCCGGGTTTAGCTGGAAGATCGCAAACACCAGCGCCAGCGCAGTCAATGCCTTTTCGCCACCGGAAAGCAGGTGAATGGTGCTGTTCTTCTTTCCGGGCGGACGCGCCATGATCGCCACCCCGGTATCGAGTAAATCTTCTCCGGTAAGTTCCAGATAAGCATTGCCGCCGCCGAACACTTTCGGAAAGAGCGCCTGCAGGCCACTGTTGATCTGGTCGAAGGTTTCCTTGAAGCGGTTGCGCGTCTCCCGGTCGATCTTGCGGATGACGTTTTCCAGTGTGTCCAGCGCCTCGACCAGATCATCGTTCTGTGCGTCGAGATAGCGCTTGCGTTCCGACTGCTGCTGATACTCGTCGATCGCCGCCAGGTTGATCGGCCCCAGACGCTGAATGCGCTGGCTCAGCCGCTCCAGCTCCGCTTCCCAGCTCGGCTCGCTCGCATCGGCAGGGAGAGTGCCGAGCACGCCGTGCAGGTCGTAGCCGTCCTCCTGCAGCTGATCCTGCAGCGCCTTGCGCCGGACGCTCAGCCCTTGCCAATCCAGCCGTTGCTGCTCCAGCTGCCCACGCAGGAGCTGTGCCTGCTGCTCGGCCTGCGTGCGCCGTTTCTCGGCATCACGCAACTCGCGGTCGGCGTCTTCCAGCGCCAGACGCGCACGCTTGAGCTCGTCCTCGACGCCCATGCGCCGCTCCAGCAGCTCTTCGAGCTTCATGCGCAGCTCTTCCAGCGGTGCCTCACCCTCCTCCAGGTTCAGCGTCAGCTGCTCGCGGCGCTCGATGGCGCGTTCGAACTGCTGTTCCAACCGCTCCAGAGCCTGGCGAGTCGACTCGTGCTGCGCCCTGAGCGAACCGACCCGCAACGCCAGCTGATGGGCATGATCCTTATGCTGCCGCGCCTCGTGGCGAATACGATCGAGCCGCTCACGGATGCCGTCGCGGCTGGCCAGCAGCGTCTCGCGCTGCTCGGTATCCTGCGCCATCGCTTCCAGCGCTTCCTGCAGCTGCAGGCGCGCTTCGCCCAGCTGTTCGGTCTCGATTTCGCGCTGTTCCTGCTGCTCGGCCAGTTCCTCGTCCAGCCGACGACGGCGCAGCGCCAGCTGTTCCAGGCGTGCCTGGCCGGCCGACAGCTTGGCCTTGAGGTCGCCATGCTTGCGTGCTTCTTCCTGTTGCTGACGACGCTGCTGTTCGCGCTCGCCTTCCAGACGGGACTGCTCGCCGCCCAGCACGGCGATGCGGTCCTCCATCGTCGCCAGGCTCGCTTCGCGCTCGTCACGCTCGGCCAGCAAGCGCTGCAGCTCCTGACCGCGCGCCAGTACGCCGGACTCTGCCTCGCTCGCGCGACGCACACGCAGAAAATGCCGGCCAACCCAATAGCCATCGCGACTGACCACACTCTCGCCCTCGACCAGCGACGCGCGCGCGGCCAGTGCCTGCTCCAGCGATTCGACCGGCCGCACGCGGCCCAACCAAGGCGAAAGATCCTGCGCCGATTCGACCCGTTCCAGCAGACTGCCAGGGCAGCGGACGCCGCCACGCGACGCGTTGGCCAGATTTAGCTCGCCCTGCTGGAAGCCCGCAAGCTCGACCTCGGCGAAATCATCCAGCAGCACCGCCTGCAGATCCGCGCCCAGCACGGTTTCCACGGCCAGTTCCCAGCCCGGCTCGACCCGCAGCCCATCTGCCAGGCGTGGGCGCTGCTCCAGCCCCTGTTCGCGCAACCACTCGGCGACGCCCTTGCCCGGCTCCATCGCCGCCTGCTGCAACGCCTCCAGCGACGCAATTCGCCCATTCAGGCGCTGCAGTTCACCTTGCGCCTGCTGCTGGGTTCGGGTCGCCAGCTGCAACTCTTCACGCAACTGCTCAAGGCGTTCATTGAGCGCTTCGCCCGCCGCGGCGAATGCTTCGAGCTCGAGCTCACTAGCGGCAAGCTGCTCGTCCAACTCAAGGATCGCGACATCTTCCGGGTCGGCCGCCAGCAACGCTCGCTCGTCATCCAGACGGCGCTGCCGCTCGGCCAGGCGCTCAAGGCTCTGCTCCAGCTGCTGGATGCGTGATTGCTGCACTTCCGCGGCGCGGCGCGGCTCGGCGCTGTGCTGGTTGAAGCGCTCCCACTGCTCCTGCCAGGCCTGCATGGCGGATTCGGCTTCTTCCAGCTGGGCGGCAGATTCCTCGGCGGCAGCGCCGGACAGCTCCTGCTCGGGCTCGAGCATCGCCAGCTCTTCACCCAAGGTAGCGAGCAGCGTGCGGTCGTGGCCAAGGTGCGACTCGGTCTCAAGGCGCGCCTGCTCCGCCTCGCGCAGGTCGTCCTGCAGCTGGCGCAGGCGCTGCTGGCCATGCTGGATGCTCTGCTCGACGCGTGCGATATCACCGCCAACCGAATAGAAGCGGCCCTGCACCTGATTGAAACGCTCGGACAGCTCATGGTGACCGTCCCGCAGGCGCTCGATGCTCGCATCGGCACTGCGCTGCTCGGCCACCAGTGCTTCGAAGGCGACCTCCTGATCGCCGATGACCTGCTCGCGCTGACCGACCTGCTCGTTCAAGGCCTGCCAACGAAGTGCCGACAGCTGCGCCTTGAGCTGGCGCTCTTCGGCCTTGTACTCCTGATACTTCTCCGCCGACTGCGCCTGACGGTGCAGGCGCTCGAGCTGGCGTTCCAGCTCTTCGCGCAGGTCGGTCAGGCGCGCCAGATTCTCGTGAGTGCGGCGGATGCGATTCTCGGTTTCGCGCCGGCGCTCCTTGTACTTGGAGATGCCGGCCGCCTCTTCGATGAAGTTGCGCAGATCCTCCGGCTTGGCCTCGATCAGCTTGGAGATCATGCCCTGCTCGATGATCGAATAGCTGCGCGGCCCGAGCCCGGTGCCGAGGAAGATGTCGGTGATGTCGCGGCGCCGACACTTCACGCCGTTGAGAAAGTAGGTGTTCTGCGAATCACGGGTGACGCGACGGCGGATGGAGATTTCGGCAAAGGCGGCGTACTCACCGGTGAGCGTGCCGTCGGAGTTGTCGAAGATCAGCTCGATGCTCGCCTGGGTCACCGGCTTGCGCGTGTTGGAGCCATTGAAGATGACGTCGGTCATCGACTCGCCGCGCAGGTTCTTCGCCGAGCTTTCGCCCATGACCCAGCGCACGGCGTCGATGATGTTGGATTTGCCGCAGCCGTTCGGCCCGACCACCGCCGCCATGTTGCTGGGGAAGCTGACCGTGGTGGGATCGACGAAGGACTTGAAGCCGGCGAGTTTGATGCTTTTCAGTCGCATGCGGCCTATCCGTGGCGATCAGCGGGAAAACGAACAAGCGGAGTCGCCATGAGCATCGGGATTCCTGGCATCGATTGGGCTACTGGCAAGAAGCCGCGAAGCTTATCATGGCGCCCCGGCTGTCTCGCAGCGCGTCGGCGCACAGAAACGCAGCCGCGCACCTCGCCATGCTCTATGGCGACAGGAGGAACACAGGAATGAAGCGCCATCCGGTGAATGGACGACGAAACGGTCTCAGCCGCCGGTCATGCTCATGAAACGCACCACCTGGACTTGCTCGTCGGTGCGGAAGTGGTGCTTTTCCGGCTTGAGCTGCAGGGCATCCACCAGCGCATTGCGCAAGCGCTCGCTGTCACCCGGATAGCGGCGCATCAGGCTCTTCAGATCCAGCGCGCCCTCATGACCGAGACACAGCACCAACTTGCCCTCGGCTGTGATGCGCACACGGTTGCAGCTGCCGCAGAAGTTGTTGCTGTGCGGGGAGATGAAGCCGACCTGCGTCTCGCTGCCTGCCACCTGCCAGTAGCGCGAAGGGCCACCCGTGGCATGGCTGCTGCGCACCAGCGTATGGCGCGCCTCGATGCGTTCACGCACCTCGTCGCTGGAGCAGAAGGTGATCTGCCGCTGATGACTGGACACGCTGCCCAGTGGCATTTCCTCGATGAAGCTGATATCCAGCCCGCGCTCGATGGCGAATTCCACCAGATCGAGAATCTCGTCGTCGTTGCGGCCCTTCTGCACGACGCTGTTGAGTTTGATGCGCTTGAAGCCGGCGCTGCGCGCGGCCTCGATGCCTTCGAGCACCTGATCGAGCCGGTCACGCCGGGTCAGCTCGGCAAAACGCTCGCGCTTGAGCGAGTCGAGGCTGATGTTGAGCCGCTTGACGCCAGCTTCGTGCAGCGATGCAGCCAGGCTTGGCAACTGCGAGCCGTTGGTGGTGATGGCCAGATCTTCCAGCTCGCTGCGCTCGCCCAGGCGCGCCAGCAAGCTGGTCAGCCCCTTACGCACCAGCGGCTCGCCACCGGTCACGCGAATGCGCTTGACGCCCAGGCTGATAAAGGCGTCGGCCACCGCATAGAGTTCTTCCAACGTGAGAATCTGCGCGCGAGGGGCAAAGACCATGTCCTCGCTCATGCAATAGGTGCAGCGAAAATCGCAGCGGTCGGTTACCGACAACCTCAGGTAAGTGATGCGCCGGCCGAATGGATCGACCAACTGGGAATCGGGCATGGAACTCTCCAACTGCTGGATGCGCCTGTAGTCAGACTATGCGCTAAGTACGATTCAGGCAAAGCGACGTTACCAATGGCGCAGCTGCAACGCCACCACGCGACATGCAGTCGCCGCAACGCAATGCTTTAATGGACCGCTTTGGCAGGTGACCGCGAAATCTGCCACCCGTGCGAGAGACCACTGCGAATGGACAACGATTCCCTGAAAACGATGAGCTGGCGTGAGCGGCTATACACCATCATCTTTTTCACCAATACCCCGGCCGGCAAGCGTTTCGATACCTGGCTGCTGGTGATCATCTTCGCCAGTCTGATCGTGGTGATGTTCGACAGCATCGCCTCGTTCAACGAACGGCACGGCCAGCTGCTGACCGCCCTGGAGTGGGGTTTCACCGCGATCTTTGCCATTGAGTACGTGCTGCGCATCTACACCCACCCCGAACCCCGCAAGTACATCCTCAGCTTCTACGGCATGGTGGACCTGTTCTCGGTGCTGCCGGCCTTCATCGCCCTGCTGTTCCCGGATGCGCAGTACCTGCTGGTGGTGCGCGTCATCCGGATGCTGCGGATATTCCGCGTCCTCAAGCTCACCCCCTACCTCAGCCAGGCCAACTTTTTGCTCGTGGCGCTGCAGGGCAGCCGGCAGAAGATCATCGTTTTCCTCCTCAGCGTGACCACGCTGATCATCGTCTACGGCACGCTGATGTATGTGATCGAAGGGCCAAGCAATGGCTTCACCAGCATTCCGATAAGCATCTACTGGGCTGTGGTCACCCTGACCACTGTCGGCTTCGGCGATATCGTTCCGCATACCCCGTTGGGCAAGGCGCTGGCGACGATGGTGATGATCACCGGTTATTCGATCATCGCGGTACCGACCGGTATCTTCACCGCCGAGCTGGCCAATGCCATGCGCCAGGACAGCCTGCGCCACAATTGCCCTACCTGCGACAAGCTCACCCACGAGCCCAATGCGGCGTTCTGCAGCCGCTGCGGCAGTCAACTGTTCGAGCCGAAGCAGCAGGACACGGCAGACTGAGCGCAGCGACCCCGCGCCCACCCGTGCGCGCGGCGGCCACCTCGCTAATCACACCCGAACTGCCCACCAGCAGGGCTGTCACATCCTCAGATTCGCATCAGGCAGGATGGAGACCGGCATGCCCTTGCTCAAACTGCTGCACTTCGCCGCTCTGCTCTGCTGGTGCGGCTCGCTGCTGTATCTGCCGGCTCTGATCGCCGCCGGCACCAAGCGCAGCGACCAGCTCTTCTATCGCGACCATGCCCATCTTACCCGCATGGTCTTTACCCTCATCAGCACCCCCGCCGCACTGCTGGCCATTGGCTCCGGCACGGCGCTGTTCCTGCGCGACGGCACCCTGGCCGGCTGGCTGATCCTGAAACTCACGACGGTAACGGGGATGGCGCTCTGTCACGCACTGTGCGGCGTGCTGGTGCTGCGCATCGAACGCCAGCCGGAGCGTGGCGTCACATACCAATGCATGGCGCTGGGAGTACTGGTGCCGGTTCTGATTGCCCTGACCCTGTGGCTGGTACTGGCCAAACCCTTCTGACTCAAGGAATGACCACCTCGCATGACCGATCGCCCGGCCCGCCTCGACCATTCCCATCCCGCCTGCCCGAGCTGGCCGTCTCCGGCGCGTCGTTGCGACGGCTCAGGGCGCCTGCTCGCCATCCAGATCCACACCGACCGCGTGCTCGTAGACCAGCCGCCCGCCAAGGAAAGCGGCCAGGGAAATCAGCACGGCCGTGAGCAGCGAGAGATACAGCCCCCACATCGCGTCGCCGTCGCCGCGGTCCATGCCCTGGTAGCGCAGCAGCCAGTTCAGCGAAGCCAACGAGAGCATCATCACCGCCAGGATCGCATGGCACCAGGCGGTGACCTTGCGGCGGATCTGCTGGACCGAAACCAGGTCGATGATGCCGGCAATGCTGGCGATCCAGCCGCCGATCGCGCCGACGCCCGACAGCCACAACCCTGCGCGCCACCAGAACTCGTCGAGTGTCCACAAGTAGGCCAGGTCGGCCGGCACCAGCCCGATCAGCGCGGCGACCGGAAAGTGGATCATCATCGGGTGCAGCGGATGGCCACCAATGGCGGCGTTGCTATTGATGGACTCGCGTTCTATGGCCATCCAGCCCTCCCAGGCATTGAAGTGAAACGAGCCGTACGTGCGACGAGGCGAGACGGCAACCCTTTCAAATGGACCACACTGGCGCTGGCAGTTCCTTTGCTCGCTGCTTGCGACGGACCGCAATCGGCGCTTTCACCGGCCGGACCCATGGCGCGCGACGTAGCGAACGTCTGGTGGGCTATGTTCGGTTTCTCCGTCGTGGTGCTGCTGACCGTAAGCGTGCTGTGGATCTACGCCATGCTGCGCCGCCCGCAAACCCACAGTGCCGAAGAGGCCAAGCGCATCAATCGGCGCTGGGTCATCGGCGGCGGTATCGTTCTGCCCACCGTCAGCATCATCGCCCTGCTGGCCTTCGGCATTCCCACCGGGCGCAGCATGTTGCCGCTGCCGGTCGAGGGCGAACAGCCGCTGCGGGTTCAGGTGATCGGCCATCAGTGGTGGTGGGAGGTGCGTTATCCGGAAAGCGGCGTGGTGACGGCCAACCAGTTCATCCTGCCGGTGGACCGGCCCGTCGACGTCGAGGTCACCAGCGCCGACGTGATCCACTCATTCTGGGTGCCGCGCCTGGGGGGCAAGCTGGACATGGTCCCCGGGCGAACCAACACCTTGCGCCTGCAGGCGGCGCAGACTGGCGTCTTCCGCGGGCAGTGTTCTGAATTCTGCGGCAGCCAGCACGCGCACATGATCCTGCATGTCGAAGCGCTGGAAGCCGATGCGTTCGCCGGCTGGATCGAGGCCCGCACCGGGCGTGAGCACCTGCCGCCGGGCGGCGCCGCCGGCCAGGTGTTCAATGAGCGCTGCGGGCAGTGCCACCGCGTCGCTGGTGTCAGTGACGGCAATCGCGCCCCGGATCTGAGCGACCTGGCGACCCGCCCGACGCTGGGTGCCGGAGTGATTGCCAACGACGCCGAAGGCCTGCGCCGCTGGCTCAGCGATCACCAGAGCCTCAAGCACGGTATCGCCATGCCGCGCCACGACGACATTCCCGAAGAAACCCTCGGCCAGCTTGCCGACTGGCTGGAGACGCTCGCTCCATGACCCCGACCCGTAACACTGGCGCGCCCGCCACCGACCCTGACCAGCTGCACGACCAGTTCAACGAGGTCTGGGGCAACCCGCGCGGCTGGCGCGCGCTGACCATCGTCAACCACACCAGCATCGGCCTTCGCTTCCTGGTCACCGGCGCCTTCTTCTTCCTCGTCGGCGGTTTGCTGGCGATGCTGATCCGCACGCAGCTCGCGCTGCCCGGCTACGAGCTGATGGAGCCGGACGTCTACAACCAGGTCTTCACCATGCATGGCACGGTGATGATGTTCCTCTTCGCCGTGCCGATGATGGAAGGGCTGGCGGTCTACCTGATCCCGAAGATGATCGGCGCCCGCGACCTGGTATTCCCGCGGCTGTCCGCGCTGGGCTATTACTGCTACCTGTTCGGCGGGCTGATCCTGCTGTCGAGCATCTTCCTCGACATCGCGCCGAAGGCCGGCTGGTTCATGTACACGCCGCTGTCCAGCTCGGCGCACACGCCGGGGGTGAATTCGGATTTCTGGCTGCTGGGTATCACCTTCGTCGAAATCTCCGCGGTCTCCGCCGGGGTCGAACTGGTGGTGTCGATCCTGCGCACCCGGGCCAGCGGCATGGCGCTGCACAAGATGCCGATCTACGCCTGGTACATCCTGGTGATGGCGATGATGATCGTGGTGGGCTTCCCGCCATTGATCCTCGGCTCGATCCTGCTGGAGCTGGAGCGCGCGGCCGGTATGCCATTCTTCGATGTCGCCCGGGGCGGTGACCCGGTGCTCTGGCAGCACCTGTTCTGGCTGTTCGGCCACCCCGAGGTGTACATCATCTTCCTGCCGGGCGCGGGAATCGTCTCGACGCTGATCCCGGTGTTCTGCCAGCGTCCGCTGGTGGGCTACCGCTGGGTGGTGCTGGGCGTGCTGACCACCGGCTTCATCAGTTTCGGGCTGTGGGTGCACCACATGTTCACGGTCGGCATTCCGCAGCTGGCCACAGCGTTCTTCTCGGCGGCGAGCATGCTGGTGGCGATCCCCACCGGCGTGCAGATCTTCGCCTGGCTGGCGACGCTCTGGCTCGGCAAGCCGGTATACAAGGTGCCAATGCTCTGGCTGGTGGGCTTTCTCATCGTCTTCGTCGCCGGCGGGCTGACCGGCGTGATGCTGGCACTGGTGCCGTTCGACTGGCAGGTGCACGACACCCATTTCGTGGTTGCGCACATGCACTACGTGCTGGTGGGCGGCATGGTCTTCCCGCTGATGGCCGGGCTGTATTACTGGCTGCCGCACTTCTCCGGCCGCATGCCCTCGGCCAAGCTCGGCCGCTGGGGCTTCTGGCTGTTCTTCATCGGCTTCAACGTCACCTTCATGATCATGCACTGGACCGGCCTGATCGGCATGCCGAGACGGGTCTATACCTATGACACCGGCCTCGGCTGGGACATGCCCAACCTGGTGTCCTCGGTCGGCAGCTTCATCATGGCGGTGGGCGTGGCAACCATCCTGCTGGATATCGTCCTGCACTTTCGTTTCGGAGTTCCGGCGCCGAAGAACCCGTGGAACGCGGATACCCTGGAGTGGGCCACCAGCCTGCCGCCGAGCGCCTACAACTTCGTCAGCCTGCCGGACGTGACCGACCGCCATCCGTTGTGGAAAGACCCGGACCTGCCCGACAGCGTTGCCCGCGGTGAGCACGCACTGACCGTGATTGACCATGGCCGACGGGAAACCTGGGGCAGCGACCCGCTGACCGGCAAGGTGCGTGAGATCATCCACCTGCCGGGCAACAGCTGGCTGCCGTTCATCGCATCGGTGTTCCTCGCGGTGCTCTGCCTGAGCCTGCTGAACAAGTTCTACTGGGTCGCGCTGGGTGCGACCGTGGCGACGCTGGTCGTGCTCTTTCGCTGGTCCTGGGAGAACGGCGCGCATCCAGCGGCCGCGCCGGATGCCCATACCCAGCCCGGCGAACCGCCGCTGCATTCACGCACGTTCGACGGGCCGGGCCTGTGGGGCATGGGCGTAACCCTGCTGGCCAACGGCGCGCTGTATCTGTCGCTGCTGTTCGGCTGGTTCTACCTGTGGACCGTTTCGCCACAATGGCAGGTGCCGGAGAGCCAGCTCAACGGTTGGCTGATGCTGGCCAGCACGCTGCTGCTGAGCGCCGGCACGCTCTGGCTGCACCGCCTGATCAAGCGCCTGCGGGCCGGCCCGCACAGCAGTTTGATGTCGCAGCTGGCATGGCTGGGGCTGCTGGCATTGACGCAGTCGGCGATGCTGCTGTGGCTGATGTTGAGCGCCGGGCTGGTGCCGACCGAAACCGCGCATGATGCGGTGATCTTCGTGATGCTGGCCTATAGCCTGATCCATTGCTCGCTGGCCGCAGTGCTCACCATCCTGCAGGCCTGGCGCGTACAGCTCGGCTATGTCGGCGACAAGGCGCCCTACGAACCGGTGGTGGTCGAGCAGCTCTGGTACTACAACCTCGGCGTGCTGTGGGTCAGTTACGCGGCCATCGTGCTGTTCCCTGCGACCTGGGGAGGTGCCTGATGAAATACGCGCGAACGTCGCCCTACCATCCGATCCAGATCCCGATCGGCCTGGTCATCTGGAGCTTGTGGTTCATAGCCATGTATGGCGGCCAGGCGGTGATCTGCAAGCTCAGCCCGCCCGACCCGGCCCAGGGCGTATGGAACTGGCTCAATGCCAGCCTCGGCGTGCTCACTGTGCTGACTCTTGCGCTGCTGCTGTGGATGGCGCGCTATTTCTGGCGCCTGTCGCGCACACCCGAGGCGCTGAACGAGCGGCAGCAGTTCGTCACCAAGATCGCGGCGGGCATTCACTTCATCGCTGCGCTGGCCACGCTGTTCGTCGGCATTCCGCTGCTGCAGATACCGCCATGCCTGTGACCACCCGAACCAAACGCTGGCTGCTGTCGGGCCCGCTAGCGCTGGCCATTACCTTCGCCTTGCCCATGCCGGCGTTTGCCCACGGCCTGTTCGACGCCCATCTGCTCGACCGCGCGCCGCTGCTGCTGACCGCCCTGCTGGTGGCTGCGGCCTGGCTGCTGTACCTGCTCGGTGGGCGCAAGGTGCCGCCGCGGCGCCATGAAGCCCTCTGCTTTCACGCGGCAATGCTGCTGGTGGTGTTCTCGGTGTTCGGCCCCATCGACGACTGGGCGGAAACCAGCACCGCCTGGCACATGACCCAGCACATGCTATTCATCATCGTGATCGCCCCGTTGTGGGCGCTGGCCCGGCCGTTGCCGCAGTGGCGCGGGGTCACCGGGCGCTTCGCCCAGCCACTGTGGACCGGCATCCTGCGTGCCGGGCGCTACCCCACATTGCTGGCGCTGCTGCATGGCGCGGTGATCTGGATCTGGCACACGCCGAAGCTCTATGTGCTGGCGCTGGACGACCTCTGGTGGCACGCCTTCGAGCATGCATGCTTCCTGTTCACCGGCTGGCTGTTCTGGTGGTCGGCGCTGCGCGCGAATCCGAAGCAGGTGCCACAGGCGCTGATGGCGGTGCTGCTGACGCTGATGCACACCGGTCTGCTGGGCGCCCTGCTCACCTTCGGTAGCGTGTCGTTCTACGGTGAAGGCCGCTCAGTGGAAGATCAGCAGCTGGCCGGTCTGATCATGTGGGTGCCGGGCGGGCTGATCTATCTGATCGGCGGCGGCTGGATCGCCTGGCGCTGGCTGACCCGCATGTGGCGGCGGCAGAACACGCGAGCCGCTGCCCCGGATACCTAAGGCTCAGCCAGGCATCACGTTTGCCGACGTCAGTCGACTTTCTTGCGAATCCAGTAGAGATAGGTGCCTGCGTCTTGCTGCTGTTCGACCAGATCATGGCCGAGGAACACGCAGAACTTGGGAATGTCGCGCTGGGTCGAGGGATCGGTGGCGATGACCTTGAGCATCGCCCCGCCAGCCAGGTCGCGCACCTTGTTGTGCAGCATCATCACCGGCTCGGGGCAGTTCAGGCCGGTGGCGTCGAGCACGGCGTCGACAGTCATTTCAGCTGATTGGCTCATCAGGAGGCTCCGGAAAACAGGCGTGCATTGTGGCGCAAGCGCGCGGACAGGTCATCCGCAGGCGATCGACGATCAGAGGCGGCGCAGGTGACAGGTCACCTCTTCCCGGTCGTGATACAGCTGCTTGCAGCCAATACTGGCCTTGACGCCACGTTCGGCCAGCCCGTCGGCGATACGTTCGAGCAGGCGCTTGACCTCGGCGTAGCGCTGCTTCATCGGCAGCTTGAGGTTCACCACCGCCTCGCGGCACAGGCCCTCGCCGATCCAGGTTTCCAGCAGCGCAGCATTGCGCGCCGGCTTCTCGACGATGTCGCAGACCATCCAGTCCACCGGCCTTTTCGGGCGGAAGGTAAAGCCGTCGGCGCGAAAGTGCTCCACCAGCCCCGAATCCATCAGGTCGGCGTTCATCGGCCCGTTGTCAACCGCGCTGACCTTGATATGCCGGTTGACCAGCTGCCAGGTCCAGCCGCCCGGCGCCGCGCCCAGATCGACCCCCGTCATGCCCGCCGCCAGTCGTGTATCCCATTGCTCGCGCGGGATGAAATGGTGCCAGGCCTCTTCCAGCTTGAGCGTCGAGCGGCTGGGCGCCTGGCGCGGAAACTTCAGGCGCGGGATACCCATCGGCCACAGCGCGCTGTTGTTTGCCTCGGCGATGCCGGCGAACACTTCGCGACCGCTCTTGAACGTGAGCAGAAGGCGCGGCCCCTTGCCCTCTTCGTCGAGGCGCCCGGCCTTGATCAGTGCCTTGCGCAGCGGCGCCTCGAACTTGCGACAAAAGTTGGAAAGCTCCTTGCCATCGTTGGTATCCAGCACTTCAAGCCATAGGCTGCTGCACACCGGATAGCTCGCCAGATGCGCCAGCAGCACGCTGATCCGGTCGGTTTCCGGCAGTTGCACGTACTCGCCACGCGCCCACTGCCGCGGAAAGATCAGCTCGGCGAAACGCAGCCGGCGCATCAGCTTCTCGGCACCGCCGGCTTCGCTGCAGATGAACTCGGCGCAGGCGCTGTCGGGCCGCGCCTTGGCATAGCCTGCGACTTCGAGGATGGCGGCGTGCTCACTGATTTCCGCACACACCTCGCCCTCGAAACCGGGACGGCAATGCAGCAACAATGTGTTCATGTTCGAATCCTGTCAGCGGTATGGCCTGGACCAAAGCCGCGCATCATAGCCGACCGCGGGAACCCTCGCCCGCATCGCCCGGTCCAGTGCAGTAGCGAAACACCTGCCCAAGGGCTAGTTTCAAAGCTCGTTCATCAGCCAGCCCCTCACCGTGTGGGCACAAGGAGATGAGGAATGCCTTCCCTGGATAGCCTGAAATGTCGCCGCAGCCTCGAGGTTGCCGGCAAGACCTACCACTACTACAGCCTCCCCGAAGCGGCCGCCCAGCTGGGCGACATCAGCCGCCTGCCAACCTCGCTGAAAGTGCTGCTGGAAAACCTGCTGCGCTGGGAAGACGGCGAGACGGTACGCGGTGAGGACCTCCAGTCGCTGGCGCGATGGCTGCAGACGCAGAGCTCCGAGCAGGAGATCCAGTACCGCCCCGCCCGTGTACTGATGCAGGACTTCACCGGCGTACCGGCCGTGGTCGACCTCGCGGCCATGCGCGATGCCGTGGCCAGGGCCGGCGGTGATCCGCAGAAGATCAACCCGCTGTCGCCGGTGGACCTGGTGATCGACCACTCGGTGATGGTCGACCGCTTCGGCAGCGACCAGGCTTTCGAGCAGAACGTCGAGATCGAGATGCAGCGCAACGGCGAACGCTACGAGTTCCTGCGCTGGGGCCAGCAGGCCTTCGACAACTTCAGCGTGGTGCCGCCGGGTACCGGCATCTGCCACCAGGTCAACCTGGAGTACCTCGGCCAGGTGGTCTGGACCCGCGAAGAGAACGGCGAGACCGTCGCCTACCCCGACACCCTGGTCGGCACCGATTCGCACACCACCATGATCAATGGCCTCGGCGTACTGGGCTGGGGCGTCGGTGGCATCGAGGCCGAAGCGGCGATGCTTGGCCAGCCCGTGTCGATGCTGATTCCCGAAGTGATCGGTTTCCGTCTGAGCGGCAAGCTCAACGAAGGCGTTACCGCGACCGATCTGGTGCTGACCGTGACGCAGATGCTGCGTAAGCACGGCGTGGTCGGGAAGTTCGTCGAATTCTACGGCCCGGGTCTGGATCACCTGCCGCTGGCCGACCGGGCGACTATCGGCAACATGGCCCCCGAATACGGTGCCACCTGCGGCTTCTTCCCGGTCGATCAGATCACCATCGATTACCTGCGTCTGACCGGCCGCGACGAAGAGCGTATCGCGCTGGTCGAGGCCTACAGCAAGGCGCAAGGCATGTGGCGTGACAGCGACTCGCCGGACCCGGTGTTCACCGCCACGCTGGAACTCGATCTCAGCCAGGTACGCCCCTCGGTGGCCGGTCCCAAGCGTCCGCAGGATCGGGTCACCCTCGGCGATATCGGCGCCAACTTCGACCTGCTGCTGGAGACCGCCGGGCGCCAGGCTCAGGCGGATAGCGCGGTGCCGGTCGCAGGCGAAAACTTCCACCTCAAGCACGGCGCGGTGGTCATCGCGGCAATCACCTCCTGCACCAATACCTCTAACCCCAATGTACTGATGGCCGCCGGCCTGGTCGCCAAGAAGGCGGTTGAGCGCGGGCTCAAGCGTCAGCCCTGGGTCAAGTCCTCACTGGCGCCAGGCTCCAAGGTGGTCACCGACTACCTCGAGCGGGCCGGGCTGACGCGCTATCTGGACCAGCTCGGCTTCAATCTGGTGGGCTATGGCTGCACCACCTGTATCGGCAACTCCGGACCGTTGCCGGATGCCATCGGCCAGGCGATTACCGACAACGACCTGATCGTATCGTCGGTGCTGTCCGGCAACCGCAACTTCGAGGGCCGCGTACACCCGCTGGTCAAGGCCAACTGGCTGGCCTCGCCACCGCTGGTGGTCGCCTTCGCCCTGGCCGGCACCACGCGCATCAACATGGACCGCGAGCCGCTGGGCTACGACGACCAGAATCAGCCGGTGTACCTGAAGGATATCTGGCCGAGCAGCGCCGAAATCGCCGAAGCGGTGGCACGCATCGACGGCGAGATGTTCCGCAGCCGCTATGCCGACGTATTCAGCGGTGACGAGCACTGGCAGAAAATCCCGGTCAGCGCCGGCGATACCTATCAGTGGAACGCCGGCTCCAGCTATGTGCAGAACCCGCCGTACTTCAAAGATATCGGCCAGCCCCCGACGCCGCCTGCGGATGTCGAGAACGCGCGAATACTCGCCCTGTTCGGCGATTCCATCACCACCGACCACATTTCGCCCGCTGGCAATATCAAGGCCAGCTCTCCAGCCGGCCTGTACCTGCAATCGCTGGGGGTGGCGCCGGAAGACTTCAACTCCTACGGCTCGCGCCGCGGCAACCACGAAGTCATGATGCGCGGCACCTTTGCCAACATCCGCATCAAGAACGAGATGCTCGGCGGCGAGGAAGGCGGCAACACGCTCTACCAGCCGAGTGGTGAAAAGCTGTCGATCTACGACGCCGCCATGCGCTATCAGACCGAAGGCGTGCCGCTGGTGGTGATTGCCGGCAAGGAGTATGGCACCGGCTCCAGCCGTGACTGGGCCGCCAAGGGCACCAACCTGCTGGGCGTGAAGGCGGTCATCGCCGAGAGCTTCGAGCGCATCCACCGGTCCAACCTCATCGGCATGGGCGTGCTGGCGCTGCAGTTCGTCGGCGAGCAGACGCGTCAGTCGCTGGGTCTGAACGGCACGGAGAAGTTGTCGATCCGAGGGCTCGGCGCGGACATCAAGCCACGCCAGCTGCTCACCGTCGACGTGGAACGGCAGGACGGCTCGCGCGATTCGTTCCAGGTGCTGAGCCGCATCGACACGCTGAATGAGGTCCAGTACTTCAAGGCCGGCGGCATCCTGCACTACGTATTGCGCCAGCTGATCGGGAGCTGAGCGCAGAAAGAAAAACGCCGGTGCGAAGTCCTTTCGCACCGGCGTCAGCCACTCCCTTGGCATCGAATCTCCAGCCGCCTGGGCCTCCATGCACGGGTCCGGCTCCCTGAACTGGTCGCCGCTGCCTTCTCGAGCGCAGCGTACGGACATGCACCGACATTGCCGGAAAAGCATTGCAGAAAGATTAAGCCCCGACGTCCGTCAGTCGCCTGTATCGACAAAGCTGATCCTCGAATCAGCTTTTTCCCTCAAGATCGCCACGCTACGGCCGACCCATTGGTCAGCCTGAGACCGAATTAAAACTATAAAGGTCAGGTGCGCCATTCCGAGAACACTTCTATGCCAGGCGTGAAAGTCGATGCGTAACAACCAGCCCGTAACCCAGCGTGAGTATGCCTTCCCCGATCAGCAGCGCCTCATCTCGACCACCGACCTGAAAGGCCAGATCACCTACTGCAATGACATCTTCGCCGAAGTCAGCGGTTTCAGCCGCGACGAGCTGATTCGAGCGCCACACAATCTGGTGCGCCATCCCGATGTGCCGCCCGCGGTGTTCGAACACATGTGGGTGACCCTCAAGCAGGGCAAGCCTTGGATGGGTATCGTGAAAAACCGGCGCAAGACCGGTGATCACTACTGGGTCAACGCCTACGTCACGCCGATCCTGGATCAGCAACGCCAGGTAACCGGCTACGAATCGGTGCGAACCAAGCCGAGCCGCGAGCAGGTCCAACGGGCCGAAGCGCTATATGCCCGACTGAACGCGGGCAAGAGCGGTGTGCCCCGCCGCGATAGTTGGCTTCCGGTATTGAAGAAATGGCTGCCATTCATCCTCGTCAGCCAGGTCGGCTTTTTGGTAGGTGCTTCCTTCGATCACGCGATGGGATTCGTCGCGGCCGCGCTGCTGTCCGTTCCGCTCGGGCTTGCCGGGCTGCATTGGCAACAGCGCGGTTTGCGGCGCCTGATGCAGCTTGCCCAAGAGACCACCAGCGACCCGCTTATCGCCTGCATGTACACCGATAGCCGAGGCGTCGAGGCCCAGCTGGAAATGGCGATGCTCAGCCAGCAGGCGCACCTGAAGACCTGCCTGACCCGCCTGCAGGACACAGCGGTGCAGCTGCAGGGACAGGCCAAACAGGCCGATACCCTGGCGCAGAATTGCGCCAACGGCTTGGCCCAGCAACATCAGGAAACCGAGCAGGTGGCCACGGCGATCAATGAGATGGCCGCAACGACGCAGGAGGTGGCCAGCAACGTCGCGCTGGCAGCCGACGCCACGCGTGAAGCCAGCCGGCTGACCGTTCACGGGCGCGAAGTCACCGCCGACACCCGCAAGGCGATTCAGCAGCTATCGGAATCGGTCAGCAAAGCCGGCGAGTCGGTCAACCAACTGGCAAGCGACAGCGAGGCCATCGGCAGCGTGGTCGATGTGATCAAGAGCATCGCCGACCAGACCAACCTGCTCGCGCTCAACGCCGCAATCGAGGCCGCGAGGGCCGGTGACAGCGGCCGCGGCTTCGCGGTGGTCGCCGATGAGGTGCGTCAGCTGGCGCAACGTACCGCGGCAGCCACCGGCGAAATCCACCAGCTGATCGAGAAGCTGCAATCGCAAGCTCAGCATGCGGTGTCCACGACCGAGCAGGGCCGCGTGCACGCGGCCCGTGGCGTCGAGCAGATGATCCAGGCAGACCAGGCCCTGAGTGGAATCAACGAGGCGATGGGCAACATCATCGACATGACCACCCAGATCGCCTCCGCCACCGAAGAGCAGAGCGCAGTGGCCGAGGAGATCAGCCAGAACGTCACCACCATCGCCCGCCTGGCCGATCAGACGTCCGGCGACGCGCGCAGCTCGGCTTTGCTCAGCGAAGCGCTGACCGCAACGGCCGAGGGCCAGTATTCGCTGGTCGAGCGCTTCAACCGCTGATCGGGTACCCCGCCCGGTCAGCCAGTTGGGCGGCCGACCGGGCCTGAAGCCTAGGCCAAGCCTCGCAGAAACGTCACCACCGCCGTGACCGCAGCGTTCATGTGCTGATCATGCGTCTGCCCGGAACGCTTCAGCGGCTTGAGATCATGGTCGGCGGCGGCCAGCCAGTGCAAGCTGATGGCAGCTGACAGCGGGTACTGCTCGACTGTCGCGCGGTTACCCAGCGCATCACGCTCGCCCTGTACGATCAGCGTAGGCGTGAGCAATTTCTCCAGATGGGCGGTGCGCGTTTTCTCCGGCTTTCCGGCCGGGTGAAACGGATAGCCCAGACACACCAGACCGTCGACGCCCAGCTCGTCGGCCAGCAGGCTGGCCATTCGCCCGCCCATGGACTTGCCACCGATGGCCAGCAGTCCTGTGGCCTGCTGTCGCACCCCGGCATGGACCTCCCGCCACTGAGCCAGCAGCTGCGCCTGCGGGCTGGGTGGTCTTTTGCTCGCACCCAGGCGCCGCGCGGCCATATAGGCGAATTCGAAGCGGCATACCGCAACCCCGCGTGCGGCAAGGCGTACGGCTACTTCCTCCATGAACGGACTGTCCATAGGTGCCCCAGCGCCGTGCGCCAGGATCAGGCTCGCCCAGGCGTCGTCCTGCGGCCGGTTCCACCTGACGAGATACCCTTTGTCACTTTGTGTGTATTGACCCGCGTCAATACCGGCAGATTGCCCTTTCCCCATCCTTGCCCCGCTTTCTATTAGAAAGAAAAAACTGCTCATTACCCGTGGATGGAAGCCCATACATGAACACAGCAACCAGTACCGCCTACAGTTACAAGGTGGTCCGCCAATTCGCCATCATGACGGTGGTGTGGGGAATCGTCGGGATGGGGCTCGGCGTTTTCATCGCAGCACAATTGGCCTGGCCATTTCTGAACTTCGACCTCCCGTGGACCAGTTTCGGTCGTCTTCGCCCATTGCACACCAACGCGGTGATCTTCGCCTTCGGCGGCTGTGCTCTGTTCGCGACTTCCTACTACTCGGTTCAGCGCACCTGCCAAACCACCCTGTTCGCGCCTAAGCTGGCCGCGTTCACCTTCTGGGGCTGGCAGCTGGTCATCCTGCTCGCCGCGATCTCCCTGCCGCTGGGCTTCACCAGCTCCAAGGAATACGCGGAACTGGAGTGGCCGATCGACATCCTGATCACCATCGTCTGGGTGGCCTATGCGATCGTCTTCTTCGGCACGCTGGCGACGCGCAAGGTCAAGCATATCTATGTCGGTAACTGGTTCTTCGGCGCCTTCATCCTGACCGTGGCGATCCTGCACATCGTCAACAACCTGGAAATCCCGGTCACCGCGATGAAGTCGTACTCGCTGTACTCCGGCGCCACCGACGCGATGGTGCAGTGGTGGTACGGCCACAACGCCGTGGGCTTCTTCCTCACCGCCGGCTTCCTCGGGATCATGTACTACTTCGTGCCGAAGCAGGCCGAACGTCCGGTCTATTCCTATCGCCTGTCGATCGTCCACTTCTGGGCACTGATCACCGTCTACATCTGGGCCGGCCCGCACCACCTGCACTACACCGCCCTGCCGGACTGGGCGCAGAGCCTGGGCATGGTGATGTCGCTGATCCTGCTCGCCCCGAGCTGGGGGGGCATGATCAACGGCATGATGACCCTGTCGGGCGCCTGGCACAAACTGCGTAGCGACCCGATCCTGCGCTTCCTGGTGGTCTCGTTGGCCTTCTACGGCATGTCCACTTTCGAAGGCCCGATGATGGCGATCAAGACCGTCAACGCCCTGTCCCACTACACCGACTGGACCATCGGCCACGTACACGCCGGCGCCCTCGGCTGGGTTGCCATGGTGTCCATCGGCGCGCTGTACCACCTGATCCCGAAAGTGTTCGGTCGCGAGCAGATGCACAGCATCGGCCTGATCAACACCCACTTCTGGCTGGCCACCATCGGCACCGTGCTCTACATCGCCTCGATGTGGGTTAACGGTATCGCTCAGGGCCTGATGTGGCGCGCGATCAACGACGACGGCACCCTGACCTACTCCTTCGTCGAAGCGCTGGAAGCCAGCCACCCCGGTTTCGTGGTGCGGATGATCGGTGGTGCGATCTTCTTCGCCGGCATGCTGGTGATGGCCTACAACACTTGGCGCACCGTTCAGGCGGCCAAGCCGGCCGAGTATGACGCCGCCGCGCAGATCGCTTGAGGAGCCGACGTAAATGAAATCGCATGAAAAACTCGAGAAGAACGTTGGTCTGCTGACCCTGTTCATGATCCTGGCGGTGAGCATCGGTGGTCTGACCCAGATCGTCCCGCTGTTCTTCCAGGACGCCGTCAACGAGCCGGTCGAAGGCATGAAGCCCTACACCGCGCTGCAGCTGGAAGGCCGTGACATTTACATCAAGGAAGGCTGCGTCGGCTGCCACTCGCAGATGGTGCGCCCGTTCCGCGCCGAAACCGAGCGCTACGGCCACTACTCCGTCGCCGGCGAAAGCGTCTACGACCATCCGTTCCTGTGGGGCTCCAAGCGTACCGGTCCGGACCTGGCCCGTGTCGGCGGCCGCTACTCCGACGACTGGCACCGTGCGCATCTGTACAACCCGCGCAACGTCGTACCCGAGTCGAAGATGCCGTCCTACCCATGGCTGGTCGAGAACACCCTCGACGGCAAGGACACCGCCAAGAAGATGACCGCTCTGCGCACCCTCGGCGTGCCCTACACCGACGAAGACATCGCCGGTGCCCGGGATGCCGTCAAGGGCAAGACCGAGATGGACGCCATGGTCGCCTATCTGCAGGTACTGGGTACGGCTCTGACCAACAAGCGCTAATCACAGCCAAGAAAAATGACGGCTGTCACACCAGCCGTCAGGGACTTCAATCGCGGACAGCCAGAGTTGCTCGGGCTGTCCAGGAGTAGCACATGAGCACTTTCTGGAGTGGATACATCGCCCTGCTGACGCTGGGCACCATCGTCGCTCTGTTCTGGCTGATCTTCGCCACCCGCAAGGGCGAGTCCGCCGGTACTACCGACCAGACGATGGGTCATGCCTTCGACGGCATCGAGGAATACGACAACCCGCTGCCCCGCTGGTGGTTCCTGCTGTTCATCGGCACGCTGGTGTTCGGCATTCTCTACCTGGTGCTCTACCCAGGCCTGGGCAACTGGAAGGGCGTCCTGCCGGGTTACGAAGGTGGCTGGACCCAGGAGAAGCAGTGGGAGCGTGAGGTTTCGCAAGCCGACGAGAAGTACGGCCCGATCTTCGCCAAGTACGCTGCCATGTCGGTGGAACAGGTGGCACAGGACCCGCAGGCTGTGAAAATGGGCGCCCGCCTGTTCGCCAACTACTGCGCCATCTGCCATGGCTCCGACGCCAAGGGCTCCCTGGGCTTCCCGAACCTGGCCGACCAGCACTGGCGCTGGGGCGGTGATGCGACCTCGATCAAGACCAGCATTCTGAACGGCCGTATCGCTGCCATGCCGGCCTGGGGCCAGGCCATCGGCGAAGAAGGCGTGAAGAACGTCGCCGCCTTCGTGCGCAAGGAGCTCGCCGGCCTGCCGCTGCCCGAGGGCACCGACGCCGATCTGGGCAAAGGCAAAGAGGTCTATGCACAGACTTGCGCCGTTTGCCACGGCCAAGGTGGTGAAGGCATGGCCGCGCTGGGCGCGCCGAATCTGCAGCATGCTTCCGGCTGGATCTATGGCTCAAGTCTGACCCAGCTGCAGCAGACCATCCGCCATGGTCGCAATGGCCAGATGCCTGCTCAGCAGCAGTATCTGGGTGACGACAAGGTTCACCTTCTCGCCGCCTACGTTTACAGCCTGTCGCAAAAACCGGAACAACTCGCCAAGCAGTGAGTCATTAAAGGGCGGTACACTCGTACCGCCCTTCCCACCTTGTTCCCAAGCAAGTTCCCGAGCGCTGCGACTATCTGTCGCATCGCGAGCTGACCAGCGCCCTTTCCCCTCTTCGCTTGCCCTCCTAAGCTTTGCTTTCGACTCGCCGCCCTGCCTAGAACCATAAGGCGAAGTCACCATTCCTGCGCGCCGGCCTGGCGCGTAAAAGCCCCTTGGCAGAGCATGGAAAACGCTTGGAATCAGGGGTTTGGAGAGCAAAAGGAGCCTTGGCGTCGTTTGCATTGCCCCCCTGCTTTCTCCATACTTGCCGCCGTTTTTGCCTTCGAAAATGCCATTAGCGTGGAAGCCTTGCATGAGCACAGCAATAAGTGAGACTGCTTATAACTATAAGGTGGTTCGCCAATTCGCCATCATGACGGTGGTATGGGGAATCATTGGGATGGGTCTGGGTGTCTTCATCGCCGCGCAGCTGGTGTGGCCCGCACTCAACTTCGACCTACCATGGACCAGCTTCGGCCGCCTGCGACCGTTGCACACCAACGCGGTGATTTTCGCTTTTGGTGGTAGCGCGCTGTTCGCCACGTCCTACTATGTCGTCCAGCGCACCTGCCAGGCGCGACTGTTCTCCGACAGCCTCGCCGCTTTCACCTTCTGGGGATGGCAAGCCGTGATCGTGCTGGCGGTCATCACCCTGCCGCTGGGCTACACCAGCTCCAAGGAATACGCGGAACTGGAGTGGCCGATCGACATTCTGCTGGCGATCGTCTGGGTCAGCTATGCGCTGGTGTTCTTCGGCACCATCATGAAGCGCAAGGCCAAGCACATTTATGTGGGCAACTGGTTCTTCGGCGGCTTCATCCTGGTCACGGCGATGCTGCACATCGTCAACAACCTGGAAATCCCGGTAAGCCTGTTCAAGTCCTACTCGATCTATTCCGGTGCGACCGACGCCATGGTCCAGTGGTGGTACGGCCACAACGCCGTGGGCTTCTTCCTGACCACCGGCTTCCTGGGCATGATGTACTACTTCGTGCCGAAGCAGGCCGAGCGTCCGGTGTACTCCTATCGCCTGTCGATCGTCCACTTCTGGGCGCTGATCACCCTTTATATCTGGGCCGGCCCGCACCACCTGCACTACACCGCGCTGCCGGATTGGGCGCAGAGCCTGGGCATGGTGATGTCGATCATCCTGCTGGCTCCGAGCTGGGGCGGCATGATCAACGGCATGATGACTCTCTCGGGCGCCTGGCATAAGCTGCGCACCGACCCGATCCTGCGCTTCCTGGTGGTCTCGCTGGCGTTCTACGGCATGTCGACCTTTGAAGGTCCGATGATGGCGATCAAGACCGTCAACGCCCTCTCCCACTACACCGACTGGACCATCGGCCACGTACACGCCGGCGCCCTCGGCTGGGTAGCGATGATCACCATCGGTTCCATGTATCACCTGATCCCGAAAGTATTCGGTCGCGAGCAGATGCACAGCATCGGCCTGATCAATGCGCACTTCTGGCTCGCCACCATCGGCACCGTGCTCTACATCGCCTCGATGTGGGTCAACGGCATTACCCAGGGCCTGATGTGGCGCGCAATCAACGAAGACGGCACGCTGACCTACTCCTTCGTCGAAGCGCTGGAAGCCAGCCACCCGGGCTTCATCGTCCGCGCCGTGGGCGGTGCCTTCTTCCTCACCGGCATGCTGCTGATGGCCTACAACACCTGGCGCACCGTGCGTGTCGCCAAGCCAGCCCAGTACGACGCTGCCGCGCAGATCGCTTGAGGAAACGGATAGATGAAGAACCACGAGATACTTGAAAAGAACATCGGTCTGCTGACCCTGTTCATGATCCTGGCGGTGAGCATCGGTGGTCTGACCCAGATCGTTCCGCTGTTCTTCCAGGACGCCGTCAACGAGCCGGTCGAGGGCATGAAGCCCTACACCGCGCTGCAACTGGAAGGCCGTGACCTGTACATCCGTGAAGGCTGCGTCGGCTGCCATTCGCAGATGGTGCGCCCGTTCCGCGCCGAGACCGAGCGCTACGGCCACTACTCCGTGGCCGGCGAAAGCGTCTACGACCATCCGTTCCTGTGGGGCTCCAAGCGCACCGGTCCGGACCTGGCCCGCGTTGGCGGCCGCTACTCCGACGACTGGCACCGTGCGCACCTGTACAACCCGCGCAACGTCGTGCCCGAGTCGAAGATGCCGTCCTACCCGTGGCTGGTCGAGAACACCCTCGACGGCAAGGACACCGCCAAGAAGATGACCGCTCTGCGTACCCTTGGCGTCCCCTACACCGACGAAGACATCGCCGGTGCCCGGGATGCCGTCAAGGGCAAGACCGAGATGGACGCCATGGTCGCCTATCTGCAGGTACTCGGCACTGCACTCACCAACAAACGGTAACGCATGATGGAAAACGGGACTCTTCGCGGCCTGGGCACAATTCTGGTATTCGTCGCCTTCATCGGCGTGGTGCTCTGGGCTTACAGCAGCAAACGCAAGAACAGCTTCGACGAAGCCGCCAACCTGCCCTTCGCGGACGACGAGACCGACGCCAAGAAGCGTGATGAAGAAGCTTCCAGGAGTAAGAAATAAATGACCTCGTTTTGGAGTTGGTACGTCACCCTGCTGAGCCTCGGCACCATTGCCGCGCTGGTCTGGCTGCTACTGGCAACTCGTAAGGGGCAGCGCCCCGACAGCACCGAAGAAACCGTCGGCCATTCCTATGACGGCATCGAGGAATACGACAATCCGCTGCCGCGCTGGTGGTTCATGCTGTTCGTCGGCACAGTCATCTTCGCGCTCGGCTATCTCGCCTTGTATCCCGGCCTGGGCAACTGGAAAGGCGTCCTGCCTGGTTATGAGGGCGGCTGGACGCAGGTCAAGGAATGGCAGCGCGAAATGGACAAGGCCGAGGAGCAGTACGGCCCGCTGTATGCCAAGTACGCCGCCATGCCGGTAGAACAAGTGGCCACCGATCCTCAGGCGTTGAAGATGGGTGGTCGCCTGTTCGCCTCGAACTGTTCGGTCTGCCACGGCTCCGACGCCAAGGGTGCCTATGGCTTCCCCAATCTGACAGACAACGACTGGTTGTGGGGCGGTGAGCCGGAAACCATCAAGACCACTATCCTGCATGGCCGTCAGGCCGCGATGCCGGCGTGGAAGGACGTGATCGGCGAAGAAGGCATTCGCAATGTGGCTGGCTATGTTCGCAGCCTCTCCGGCCGTGATACCCCAGAGGGTATTAGCGTCGACATTGAGCAGGGTCAAAAAATCTTCGCCACCAACTGTGTAGTCTGCCATGGACCGGAAGCCAAGGGCGTTGCAGCCATGGGCGCGCCGAATCTGACCGACAATGTCTGGTTGTATGGTTCCAGCTTCGCCCAGATCCAGCAGACCCTGCGCTACGGTCGCAATGGCCGCATGCCGGCTCAGGAAGCAATCCTTGGCAACGACAAGGTGCACTTGCTGGCAGCCTACGTCTACAGCCTGTCGCAGCAACCGGAGCAGTGATCCACAAGGGTCGGGGGTGACGACCTGTCGCACCTGACCCCAACGCTCCGGGCGTACCATTCGCAGCTGGACAGAAAAATGATCCTGGTCGGCACGTATCGGCCAGGACACCCACCTTCCGCCGTGGTACGCACTCGATGACTGAGCAGATCCCCGTTCGTGATGTAACCCCCCCGTCCAAGGCTGAAGCGTCAGCAGACCTTTATGCCGCGCGTGAAAAGATCTATACCCGAGCCTTCAGCGGTGTATTCCGCAACCTGCGACGCGTAGGCGGCGCCGTACTGTTCGTCCTCTTTTTTGGAACCGTGTGGCTCAACTGGAACGGCCGTCAGGCTGTCTGGTGGGACCTGCCGGACCGCAAATTCCATATCTTCGGGGCGACGTTCTGGCCCCAGGATTTCATGCTGTTGTCGTGGCTGCTGATCATCTGCGCCTTCGGCCTGTTCTTCATCACCGTGTTCGCCGGCCGCGTCTGGTGCGGCTACACCTGCCCACAAAGCGTGTTCACCTGGGTGTTCATGTGGGCCGAAAAGGTCACCGAGGGTGATCGTAACCAGCGAATGAAGCTGGACAAGGCGCCGATGAGCGCCAACAAGTTCTTCCGCAAGCTGGCCAAGCATGCGATCTGGCTGGGTGTCGGCATCCTGGTCGCCATCACCTTCGTCGGCTATTTCACGCCGATCCGTCAGCTGGTGCCCGATCTGCTCACTCTCAACGTCAATGGCTGGGCGGCGTTCTGGATCGGCTTTTTCACCCTTGCCACTTACGGCAGCGCCGGCTACCTGCGCGAGCAGGTGTGTATCTACATGTGTCCCTATGCCCGCTTCCAGAGCGTGATGTTCGACAAGGACACGCTGATCGTTTCCTACGATCCGCGCCGCGGTGAAAAACGCGGCCCGCGCAAGAAGGACGCCGACTACAAGGCGATGGGCCTCGGCGACTGCATCGACTGCACCATGTGCGTACAGGTCTGCCCGACCGGGATCGACATCCGCGACGGCCTGCAGATCGAATGCATCGGCTGCGCGGCCTGTATCGACGCCTGCGACGCCATCATGGACAAGATGAACTACCCGCGCGGGCTGATCAGCTACACCACCGAACACAACCTGTCCGGGCAGAAGACTCATCTGCTGCGCCCGCGCCTGATCGGCTATGCCATCGCGCTGGTGGCCATGATGGGGCTGTTCGCCTATGCCGTGTATGATCGCCCGCTGGTAAAACTCGACGTGCTCAAGGATCGCGTGCTCTACCGCGAGAACGAGCAGGGCAACATCGAAAACGTCTACACCCTCAAGGTGATGAACAAGGCCCAGCGCGAGCAGACCTTCGTCATCGAAGCGTCCGGCCTCGACGGCCTGGTCTATGAGGGGCGCAGCGAAGTGCGCGCCGAGGCAGGCGAACTGGTCACGATCCCGGTCGAGCTGTCCATCGCGCCCGAGAAGCTTCCTTCAAGCACCAACGAGATCGTCTTCCATATCCGCTCGGCGGACGATGAATCGATTAACGACGATGCCGATAGCCGCTTCATCGGCCCGAGCATCCGCTAAGCAAGGTAATACATGCGCTCTGACAACGAACAAACGCGTTGGTACACCCAGTTCTGGGCCTGGTTTGTCATCGCCATCCTGCTCAGCTCCGTGATACTGGGCGTGTCTCTGCTGACGTTGGCGATCAAGAATGCCGACACCTTGGTCGCGGACAACTATTACGACGCCGGCAAGGGCATCAACCAGTCGCTGGAGCGCGAGAAACTGGCAGAGCGCCTGGAGATGCAGGCACGCATCGCCCTGAATGACGAGCGCGGCCTGGCCGAAGTGCAACTGAGCGGTGCGAGCCGCCCGCAGCAACTGGTGCTCAACCTGATCTCTCCGACCCAGCCCGAGCGTGACCGCCGCATCATCCTGCAGCCGCAGGGCGACGGCATCTATCAGGGCCAGATGCAGGAATCGATCAGTGGCCGCCGCTTCATCGAGCTGCTCGGTCGCGAAGGTGATCAGGACTGGCGCCTGTACGGAGAAAAAACCATCGAAACCGGCCGCGCCCTCGAACTGAAGCCTTGAGCCACTGATGGCAAAGCCTCTCCCCTGCTACCACTGCGGTCTGCCGGTGCCGGCCGGCAGTCCGTTCCAGGCCCGCGTGCTGGGTGAGACGCGGGCCTTGTGCTGCCCAGGCTGCCAGGCCGTTGCCGAAGCCATCGTCAAAGGCGGGCTGGAGAGCTACTACCAGCACCGCAGCGACACCGCCATCAACCCACAGACCCTGCCTCAGGAACTGAGCGAAGAGATGGCGCTGTACGACCGCGAGGACGTCCAACAGCCGTTCGTACAACACCAGGGCGATCTGGCAAGCACTTCGCTGATGATCGAAGGGATCAGCTGCGCCGCCTGCGGCTGGCTGATCGAGCGCCATCTGCGCAACGTCAGGGGCGTTGCCGAGGCTAGCCTCAACCTGTCCAACCACCGACTGAACGTGCGCTGGAGCGACTCGGAGCTGCCGCTCAGCGAGCTGCTGGCCGAGCTTCGTCGCATTGGCTACGCCGCTCATCCCTACCGCGCCGATGAGGCCGCTGAACGCCTGGCTAACGAGAATCGCCGCTCGCTGCGCCAGCTCGGTGTCGCCGGTCTGCTGTGGATGCAGGTGATGATGGCCACCATGGCGACGTGGCCCGAGTTCAATCTCGACCTGTCGGAGAGCTTCTTCGTCACCCTGCGCTGGACCGCCCTGCTGCTGACGACCCCTATCGTCTTCTACTGCTGCACGGACTTCTTCAAGGGGGCGCTGCGCGACATACGCACCCGTCATCTGACCATGGACGTTTCCGTGTCGCTGGCCATCGGCGGTGCCTACGTTGCCGGCATCTGGTCGACGATCACCGGCCAGGGGGAACTCTATTTCGATGCGGTCGGCATGTTCGCCCTCTTTCTGCTGGCAGGACGCTATCTTGAGCGAAGGGCCCGCGAGCGGACCGCAGCCGCCACCGCGCAGCTGGTCAACCTGCTGCCGGCTTCGTGCCTGAGGCTTGATGCGCAGGGCCATAGCAGCCGTATTCTGCTCAGCGAACTGCAACTGGGCGATCAGGTGCTGGTGCAACCTGGCGGACTGATTCCAGCGGATGGCACGATCATCAGCGGTCAATCCAGCGTCGATGAATCACTGCTCACTGGCGAGTATCTGCCGCTGCCACGAGGTGCAGGCGATGCCGTCACCGCCGGCACGCTGAATGTGGAAGGTCCGTTGACCATCGAAGTCCAGGCGCTGGGAGACGACACCCGCCTGTCCGCCATCGTCCGCCTGCTGGAGCGGGCGCAAGCGGACAAACCGAAACTGGCAGAGCTGGCCGATCGGGTTGCACAGTGGTTCCTGCTGGTGGTCCTGGTCGTAGCTACCGTTGTCGGTCTGGTCTGGTGGCAGATCGACCCGCAACGGGCGTTCTGGATCGTCCTCGCGCTGCTGGTGGCGACCTGCCCGTGCGCGCTGTCGCTGGCGACCCCTACCGCCCTCACCACGGCAACCGGAACCCTGCACAAGCTCGGCCTGCTATTGACTCGCGGGCACGTCCTGGAGGGGCTCAATCAGATCGACACAGTGGTGTTCGACAAGACCGGCACCCTGACCGAGGGGCGCCTCACGCTCAGCGCCATACACCCCCTCGGCGCTCTCGATGCCGATGCATGCCTGGCACTGGCCGCCGCCCTCGAGAACCGCTCCGAGCATCCGATCGCCCGCGCCTTCGGACGTGCGCCGTTGCCGGCGGAGTCGGTCGAGACCGTGCCAGGCCTTGGCCTTGTGGGCAGCGTCGACGGACGCGTGCTGCGTATCGGCCAGCCGAGCTTCGTGGCAGAAGGCTACGGTAATCCACCCCCATCGATTCCCGGAGACATGGGGCAATGGCTGTTGCTCGGCGATGACCACGGGCCACTCGCCTGGCTGGTTCTGGACGACCAGCTGCGTGACGACGCACCAGCGCTGCTCGATGCCTGCCGGCGTCGTGGCTGGAAGACGCTCCTGCTTTCTGGCGACAGCTCACCGATGGTCGGTCAGATCGCTGCCGAGCTGGGCATCGACCAGGCCGAGGGCGGCATGACCCCCGCGGCAAAGCTTGCCAGACTGCAAGCACTGCAGGCACAAGGACATCGGGTGCTGATGCTCGGTGATGGCGTCAACGACGTGCCGGTTCTGGCCGCCGCCGATATCAGCGTTGCCATGGGCTCGGCTACCGATCTGGCGAAGACCAGCGCTGACGCTGTGCTGCTTTCGAACCGTCTTGGCAGCCTGGCGCAGTCGTTCGAGGTTGCACGCCGTAGCCGGCGCATCATCATCGAAAACCTCGTCTGGGCGAGTCTGTACAATGGCCTGATCCTGCCGTTCGCCGCGATAGGCTGGGTCACTCCCCTTTGGGCGGCACTGGGCATGTCGGCAAGCTCGCTGCTGGTGGTATTGAACGCACTTCGGCTGACCCGCCTACCCAAGGTGCTCGGCTGACACATGCGGCTCAGGCACCTCGACGCACGCGAGGTACTGGCCACGCATTTTTTCCGCGCTGAAGGCTTTCGCTTCAGCGCATGGAGGTCCCGATGGCGGCTTTGTATATCCTGATCCCTGTCGCAGTGGTCTTGGTGGCTCTGGCAATCTGGGTGTTCTTCTGGGCGGTGGACAGCGGCCAGTTCGACGATCTGGACGGACCGGCACACAGCATCCTGTTCGATGATGAAGAGCCGCAACGGCCGTCCAGCGGAGGCCCTCAGGAAACCGACGAGCAGCAGCAGGAGCAACGCAAAGGTGAATGAGCTGGCGCCCTTGCTGCTATCCGCCTGGGTGCTTGGGTTGCTCGGCGGTGGTCACTGTCTCGGCATGTGCGGCGGCCTCATGGGTGCCCTGACCATGGCCATCCCGCCGGAGCAACGCGCCCGGCGTCTGCGTCTGCTGATCGCGTATAACTTGGGCCGCGTATTGAGCTATGCGCTTGCCGGCTTCCTCATCGGCCTGGCCGGCTGGGCCGTGGCAAAGAGCCCCGCGGCAATGACGCTGCGGGTCATCGCTGCCCTTTTGCTGATCAGCATGGGGTTGTACTTGGCTGGCTGGTGGAGCGGGCTGACTCGCGTCGAGGCCCTCGGCCGCGGCCTCTGGCGGCACATCCAGCCCGTTGCCAGTCGCCTGATGCCTGTGACCAGCGTTTCCAGAGCCCTGATTCTGGGCGCGCTTTGGGGCTGGCTGCCGTGCGGGCTGGTCTATAGCACATTGTTGTGGTCGGCCAGCCAGGGTGATGCGCTGGACAGTGCCATGCTGATGCTGGCGTTCGGCATCGGCACCTGGCCGGTACTGCTTGCCACCGGCCTCGCCGCAGAACGCTTGACGACGCTCCTGCGCAAGCGCGGAGTACGTGTCGCCGGGGGCATCATGGTCATTCTGTTCGGCATCTGGACCATGCCCGGCCCGCATCAGCAGTGGCTGATGGGGCATGGCTCGGCTGCGTCGAATGGCAGCCACTCACATTAGTCAATCGCCAGTGTGCCTCAAGGCTCCTTGGGTAGCTGACGCTTGTGCGCCGTCTTGTAGTAGGTCTGGACGATGATGCGCGCCGCTTCCTCTGGCACTGGCTTGCCCTGCAGAAAGTCGTCGATATGGCGATAGGTCACGCCGTGTGCCGCTTCGTCGGGCTTGCCGGGCGACAGCTCCTCGAGATCAGCGGTAGGCACTTTGTGAACCAGCTGCTCCGGCGCGCCTAGAGCCCCGGCCAGCTGGCGCACCTGATCCTTCACCAACCCCGCCAATGGCGTCAGATCACAAGCGCCATCGCCAAACTTGGTGAAGAAGCCCATCACCGCCTCCGCAGCATGATCGGTCCCGATGACCAGCCCCTGTCGGGCATTGGCAATGGTGTACTGCGCGACCATACGCATGCGCGCCTTGGTGTTGCCCAGCACGAAGTCGCGCTGCTCGGGACTCAGCGGTTCGAGGGCCTCGGTCGCTGCAGCCAGACCAAGCACAGCTGTACCGATGTTGACGGTGTGGCATTCGTCCGGCTTGATCGTGTCCACGGCGAGCTGCGCCTCATGTTCATCATGCTGGACCTGGTAAGGCAGACGAACCGCAATGAATCGGTAATCTCCTTCGCCAGCCGCCCGCATGCCCTCGACCGCGCGCTGGGCCAGCAACCCGGCAGTCGTGGAGTCGACCCCGCCACTGATGCCCAGCACCAGCGTCTTCATTCCAGACTCACGCAAACAGCGCTGGATGAAGGCCACGCGCCGGTCGATTTCGGTCTGAATCGCGTCGGGCCCGCTAAACGGTGCGCAGACGTTGAGCGCAGCTGCAATTTCTTGCTGGCGGCTGTGCATGAAACTCTCCTTGGCCTTGTGAGGCTCTGCTGATCAATACGATTCGATGTAATGTCCGACCACGGCTGCGGCGGAATCTTCGCGCCCGGGGCATCGATTTGATACCGCTGGCTAGGGTCAGACCAAGTTTGATACAGGTCAAGTCCGGTGCCAGGCGCTCCCCCTAGAATCCAGCGACCGCTGTCATGACCGGAAACACCACATGCTCGACTCCATTCGCTGGGATGCCGACCTGATCCGTCGTTACGATCAGATTGGCCCGCGTTATACGTCGTATCCGACAGCGGCCCAGTTCAACGACAAGATCGGATCCTTCGACCTCCTTCACGCGCTGCGCAGCAGCCGCCTGGCCGTGCATCCGCTGTCGCTGTACGTGCATCTGCCATTCTGTGCCAACGCCTGCTACTACTGCGGTCGCAACAAGGTCATCACCAAGGACCGGGGCCGTGCTCTCCCCTACCTGGAGCGTCTCGAAAAGGAGATCGAGCTGATCGCCTGCCACCTGAGCGCGGAACAGGTCGTCGAGCAGCTGCACGTCGGAGGCGGTACCCCCACGTTTCTCAGTCATGACGAACTGCGAAGGCTGATGCGCCACCTGCGCCAGCATTTCCATCTGCAGGACGATGATCACGGGGATTTCAGCATCGAAATCGATCCCCGCGAAGCGGACTGGCCAACAATCGGTCTGCTCAGAGAACTTGGCTTCAATCGCCTCAGTATCGGCGTCCAGGATCTGGACCCTGACGTGCAGCGCGCGATTAACCGCATGCAGACCCTCGAACAGACCCGCACCATCATCGATGCGGCCCGCACGTTACAGTACCGCTCACTGAACATCGATCTGATCTACGGTCTGCCATTGCAGACCCCGGACCGCTTTGCCAGGACCGTCGACGCCGTAATCGAGCTGCAGCCGGATCGCCTGTCCCTGTTCAACTACGTGCACCAGCCCGAGCGATTCACCCCACAGCGACGTATCAACCAGGCCGACCTGCCGTCCGTGGCCGATAAACTGACCATGCTCGAGCGCAGCATCGAGCAGCTCACCGATGCGGGATACCGCTACATCGGAGCGGATCACTTCGCACTGCCTGACGACGAGCTGGCAATGGCACAGGAAGACGGCAGCCTGCAGCGCAACTTCCAGGGCTACACCACCCATGGCCACTGCGATCTGATTGGTCTCGGCGTATCGGCAATCAGCCAGATCGGCGACCTGTACTGCCAGAACAGCGCGGATATCGCCGACTATCAGCATCAACTGGATCTCGGCCAGTTAGCGACAGCCAGAGGTTTGCGCTGTAACCAGGACGACCGCATCCGCCGCGCCGTCATTCAGTCACTGATCTGCGACTTCGAACTGTCCTTCGCCACTATTGAGCATGCCTATAGCATTGACTTCAGGACGTACTTCGCCGAAGCCTGGGCAATTCTCGAGCAAATGGCGGCGGACGGGCTGCTCGAACTGACGCACAGTCACCTGATCATCCAGCCTGCCGGGCGCCTGCTGGTTCGCTCCATCTGCATGCTGTTCGATCACTACTTGCCCGAAGACGCCGTCCGTGGCCAATCGCACTTGATCTAGCCTTCCCAGAACCACCTGTCTCGAAGCCCCTGCGACCCTCGCGCCGATTGGCTATGGTCGACAAGCTGAGTTAACCTTGCGCGCTATAACCCGGTTTTCCAGGAAGCCCTCTATGTCCGAGTCGATCAAGGTCCGTGCGCAGCGGCAAGCTCACTGCAAGGATTGCAGCCTTTCCGGGCTCTGCCTGCCCCTGTCCCTGAACATGCAGGACATGGACACGTTGGACGACATCATCAAGCGCGGACGCCCGTTGAAGAAAGGCGAGACACTGTTCCGCCAGGGCGACGTGTTCAGCTCGGTGTTCGCGGTGCGCTCCGGGGCGCTGCGTACCTTCAGCGTGACCGACGGCGGCGAGGAGCAGATCACCGGCTTCCACCTACCCAGCGAGCTGGTCGGCCTGTCGGGCATGGACACCGAAAGCTGCCCGGTTACGGCCCAGGCGCTGGAAACCACATCGGTATGCGAAATTCCCTTCGAGCGACTCGATGAACTGAGCGTGCTGCTGCCGCAACTGCGCCGCCAGCTGATGCGTATCATGAGCCGCGAGATCCGCGACGATCAGCAGATGATGCTCTTGCTGTCGAAAAAGACCGCTGATGAGCGCATCGCCACCTTCCTGATCAACCTCTCGGCGCGCTTCAGTGCGCGGGGCTTCTCGGCCAACCAGTTCCGCCTGCCCATGTCGCGCAACGAGATCGGCAATTATCTGGGCCTCGCGGTCGAAACCGTATCCCGCGTATTCACCCGCTTCCAGCAGAACGGCCTGCTCGAAGCCGAGGGCAAGGAGGTGCGCATTCTGGATTCCATCGGACTGTGCGCCCTCGCCGGCGGTGCCATGGACGTCTGAGTCACCGAGTCTTTGGAGTAGTAACCCGATGATCTTCGACGAATTCAGCATCAAGACCCTGATCCGCCCGGTGCCGGATTTTCCGCAGCCGGGCGTAATCTTTCGCGATATCACCCCTCTTTTCCAGTCGCCGAAAGCGCTGCGCATGGTGGCTGACAGCCTGATCCAGCGCTACGTGGAAGCCGACTTCACCCATATCGGCGCACTCGACGCCCGCGGTTTTCTGATCGGTTCGATCCTCGCATATGAGCTGAACAAGCCACTGGTGCTGTTCCGCAAGCAGGGCAAACTGCCCGCAGACGTGCTGTCGCAGGCCTATTGCACCGAATACGGCGAAGCGCACCTGGAGATCCATGCCGACAGCCTGTGCGAAGGCGATTCGGTACTGCTGTTCGACGACTTGATCGCCACCGGCGGCACCCTCCTCGCCGCTGCCCAGCTGGTGCGACGCATGCGTGCCAGCATCCATGAAGCCGCTGCGATCATCGACCTGCCCGAGCTCGGCGGATCGCAGAAGTTGCAGGACATTGGCATTCCGACCTTTACCCTGACCGCTTTCGCGCTGAGCGACCGCTGATCAGTTACGGCCTCGACGCGATCTAGAGGAGCCGCTGTGCCAATGACTCTCTGGCGCTGCCTGCTGATTCTTGCGCTTGCCTGGACCACACCAGCACTGGCACTGGACCGTGACGCCCTGCTGGATGAGGCGAATGTTCTGCTGCTGCCGCGTGAGCGTGTGATACCTCCGCTAACGCTGATCGACCAGGATGGCCAGCCGTTCGACACGCGGTCATTGCAGGGACGCTGGCATATTCTTTTCTTTGGGTTCACCGCCTGCCCGGACATCTGTCCGACAACGCTGAGCGACATGCGCCGAGTGTTCGGCCAGCTACCGAGCGATACCCGCGGGCGGTTGCAGCTGGTATTGATCACTGCCGATCCTGAGCGCGATACACCGCAGCAGCTGAAGACCTATCTCGATTACTACCGCGCGGGCTTCAGCGGCCTCACCGGCAAAATGGAGCAACTACAGCAGCTGTCCAGGGCGCTTGGCCTGCCGTTCGTGCCGGCGAACGAGGCTCAGGGCGACTACAGCGTCAGCCACAGCGGCAATCTGGCGCTGGTGGGCCCCGACGGCACCCTGCGTGGGCACATTCGCGCCCCACTCATGCTCGATGGACTGCAGCGAGCGCTACCGCGGATCGTCGATACCGAGCACTGAACAAGCCGCTGATGTTGACTGCGAGGCGATCAGTGGCAATCCAGAGTGTCGGCCAGCACATAGGCCTGAAAGGCGACCTCATCGATCCACTGCCGCGTCAGTTCCGCCAGGCTGCCGTCCGCGGACCAGCGAGCGATGAGCGCGTCGAGCTCCTGCTGTAGCTTGGTGTCGTCGGCAACCAGGCGAAGCTGCCGCTCGGCGTTGCCCAGCGCAGGCAGCAGTCGCTTGTAGCGACGCCATTCCGGCAAGGTGGCCAGCTCCGTCAGTAAGCCTTCATCCTCGACCACCGCCACGCATTCGCCGAGCTTTAGGCCGATAAGTGCGTGCGCTGTGCTGGGATACTGCCGCGGAGATGCCGCAAAGCGTTGGCGCAGCAGTGGCGCATAGGGGCTTGCATTGCTGACGCAGACCGGCTGATCGTGAAGATCGGCCCAGCCGGCGGGCCCGCCTCGGTCGCGACGAGCGCGGCAGGCACGGCGCGATAGTAGGCACTCACGCCACGCGGCAGGCTGGCATCCATGCGCACGGCGGCCTCTCCTTCCGACACCACGAGCTGCACCGGACGCCCGAGCTCGGCGCCGAGCTGCTCGGCCAGCGCCGATTCGAAACTCTCCGTCTCGCTACTCGAGAGCACACGGTGTTCGGGCAGCGCTATCGGCAGTGGCTCGGCCAAGGACGCAGCTGGCGCCAACAAGGCGAGCCACAGAACGATGCGCGACGAAGCAGGCACGGGCCAATCCTAAACGTACTGGTAGCGCAGCATTCGCTGCTTGAACTTCTCCAGCACCACCTGATCGATCAGGGTCGCGAGAATGGCGATCACCAGGATGTTCATCATGACCCCCACCATATCGGCGATCTCCCCGGAGTAAGCCAGCGAGCGACCCAGGCCCTGACCGAAACCGATCAGCATCTCGGCGGAGATGAGTGCACGCCAGGCATTACCGAAGGCCAGCTGGGCACCAGTGATCAGCTCTGGCATCACCGCCGGCAGGTACACGCGGCGCAGCAGCTGCCAACGCGAAGCACCCATCACCCGTGCGGCCGAGACATGCACTGGCTGCACGCTCTCGGTGGCGTTCATCACCGAAAGCGCCATCGGGAAGAACGCCGCCAGCGCCACCACGACGATGATCGGCAGGTTGCCAAAGCCCATCACGATGAGAAACAGTGGCACCCACGCGATCGACGGAATCGACTGCAGGATGACAATGGCCGAGCGCAGGATCTCGCGGAAGAAGAACAGCACGCCCCCAACCAGGCCGAAACCGATGCCGAACAGCAAGGCGAAACCATATCCACTGCCCAGGCGGCTCATGCTGCCGTACAGGCCTTCGCGGAACTCCGCTTGCTGGATCGTGGTGATCAGACGCTCGACGACGGTCGGGATACCCGGCATGAGGAACGCAGGCAGGCTCCAGGCCGCCACCTGCCAGATCAGCAGGATGAACAGGATGGCCAGAACGACGGCGAGATATTTCTTCGGGCCGGTAAGACGACGAGCCTGACTCATGGGTGCGCTACCTCCGTCTTGATGCCCAGCAGGCTGAGGATTTCCTTACGCTCGGCAGCGAAGTCCGACAGGTCGTGGCTTTTTTCGCAATGGGTGAAATTGAACGTCTTGAGCACCCGAGTCGGCCGCGCACTGAACACCAGCACATGATCGGCCAGATACAGGGCTTCATCGACGTCATGGGTAACCAGCAGCACGGTCGGCTGATGCTCCTCGATCAGCTCGCGCAGCACATCCTGCAGCGCCATGCGAGTCAGTGCATCGAGGGCGCCGAACGGCTCGTCCAGCAACAGCACCTCGGGCTTGGCAATAAAAGCCCGGGCCAGGGCGGTACGCTGGCGCATGCCACCGGAAACCTGGTGCGGATAGTAGTGCTCGAAGCCATTGAGCCCGACACGCTCGAGCCAGACGCGCGCCTGCTCAAAGGCCTCGCCCTTGGCCACGCCCTGCAGCTCGAGCGCCATGGCCACATTGCCCTGCAGGCTGAGCCAGGGATACAGCGCATGCTCCTGGAACACCAGCGTTCGCCGCGGGCTCGGCTCGGTGATCGGCTTGCCATCGGCAAGCACGCGGCCAGCGCTGGGCTTCTCCAGCCCCGCAACCAGATGCAACAGGGTCGACTTGCCACAGCCTGAAGGCCCGACCAATGCAACCAGCTCGCCCTGGGCGAACTCGCCGCTGAACCCCTTGATGACTTCGAGCTGCCCGAAGCGCTTGTCTACTTCTTCAAACCTGAGTTGCATAAAAATCCGCAAATCCAGAAACGAAATTGCCCGGCAATGCGGGCGATGCAAACGGCCCGGCGCAAGGCCGGGCCCGTGTGGTTCCAAACAGAGGGAGCGATCAGAGCTGGCGAGCTTCCTGCCAGGACAGATCGACGATGGCACTGGTGTCGAACGGCTTGCCATCGCGGGTCTTCAGCGAACCGAGCTCCTGCAGAATGTCCGCCAGCTCCTGAATGCGCGCCAGATCGTCCTGGCCAAGCTTGGCGCTGAAGGTCTGGGTGCCGATCGCCTCCTCGATCACCACCTCGCGAGCAAGCTCACCACGCTTGAGCGTTTTCAGCGTCGGTTCGGCGATGAAGTAGTCGGCGATCAGCTTGGCTGCCTCGGCTGGCTGCTTGTCGAGCATCTCGATGGCATCGCGCTGAGCATCCAGCGACTTCCAGACGGCGTCCTTGCGCTTGGCCAGGGTGTCGCCGGAGGTGATCACAACCATGCACGGGAACGGCCACACTTCACCGATCTCGTAGACCTGCTGAACCGGTGCAACCAGCTGCGCGATGCGATCGTATGGCTCGAACAGGAAGGCGGCATCGACACGTCCGGAGACCAGCGACTGCACCGCAACGGCCGGGCTGACACCCATGATGTTGACGTCGCTCGGCTTGAGTTCTGCGCTTTTCAATGTCACGCCGCGCAGCACCGCATCGGCCGTGCTTCCTTCTTTCTGGGAGGCAAGGATCTTGCCCTTCAGGTCCGCAACCTTCTCGATGCCCGAACCCTCAAGCGCCACGATGGAGTGGTAGCCCTGCTGAGCACCGCCCACGACCTTGAGATCTGCGCCTTTGGAAGCCCAGGCTACCGCATTGGTGAAGCCGAGCACGCCGGTATCCAACTGCCCGCCAACGATCGCCTTGATCAGATCGGTACCGGAGCTGAACTCGATCAGCTCGACATCAAGGCCGTGCTTCTTATACAAGCCAGCCTCATGTGCAACCATGGCCTGGGCATCGTCCATCACGCGGATGTAGCCAACCTTGAACTTCTCCTGCGCCTGAGCAAACGCGCTCAGCAACAGCAGAGCCGGAACCAGCCAATGCTTTGCTTTCATTTCGACCTCGATTCGAATAGCCAGTACATATAACCAGAACGAAGGACTATATTCGTTTTAGTTATCTAACGTTAATGGCTTAGAACTGTACCTGAATCACACGGGAAACGGCACTACCGAGGTGGCATATCATCAATGCTGCAGGTTATAGGCTGATCGTCTTGCGGCCGGCCAAGGCATGGGCGAGGGTTCCGCCGTCGACCAGATCCAGTTCGCCGCCCAGCGGAACGCCGTGGGCGATTCGGCTGATGGTCAGCCCCTTGGGAATCAGCATCTGCGCGATGTAATGCGCCGTCGCCTCCCCTTCCACCGTGGGGTTCGTCGCGAGGATGACTTCAGTGAACGCGCCGTCCGCAACACGCGCCAGAAGCTCGGGGATGCCAATGGCTTCCGGACCCAAGCCATCGAGTGGAGACAGATGCCCCTTGAGCACGAAGTAACGTCCACGAAAGCCGGTCTGCTCGACCGCGAACACATCCACCGGGCTCTGCACCACGCAAAGCAGCGAATCGTCGCGCCGCGGATCAGCGCACTGTGGGCAGAGGTCGTCTTCGGTCAGCGTGCGGCACTGCCGGCAGTAGCCGACCCCTTCCATCGCCGCCGTCAACGCCTGCGCCAGGCGCAGGCCACCGCTGCGGTCGCGCTCGAGCAACTGCAACGCCATGCGTTGTGCGGTCTTTTGCCCGACGCCAGGAAGAATGCGCAGGGCATCGATGAGTTGCCGAATCAGCGGGCTGAAGCTCATGAGCGTCTCGGTTTGAATCACTGGAAAAGCGGGCCGCTCCCTGGCAAGCGGAACGGCTCGGGTGGGACTTTGATGGATCAGAACGGCATCTTGAAGCCCGGCGGCAGCTGCATCCCGGCGGTCATGCCGGCCATCTTTTCCTGACTGTTCTGTTCGATCTTGCGCACCGCATCGTTAACAGCTGCGGCGATCAGGTCCTCGAGGATTTCCTTGTCTTCCTGCATCAGGCTGTCATCGAGGCTGACGCGCTTGACGTCATGACGCCCGTTCATCACCACGCTGACCAGGCCGGCACCGGATTGGCCAGTGACTTCGGCGTTCGCCAGCTCTTCCTGCATCTTCTGCATCTTTTCCTGCATCTGCTGCGCCTGCTTCATCAGGCCGGCCATGCCACCTTTCATCATGGGTATCACCTCAATTCGATCAGGGTTCTGAGTGTTCTACGGGTTCGATGGTGCCTTCACGGATCACCGCGGCGAACTGCTGCATCAACTGCTGGACCAGCGGATCCGCATGAATCGATTGCTCGGCGGCACGCTGTCGCTCGGCGCGACGACGCTGCGCGGCCTGCGCCGGCGTTTCCTGCTCGGGCTTCTGCAGCACGATATCGAGCTGCAGCGTCCGCCCGTGGTACTGATTCAACGCATCGTTCAGCCGGCGCTGCTGCGTCGGGTTGAACAGGGCGCTCTGCGCCGGGTCGAGGTGCATCAGCCAGCGATCGCCCTCCACCGAAATCAACGTGCAGTTGGCTGCGATGCTGCCAGTCAGGCCGGACAGACCGAGCTTGAGATAGAGCTCCAGCCATTCGGCAGCCAGCCCGGTGGCAGGCTCAACCGCCGGCAGCGGCTCGGCCTCCTGCTGGTCCGTCTTGTCCTGCTGCAATTCTTCGAGGTACGCCTCAGCCTGGTTCTCCACCTCGAAATAGTCTTCATCAGTCAGCGGCGGCTCGTCATCGTCAGGCTCTTCGACCTGGACCACGGCGGCCACATGATCAGGCGGACCGTCCAGCGCTGGCTCCGGCTGAACGGCATCGGACTCGACGGCCACCGGCGCCACCTCGGGCGGCTCGTTCCAGGGCACATCGACCACTGGCACCGGCTGTTCTTCAATCGCTGACGGTGCCGGTGGCTCTGCCGCGGCGGGCTGCTCAGGAGCGACTGCGGCCGGCGGCTCGACAGGGCTGGTGGCCGCCACCACAGCAGCAGACATCGGCATCTCTGAGGCGACAGGAGCCTCTGGAGCGGAACTAGGAACAGGCGACACGCCGGGAGCAGCGGTATCGGCCACCGCTGCAGGCTTGGAATCAGCTGTGGCCGGGCTGATTCCCAAATTCTTTAGCGATGTTCGCGGCGCGTCATCCGTATCCGCCGGACGGAACGCCAGCATACGCAGCAGAACCATTTCGAAGCCACTGCGCGGATCGGGCGCCAGCGGTAAATCGCGGCGGCCGATCAGCCCCATCTGGTAATAAAACTGCACATCTTCGGCTGGCAGCGCCTGGGCCAGTGCCAGCACCCGATCGCGATCGCCCTGGCCGTTATCCACCGCATCCGGTAGCGCCTGGGCGATGGCAACGCGATGCAGCACATTGAGCATTTCCGCCAGTACACCGGCCCAATCCGGGCCCTGTTCGGCAAGATGGCGAACGGCTTCGAGCAGCGCCCGAGCGTCGCCCTCAAGCAGCGCCTGCAGCACGCCGTAGACCTGACCGTGATCAAGCGTGCCAAGCATCGCCCGCACATCGGCGGCCAGCACCTTGCCCTCACCGAAGGCGATCGCCTGGTCGGTCAGGCTCATGGCGTCGCGCATCGAGCCGTCCGCGGCGCGCCCGAGCAGCCACAGCGCATCTTCCTCGAAAGGCACATTCTCGACGCCAAGCACATGGGACAGATGTTCCACGACTCGCTCCGGCGGCATGTTCTTCAGCGAAAACTGCAGGCAGCGCGACAGGATGGTCACCGGCAACTTCTGCGGATCGGTGGTCGCCAGCAGGAACTTGACGTGGGGTGGCGGCTCTTCGAGGGTCTTGAGCAGCGCGTTGAAAGAGTGCGACGAGAGCATGTGCACTTCGTCGATCAGGTAGACCTTGTAACGTCCGCGGCTCGGTGCGTACTGCACGTTGTCCAGCAACTCGCGGGTGTCCTCGACCTTGGTGCGGCTCGCGGCGTCCACTTCGATCAAGTCGACGAAGCGTCCTTCATCGATCTCCCGGCAGACCGAACACTGGCCGCAGGGTGTTGAGCTGACGCCGGTCTCGCAGTTCAGGCACTTGGCGATGATCCGCGCAATGGTAGTCTTGCCGACGCCGCGGGTACCGGTGAACAGATAGGCATGGTGCAGACGCTGGTTGTCCAGCGCGTTGATCAGGGCCTTGAGCACATGCGTCTGGCCGACCATTTCGCGGAACGAGCGCGGACGCCATTTACGTGCAAGAACCTGATAACTCATAACACCATCGCGGGGAACTAGGCAGGTCGGGTAGGGACAGGCCATTACTGGCCCGTCCCCCCTAAGAACCGTACGTGCGGCTTTCACCGCATACGGCTCAAGTTTACGAAAAGCCAGCCAAGAGGCTAACCGACATTAATGGTGCGAGATATTAGCATCTCTGGCCACCGTATCGCAGAGTTACCTTTTCACGCCGGCTATGCACCAGCGCATGACAGTTGGGATGAAGCAGCACACGGTTCCTCAAGGTATCCGTCCCGCCGTCCACACGCCTGATGACGTGATGGTCGTGCCAACCGGTTTCCTTGCTGATCGCATGCCCGCACAGGGCACATAGCCCCTTCTGCCTACGGAAGATGCTGAGGATCTGTCCTCGATAACGCAGCGTGTGCTGCATCCGTTGAACCCTCAACGCCTCCCACTTCAGCTCCTGCGTCGCGTCGTAGGGCTGATACTCTCCCGATAAACGCTTGTGACGCACGATTGCGGTCTCCGCCAGCTCGTACAGCCGCCGGAACTGCCTTTCTCCCTTGCCATTTTTGTAGGGATACGCAAACACCCAGTTCTGCCCACCTATGGATCGGAAGTATTTTTTCCTGATCCAGTCAGCCGACTTCCGCGGATGCCTCCGCTTCGCCCACCTCCAGAGTCGCCAGAAGATAAGGCTATCCAGCTTGCTGAAGGTTTGTTTTGCCACGACCGTGGAGTGGTATTGCGCCCACCCCTTCAGTACCGGGTTCAGCTGGCCGATCAACGCGTCCTGCGTCAGTGCTCCGCTGCCTTTGATGATCTCACGCACTTTCCGATAGAACGCCGAGACGTTCTTCTTCGAGGGCTTGATCAGCAGCTTGGCATTCCTATACGGCGATTTCGGCACGTACTTCCTGAAATTCCACCCCAGAAAATCGAAGCCTTGGTGGATGTGCGTGATCTGCGTTTTCTCCCGTGACAGCGCAACTCCTCGTACCGACAGAAATTGCTCTACCCAGGGCTTGACCTCTTCCTCCAACAGCTCTTTCGAGGCTGCAGTTACGACGAAGTCATCCGCATAGCGAACACACTGTACCTTGCTCTTCTTAGCGTTCCGGGTCCCCAACTTGTTCACCAGATGGCGCTTTAGCTGAGTCTCCAGACCATTCAGGGTGGCGTTTGCCAGACAGGGCGAGATGATCCCACCCTGCGGCGTCCCGGCCTCCGTAGCCATGAGTTGTCGCCGGTCGATAACCCCGGCCTTCAACCATTTGCGCAGTACCGTCCTGTCCATCGGTACATTCCAGCACAGCCACTCATGGTTAATGTTGTCGAAGAAACCCTTGATGTCGCCTTCCAGAATCCAGACCGGCGCCGTTTGCGGCGACAGCAGGTGGAAAAGCTCAACCATTGCGTCAGCAGTCGAACGATCCGGGCGAAACCCATAGGACTTCGGATCGCTGGTGCTTTCCACGACAGGTTCCAACACTTGCAGATACAGCGCCTGCATGGCCCGATCCAACATGGTCGGGATACCCAGCGGGCGTTTCTCATGCTTTCCAGGCTTCGGTATCCATACCCGCCGCAGCGGCCTGGGCCGATAGCCTCGCTTTTTCGACAGACGTCCCACGGCATGGAGCTTGGCCTGAGGCGTTCCCCAGGTTTCTCCATCGACACCCGGCGTCTTGCGACCCCGGTTCTCCGTGACTCGTCTTACGGCCAGACAGCGGCCATAAAACGAGTGGGTCAGCAGGCGTTGCAGGCGTTTAACCCTGCGCCAGTCGCCTTCCCGAGTTGCCTGCGCAATCTTTAGCTGCGTTTTCCGAACGGATTGTTGAATCCTGGCCCAATCGAGATCGTGCCAGTTCTTCACCCCGTCGAAGGACGCAGACGCGACCGGTGCTGCCGGTTGCGTTTTCATACTGTCCTCCTGATATGCACGACATTCAGGACGGACTACTCCCCTATGGGCAGTAGTCGCCCATAGGGTCGTTTGGTTATCGCTGGAATCAGCGGCTCTTCTTGCGCTCGTAAACCAGATGCACGTCAGCCAGGGTTGCCCCTGCCGGTAATGTCTCAACCGGTATGCCACCCATTACAGGTAGCCCTTCGCTTTTTGCATCCTCCCATTCCCCACACCCATCAGCGCCCCTTGCAGTTTGCCTGCCTGACCGATGTTGCTGCCCAGGCGGGTGGTCGGGATTGCCACGTTCCCCGAGACGCATCAATTCCCCGTTTAGGCTTCGTCTCTCCCCCGGCAGTCTGCGGTACCGCATCACCTCATCCCACAGTGATGACCGACTGCATTGCCGTTTTTGGCTGAGGCCAATAATTGCCGTAGGCCCGTCCATTATGACGAGGGTTCTGGCGACGATTCACATGTGTTAGCCATGCGGGTTGGGTCATTAGCCTCGACACGTCCGTGCAATTCGGACGCGAAGCGTTCTCCGTCACCGGATAACACCCTCTTGCGAGCGAGACATTGTTAATCGGGCTTCACACCCCAGGGTTGGCCCCTGACGCATGCCGATCTAATGAACGGGCAGGTACATGCCCGGCTCGGTACTCCCTGTGCAAGCGGAGCTGAGCAATGCGTTTCGGAGCTTGACGCTCCGTGCTTGGTTCAACGTCCCCAACGTCTCACGACGGTGATAAGGCTCTATGCCAAACAAGAGGACGAAGTTCTGCCCTGAGGGCGGAATTCACCCTCAGGCTTAGACATTTATTTGTAACAATCCAGACGGGCCGGAAAGCTACTTTCCTGTGTCTGCACCTCACTCTGAACCCATTTTGGGCGCGAACTGATGCAGATTTATTGCCTAGCTTCGCTAAAACGCAGAGCGTCCGAAGCATAGGTTTACCAGGCAGAGCCGGTACATTGACTGCTGTTTTAAGCATTAACCCCCTGATAGCAAAGGGTTTGGAGCCATGGTGCAGTAAACCAAACCAAGCACGACACGTACACACGTGTCGCACAGGACGGGTAATGCTAGCGGAGCAGGATGGAAATTGCATCCAAGCTGCGCCCGATCTGCCAGCTAGTGCAGCAAGCGGGCCCCGAGCGCGCTGACAACCGTTTCCAGCGCTCGGTTGTTCCCCTCTATCCGCACGGCGAGCCCGTCGATCTCGCGGCGCGTCGGGTAGCCTTTGCGCAGCAGATCGAACGCTGTCCGGCGCTGCGCGTCGTCGCCGACGAGGCTGCGGCGGAAGTCGGCATCGTCGCGGCGCGGGTCGTAGACTGCCCGGCACAGCGTTGCCAGCATCTCGGCCGGCTCTGCCGATGCGGCGAAGGTCAGCTCGGTCAGCGCAGCACCCGGCATCAGCTGCGCCAGCTGGACGGTCGGCTCAAGGCCGCGTGTAGCGCAATAGGCCGCATGGATCTGCGCCGTGCCGCGCAATTTGCCGTCCAGACTGTAACCGGCAATATGCGGCGTGGCGATGCGACACAGATCAGCCAGTTCGACGTCCACCTGCGGCTCGCCTTCCCAGACATCCAGTACCGCCTCGAGGTCCGGGCGCTGCAGTAGCAGATCACGCAAGGCCGCGTTATCCACCACCGCCCCCCTGCTGGCGTTGATCAGCCAGGCGCCCGGTCGCAGCTTGCTCAGCCGCTGCCGGTCGAACAAATGAAAGGTCGGGCAGTCGCCGTTCATGCTCAACGGGGTGTGCAGACTGATGACATCGCACTCGGCGATCACTTCGTCCAGCGACACGAAACCGCCAGCTTCGCGCGCCTGGCGCGGCGGGTCGCAGACGCGCACGTCCCAGCCGAGGCCCCGCAGCACCTCGACCAAGCGCCCGCCTACCTCGCCGGCGCCCACCACGCCGAAACGACGTTGCGCCAGCGCTTCGCCGCTGACCTCGGCCAACGCCAACAGGCCGCCCAGCACATAATCGACCACCCCCCGCGCATTGCAGCCTGGCGCGCTGGCCCAATCGATGCCAGCCTGCTCGAAATAGTCGAGGTCCAGATGGTCGGTGCCGATGGTGCAGGTGCCGACGAAGCGCACCGCCGTGCCTTGCAGCAATTCGCGGTCGACCCGCGTCACCGAGCGCACCAGCAGCACATCCACGCCTTCCAGCGCCGCCCGGTTGATACTGCGGCCGGGCATGCGACGAATCGCTCCGAGACCGGCAAAGAACTCATCGACCAGCGGAATATTTTCGTCGGCAAGGATGTGCATGGCATGGCTCCGGTTGGGGGAAGCACATTCTAG
>NZ_JACBXH010000021.1:0-78141 GCF_041381355.1 Pseudomonas sp. LM13
GCTCCATGCGGGGCTCTTTGTATCTACTGAACCCCCTCAGAATCCCCTGATATCCAGCCGCCACGGAACATGGCGGCATGGATATCGAAGCCCCCAAGCGCCCCCTGCGCCACGCCAGCGACTACGCCCAGGCCATCGTCGATGCCTACCCGGACGTCGCCCGCCAGCGTGAGATCTTCGCCCGCTGCCCGATCGAACTCCGGCCCATCGCGCGGACCATGGCCAAGGACGGCATCGCCCGCATCGAGGCGCGCCGCAATGCCGTCAAGGCGCACCGTGAGCTGCACCGCAAGGCAGCCGCCGCCGACCCGGCGCCGCTGAAGCCGACCCGCCGCATATCCGAACTCAAGCAATCCGCCCCCGAGGTCGGCCGCGCGCGCCTGGCCGAGCTGCGGGCGGCCATCGGCCACAAGGAGTCCGCATGACCCGCCCGAGCCCCCGCGGCATCCGCAACTACAACCCCGGCAACATCGAGCGCAACGGCACCCGCTGGCAGGGCATGGCGCTGGACCAGTCGGGCGACGCCCGCTTCATCGTCTTCAGCCATCCGGTGTGGGGCATCCGCGCCATTGCCCGCACGCTTATCACCTACCAGGACGCCCGCCGCGCCCGTGACGGCAGCCGCATCGACAGCGTCCGCGAGATCATCGAACGCTGGGCGCCGGCGCACGAGAACGACACCGCCGCCTATGCCAAACAGGTCGCCATGGCGCTCGGCATCGGCCCCGACGACGAGACGGTCGACGTCTACGACTTCGCCACCATGCACGCCCTGGTGCAGGCCATCGTCCGTCATGAGAACGGCCCCGGCCCGTTGCCCGGTGGCCACTGGTATGGCGACAAGCTGATCGCCGAAGGCCTCGCCCTGGCCGGCATCCTGGAGGGCGTGCGCCATGGCTGAGTGCAAGCACTGGAGCCGCAGCCGCACGCTGTGGGTCAACGCCATCGCGGCCGGCCTGGTCGCCCTGGAGGCCGGCACAGGCCTGCTGCAACCGCACCTGCCGGTCAGCCTGTACACCGCCGTGGCCGTCGGCCTGCCGGTGCTCAACGCCGTGCTGCGGGTGATGACGCACCAGGCGGTGCGCGCATGATCGCCCGCCTGCTGCGCTTGCTGGATGGGCTCTTTGGCACCCCGCGGCTGTGGGTACCCAGCTGCCGCTACCTCGTGCCCTTTCCGCCGGAGCGGCCGGGCAAGTCCGGCGTCGCCGCGGCGCGCCGTGCCGCCCGCAAGGCCCGCCGCCAGCGGAGGGCGCTCCATGTTTGAGCGCCTCACCAGCCTGCCGACCGGCGTGCTGCTCGCCCTGCTCGGCTGCCTTATCTGCGGTGCCGCTGGTGGCGGTATCGGCTACGGCTTCGGCTTCCGCCACGCTGAGGCGCTGGGCAACGCCGCCCTGCAGAACGAACGCACCACCCAGGCGCAGCAGGCGCTTGCCGCCGAACAGCAGGCCCGCATCGAGCTGCAGCAGCAGGTCACCCGCGCCAACGCGGCCGAGGCGCAGCTGCTCGCCGACCAGGCCACCCACGCCAAGCAAGTCACCGAACTGGAGGGCCGCATCGCCCATGTCTCCGCTCAATACCGCCGCACGCCCGGTCAGGCACCTGAGCCTGTGCCTCATTGCGTGTTCACTGTTGGCTGGCTGCGCGACTACAACGCCGCCCTCGGCGTGCCCGGCGCCCTGGCAGGCCCCGTTGCCAGCCGCTACGGCACAGCCCCCTTCGCCGCCCCCGGCACTGACGCCGAACTACTCGAAAGCGGCGTCAGCCCCGCCGACATCCTCGCCCACGCCCAGGACTACGGCCGCTGGGCCCGCGGCCTCGCCAGCCAGGTAACCGCCCTGCTCACCCTCCGCAAGGACGCCACCCCATGATGCTCCAGATGGAACTCAGCCAGCTGATCGGCTGGGCCGCCGCCCTGCTCAGCCTGTTCGCCACCGTCGTCACCGCCCTGGTCAAGCTCCTGCTGGCCCAGTTCGAGAAGCGCCTGGCCGATCGCTTCGCCGCCCAGGACGCCGCCCGCCAGAGCGCCAGCCGCCATTGGGAAGAAAGCTTCGCCAAATTGCTCGACCGCCAGGACAAGGAGGCCGAGACGGTCAAGCAGCTGGAGCGCGCCCTGATGCGCTTCCAGGCCGACCTGCCACTGGAGTACGTGCGCCGCGAAGACTTCGTGCGCAGCCAGTCGGTGATCGAGGCCAAGCTCGACGGCCTGGCCCTCAAGTTCGAAAACGTCCTGCTCAAAGGAGCGCGCCATGATTGATGCCGACAAGGCCCGCCGGGAAACCCTGCGCTGGTACATCCTGCTGACCCTCAACAAATCCCGCCCGGTAGACCCGCACGAGGCCGTGGTGCTGGCCACCATCCAGGGCATCTACCCCGACGCCACCGCCCTGGAGCTGCGCCGCGAGCTGGACTACCTCGCCGACCGCAGCCTGGTCACCCTGAAGAAGGAGCCTTCCGGCGTGTGGATCTGCGGCCTGACGCACTACGGCGTGGACATCGCCGAGTACACCGTCGAATGCCGCCCCGGCATCGCCCGCCCGGAAAAGTACTGGAGCGCCTGACATGCCCCCGCGCAGCAAGGTCGCCACGCTCCCGGCCGAGGTCAAGGCCTGGCTCGACCAGGCCCTGGCCGAGAACAACTTCAGCGACTACGAGGCCCTGGCTCAGGAGCTAACCGAGCGCGGCTATGCCATCAGCAAGTCGGCGCTGCACCGCTACGGGCAGAACTTCGAGGAACGCCTCTCGGCGCTGAAGATGGCCAGCGAGCAGGCCCGCGCCGTGGTCGCCGCCGCGCCGGACGAGGAAGGCGCCGTCAACGAAGCGCTGATGCGCCTCGTCCAGGAACACCTGTTCAAGCTGCTGATGAGCGAAGGCGACCAGATCGACCTGCCCAAGGTCGCCAAGGCTGTCGCCGAGCTGGGCAAGGCCAGCATCGCGCAGAAGAAGTGGCAGGCCGAGGTGCGCGCCAAGGCCGAAGCGGCTGCTACCGAGGTGGAGAAGATCGCCAAGAAGGGCGGCCTCGATGCCGAGACCGTCGCCGAGATCCGCCGGGAGATTCTGGGGGTGGCGGGGTGAAGTCAGATGTCGTTCTTGGTTCGTACAAAATGCGAGCATTTAGGGCAGACGAAACCATAGGCGCGCGGCTGCAGGATAGCTTTTGTGCCGCCATCCCAGCACGTACAGCAAAGATAGTGCTCCGGCTGCTCGACCGAAATCAGGGATGGCTTCAGCCGATATGCATAAGACCCAGTTTCAGGGAACTGGTAAAGAGCGTATTGCTCTTGAAGCTCCCGCTTCTGTTCGTTTTCTCGCCTTTCAGCTTCAAGCGCCTGCACTTTCTGAACAAGCTCCATCTGTTCAATTTGCGCCCTCATCAATTGCTGTTGAAGGTCCATAAGGCTGTTGGTCAGTTCAAAAACCCGGCCGCGAATCATCTCTTCGTCGCGAAGGGTCATCAGGCTTTTGCTGATCTCCTTGGCAGCGTTGGCGCTTGCTACAGCTGTCGAAAACCATTCGAACATCGGCACAGTCCCTCGCAGGTTATTTGGCACCGCGAGCCTACCACCGCGAGGCTTGCCGCATGAATATGCCACCAGTGCTGGACAACACTGCCGCCCTCGACATCCCCGCCGTCCTGCTCGCCTACCAGAAGAACTGGATCGGCCTGCGCGCCCCGCTCAAGGTCGGCGAGAAGTCGCGCCGTATCGGCCTCACCTGGGCCGAGGCTGCGGATAACGTCCTGGTCGCCGCCTCGGCGCGCAGCGCAGGTGGCCAGACCGTCTACTACCTCGGCTACAACCAGGACATGACGGTCGAATATATCCAGGCCTGCGCCATGTGGGCGCGCGCCTTCAACTACGCCGCCAGCGAGATCGAGGAAGGCATCTGGCCCGACGAGGACCCGGACAAGCACATCAAGACCTTCACCATCAGCTTCCCGTCCGGCTTTCGCATCGTCGCGCTCACCAGCCGGCCGTCCAACCTGCGCGGCCGCCAGGGCGTGGTGGTGATCGACGAGGCGGCGTTCCACCAGGACCTGCGCGAGCTGCTCAAGGCGGCCCTGGCCCTGCTGATCTGGGGCGGCGAGGTGCACGTCATCAGCACCCACGACGGCACCGACAACCCCTTCAACGAGCTGATCGAGGAGATCCGCGCCGGCAAGCGCAAGGGCATGCTGTTCCGCTGCACCTTCAAGGAGGCCGTGGCCGACGGGCTCTATCGCCGCGTCTGCCTGCGCAAGGGCATCGAGTGGACCGCCGAGGAAGAAGCCGCCTGGGTCGAGAGCGTCTATGCCTTCTACGACGACGCCGCCGAGGAAGAGCTGGACTGCGTGCCCAGCCAGGGCGGCGGCGCCTACCTCTCCCTGGCGCTCCTGGAGCAGCGCACCAGCCGCGACGTGCCCGTGCTGCGCCTGGCCTACCCCCAGGGCTACGAAACCATCGCCGAACACCTGCGCCTGGCCGACTCGCTGTCCTGGTGCGAGCGTGAGCTGCTGCCGCTCCTGGAGCGGATGCCACGCGAGGCGCGCAGCTTCTATGGCATGGACTTCGGCCGCAGCGGCGACCTGTCCGTCATCGTGCCGCTGCTGCAAGAGCAGGACCTGCGCCGCCGCCAGGCCTTCCAGGTCGAGCTGCGCAACGTGCCGTTCAAGCAGCAGGAGCAGATCCTCTTCTTCATCGTCGACCGGCTGCCCAACTTCCTCGGCGGCAAGAACGACGCCCGCGGCAACGGCCAGGCGATCGCCGAGGCCGCCGCCGTGCGCTACGGCCACACCCGCATCGAGCAGGTGATGCTCACCGAGGGCTGGTACCGCGACAACATGCCCCCGTTCAAGGCCGCGCTCGAGGACGGCACCCTCTACGACCTGCCGGCCGACAAGGACACCGTCGACGACTATCGCGCGCTCAAGGTCATCAAGGGCGTGCCCCGCGTACCGGACAGCCGCACCACCGAGAAAAGCGGCGGCAAGCGCCACGGCGACGCCGCCGTCGCCGGCGTGCTGGCCCATGCCGCCAGCCGCACCCCGGCCGCCCCCATCGAATACACCCCCGCCCCGCCCAAGGCCGACCGCTGGGCCGGTGGCGACGACGATCAACCCGGCAACTGGCAAGGCGCCTGGTAGGAGCATCCATGGCAATCGTAGACATCCACGGCAGGCCCTTCGAGAAGGAGGTGCTGCGCGAACAGCAGACCTCGCGCTTGGCCCAGCTGCACGCCGAATACGCCGAACACCCCTCCAGCGGGCTGACCCCGCCGCGCCTGGCGAGCATCCTGCAGGCAGCCGAGCGCGGCGACATCAAGGCGCAGTGCGAGCTGTTCCAGGACATGGAAGAGAAGGACGCCCACCTGCTCGCCGAAATGGGCAAGCGCCGCCGCGCGCTGACCACCGTCGACTGGACGGTGCTGCCGCCACGCGACCCCAGCGCCGCCGAGCAGGCCGAGGCCGGCTGGCTCAACGAAGTGCTGCAGGACCTGCCCGACTTCGAGGATCTCTTGTTCGACCTGCTCGATGCCATCGGCAAGGGCTTCGCCTGCATCGAGCTGGACTGGCAGCGCCTCGGCCGCGAGTGGCTACCCGCCGCCTTCAACTACCGCGAGGCGTCCTGGTTCCAGCTGGACATGGCCACCCGCAACGAACTGCGCCTGCGTGACGGCTCGGCCGAGGGCGAGGCGCTCAACCCCTTCGGCTGGATCGTCCACCAGCACAAGGCCAAGTCCGGCTACGTGGCGCGTGGCGGCCTCTACCGCGTGCTGGCCTGGCCGTACCTGTTCAAGAACTACGCCGTGCGCGATCTCGCCGAGTTCCTGGAGATCTACGGCCTGCCGGTGCGCCTGGGCAAGTACCCGGCCGGCGCCTCCGGCGACGAGAAGGCCACCCTGCTGCGCGCCGTGGTGAATATCGGCCACAACGCCGCCGGCATCATCCCCGAAGGCATGGCCATCGACTTCAAGGAAGCGGCCAAGGGCACCCATGACCCGTTCGACTGGATGGTCCAATGGGCGGAAAAGAGCATGTCCAAGGCCGTACTCGGCGGCACGCTCACCAGCCAGGCCGACGGCAAGAGCAGCACCAACGCCCTGGGCAACGTGCACAACGAAGTACGCCACGACCTGCTCAAGAGCGATGCCAAACAAGTCGCCACCACCCTGCGGCAGTACCTGCTCTATCCGCTCCTGGTGCTCAACCGCGGCGGCGACCGCGACCCGCGCCGCCTGCCGCGCTTCCAGTTCGACCTGGTCGAAGCCGAGGACATGGCCACCTACGCCGACGCCCTGCCCAAGCTGGTCGAGGCCGGCATGCAGATCCCCGTCGCCTGGGCCCATGAGAAGCTGCGTATCCCGCAGCCGGGTCAGGGTGATGCCGTGCTCGGTGCGCCTACAGCCGAGCCCAAACCGACCGCCGCCGCGCGGGTCGCCGCGCTCAAGGCCACCCCAGAGGTCGACCCGCTCGATGACCTGGCCGAGCAGCTCGCCGGCCAGTGGCAACCCGTTGCCCGCATGGCCGAGCCGGTGCAGCAGTTGCTTGCCCAGTGCAAGAGCCTGGAGGAATTCCGCGAGCGCCTGCCCGAGGTCATCCCCGACCTCGATGCCGGCCAGCTCGTCGAGCTGATCGCCCAGGGCATGTTCGCCGGCCACCTGGCCGGCCGGACTGGAGCCGTCTGATGGTCGAGCTGCAGGCGCTGCCACCCGAACAGGCGATCGCCTACTTCCGCCAGAAGGGCTACGCCGTCGGCTTCGACTACCGCGACGTCTGGCAGGCCCAGCATCAGGCCGCGTTTACCGTGGCCAAGGCCATGCAGCTGGACCTGCTCCAGGACATCCGCGCCGAGGTCGATCGCGCCCTGGCCGAAGGCACCACCCTGCAGGAGTTCCAGAAGCGTCTCATCCCCACCCTGCAGCAAAAGGGCTGGTGGGGCCGGCAGACCCGGCAAGACCCACTCACTGGCGAGGCGCGTGACGTCCAGCTCGGCAGCCCGCGCCGGCTCAAGGTCATCTACGACACCAACCTGCGCACCGCTCACAGCGAGGGCCAGTGGGAGCGCATCCAGGCGCGCAAAGCCACTTTTCCATACCTGCAGTACGACGGCGGCAACTCCGAAAATCCGCGCCTGCAGCACAAGGCCTGGGACGGCTTAGTCCTGCCGGTGGACGATCCCTTCTGGCAGAACCACATGCCGGTCAAGGAATGGGGCTGCAAGTGCCGCGTCTTCGCCCTGACCGCCGCGCAGTTGCAGCGCCGCGGGCTGGAGGTGGGCGAGTCGCCCAGGGTGCCCACCACGCCCTACGTCAACGCCCGTACCGGCGAGGTCCAGCAGATCCCGGCCGGCGTGCATCCCGCCTTCCATTACCCACCGGGGGGCCGACGCGGCAGCCTGGTCCAGCACCTGGTCGACAAGCTCGAAGCCGCCCCGGCAGTCGTTGCCCGCTCGGCCATCGCCGACCTGGTGCAGGGCGAGGCCTTCGCCGAGTGGTACCGCAAGCCGGCTGGGCGCTTCCCCTTGGCCCACCTCAACCCAGCCGGCCTCCAGCAATTCGGCACCCAGGCGGCAGTCGTGCTGCTGGCCGAGGCGGTCCTGCTCGACCAGTTGGCCAACCAGCCCAACGTGTTGATCGAGGACTACGCCCTGGTGCAACAGATCCTCGACACTGGCACGCCGATCCGGCAGGCCGAAGGCAGCCTCCTGTACCGCTTGGAACAGACAGATGGCTCGGCGCTTCTGCTGACGGTCGAGCGGTCAGGGGCGGCTGTGGTGGTTCGCAGTTTGGTGCGGTTGCTTCGGTAGAAAGCGATAACTCCTGCGAGCGCGCTGGTGGGGCGATTAGCGCTGCACGGCTACCGTGGGGAGGAATTAAGCGTTTGAGACGCGTAGCGGAGCGGCTAACGGGCTTCTAACGGTGCAAGCTCTTTGCAGTAGCAAGGCAGAACGGACGGTCATAGCCTTTTTTGGGCGTTAGCCTACTTTTCTATTGCTCGCCCAATACGCCATCATTACGCTTAGCGCGCCCGTTAGACGCCGAGCCAGGCTCACCGGGCCAGTGGCAACGGGACGTGCCAAGGGGGAGCCATGATCAATGATGATATTCAATACGTCTTCACCATAGACGTTCTTAAGCCAAGCACGGCCCCTATGCTTCGCGTCGCTCAGTACATGGCAGAACTCGCCAAACTGCTCGGGAGCGAAGCTGATGTTCACATCAATGAGATCCGCGAAAGCAGCCTCCGATATCATGTTCTCTCGGAACATGATGCTATCCCTCTAATTGACGATCGGCTGAAGACGGCCGAAATGAAGGGTTCGGAAGCTAACAAGCATTTCAACATCATCAACGTAATGCTACGAGCCGATAAGGCGGTCGCTCGCCTTGATCGCGTTTCGCCCACTCGCACCGCGCAGATAATCCAGTTTCCCGGCAGAGAGCTTCCCGTACCACGTACGTTTAAGGTCCGCCAGGAAGGCACTCTAGATGGATATGTGGTGAAGATCGGAGGCAAGGACAAGACCGCGCATGCGACCTTGGATGCCGGCAACGGCCGGTATTGGCGCTGCACGTTGGACCGAGAACTCGCGGCTGACCTCGCCCAGCATCTGTTCAAAACCCCTGTACGCGTTAGTGGCATATGCAGTTGGCTGCGTGACGAAGAAGGCGTCTGGACACAAGACTCGGATTTTCACGTGCGCGAGTTCCAGGTGCTGGTGGACGAGTCGTTGCCTGAGGTTTTAGACAAGCTCCGCGAAATAAATACGGATTGGACTGAGCCGGAAGTGCTCGCAGGCGGGATGCCCGCGTCGGGAGGTTCGAGTGATTTTGATTGATACGTCTGTACTGGTGTTCCTCATCAACCCGGATGCACGTCCACCGGTAGATGTGTCGACTGGCCAGCAAGTGACTCGTTGCAAGGAGCGAATTGAGTATTTCATCAAGCAGAACCGGAAAAGGAAAATCCTAATTCCGACCCCCGCTTATGCGGAAATTCTCGTGCGGGCAGGTTCAGAACTGGATCAAGTGATGTCCATCCTCAGCTCGTCAAGCGTCTTCAAAATCGAGCCATTCGACGAGTCGGCTGCTATCGAATGTGCCCTTCTTCAGCAGTATCAGGCGAAATGCGGGCCACGCATTCCAGTGGACGAAGCCGAAACCTGGGCGAAGGTGAAGTTCGATCTGCAGATCCTGTCAGTCGGCATTCGTCACGGGGCAAAAGAGATGTTTAGCGACGATAAGAAACTACGTCGAAAAGCCATGAAGCTGGGGATAGAGGTTAAAGGTATTGCGGACATGCCATTGCCTCCCGAAGATCCGCAACTTCGGATCGTCTATCAGGAAGCAGGGGCCACGGCAGGGCAATTCAGCTGATACGGCTCACGCCGTTCCGTAGCTAAACCACTGAACCCCCTCACTCTGCACTAGCCAAACCATGCCGCCGACACTGGCGGCATGAAGACCAAAGCCTCCCCCACCGCCGCGATCGCCGCCTGCATCTTCGAGATCCAGGCGGAAGGTCCGGCCATCCAGCTCTTCCCGGTCGGCGCCTTCAAGGCCCGCGACGGTCGCCCGCGTGATGTGGCGGCCGGCGCCTGGTTCATCGACGCCCAGGTCGCCCAGCGGCTGATCGCGAAAGCCGCAGCCCGCGCCACCGACGTCGTCATCGACTACGAACACCAGACCCTCAACAGCGCCGAGAACGGCCTGCCGGCTCCGGCCGCCGCCTGGTTCTCCGGTAGCGGTCTGGAGTGGCGCGAGGGCCAGGGCCTGTTCGCCACCGGCGTGCAGTGGACCGACAAGGCCAGCGCCATGCTGGCGGCGCGCGAATACCGCTACCTGTCCCCCGTCTTCACCTACGACAAGCAGACCGGCGAGGTCCTGGAGCTGCTGCACGTCGGCCTCACCAACTACCCCGCACTCGACGGCATGGCCTCCCTGCCGGCGCTGGCGGCTGCCCGTTTCGAACTGGCCATTCCGGCCGCCCCTTCCGCACAGGAGAACCAACGTGTGAACCGAGACCAACTGATCGAGGCGCTGGGCCTGTCTTCGGACGCCAGCGATGAAGACATCCAGACCGCGCTCACTGCGCTGAAGGCCAACGCCACCAAGGCGGACGACCTGCAGCAGTCGCTCGCAGCCCTCAAGGCCGAACGCAAGCCGGACCCGGCCAAGTTCGCCCCGATCGAGGTCGTCGAGTCGCTCAAGCAGGACATCGCCGCGCTCAAGGCCACCCAGGTGGAAGGCGAAGTCAGCCAGCTGGTGAAAGCCGGCTTGGAAGACGGCCGTCTGCTGCCCGCGCAGGAAAGCTGGGCGCGTGAGCTGGGCCAGACCAACCTCGCCGCGCTCAAGGGCTACCTGGAGAAAACCCCCGCGATCGCCGCGCTCAAGGGTCGCCAGACCGACGGCCGCCAGCCGCAGGACAACCCCCACGGCCTCTCCGACGTGGAGCTGCAAGCCGCCGCGCTGACCGGCCTCTCGCCCGAAGCCTTCGCCAAAGCCAAAGGAGCCTGATAGATGGCCGTCATTACCCCCGCCCTGCTGGTCGCGCTGCGCACCGGCTTCCAGGCCAGTTTCCAGGGTGCCCTGGAAGCTGCGCCGAGCGAGTTCAAGAAGCTCGCCACCGTCGTCAACTCCACCTCGGCCAGCAACACCTACGGCTGGCTGGGCCAGTTCCCGCAGCTGCGCGAGTGGATCGGCGATCGCGTGGTCAAGGACATGGCCGCGCAGGGCTACCAGATCAGCAACAAGCTGTTCGAGTCCACCGTCGGCGTGAAGCGCACCGACATCGAGGACGACAACGTCGGCATCTACAGCCCGCTGTTCGCCGAAATGGGCCGCGCTGCCGGCTCCCACCCGGACGAGCTGATCTTCGCGCTGCTCAAGGCTGGCCATACCAGCCTGTGCTTCGACGGCCAGAACTTCTTCGACACCGACCACCCGGTCTACCCGAACGTCGACGGCACGGGCGTCGCCGCCACCGTGGCCAACAGCTTCGCCCCGGCGGCCGATCCGGGCCCGGCCTGGTACCTGCTGGACACCAGTCGCGCACTCAAGCCGCTGATCTACCAGGAACGCACCAAGCCCGAATTCACCAGCATGACCAAGCTCGACGACGAGCAGGTCTTCACCGCTGACGAATTCCGCTACGGCGTGCGGGCGCGCAATAACGCCGGCTTCGGCTTCTGGCAGATGGCCGTGCGCTCCACCAAGCCCCTGGACGCCGCCAGCTTCCAGGAAGCCTACGACGCCATGCGCGGCTTCAAGGCCGACGGCGGGCGCCCGCTCAACCTCAAGCCGACCGTGCTGGTGGTGCCCACCAACTTGCGCGCCGCAGCCAAGGAAGTGGTCGGTACCGAGCGCCTGGCGGGCGGCGCCACCAACCCCAACTACGGCCTGGTCGAGATCCTCGACAGCGCCTGGGTGAACTGATCGCCACTGCCACGGATGGCCACTTTGCAGGAGATTTGACACATGGCCGCGAAGAAACCCGCTGCCCCGAAGGCCTCGCAATCGGCGCCCGTCACCGAGCCGCAGCCGTCTTCGACCGTACAGGAGATCCCGGAAACCACGCCGGGCTCGACGACCGAGTCGCCGGCACCCGTACCGGGCACCGAGCAGCCGGCTGCCACCGCGCCAACCACCGCTACCGAAGCCCAGGCTCCGGCTCCGGCTCCGGCTCCGGCTCCGGCTCCGGCTCCGAGCGAGTCTGCCGCACCCTCCGGCACCGACAAGCAGCCCGAGGCAGCAACCGAGGTCGAGGGCGTCTACGTGCGTGCCACGGTCGGTCGCCGCTGCCGTGCCGGCTTCTGCTTCGACCAGGGCGGCCAGGGCTTTGCCAAGGGCGTGCTGAGCGACGAGCAACTCGCCGCACTGGAAGCCGACCCGCTGCTCAAGGTCGAGCACTGCACCTTCTCGGCTGAAGAGTAACTGCCATGCCTTACGCCAGCGCCCTCCAGCTGCTCGCCCGCTACAACGCGGACGAGATCGCCCAGCGTGCCGATGCCAGCCTGCCGCCCCTGGTGGACGGCGAGCTGCTGCGCATCGCCGCTGCGGCGGGTGACCTCTCCAGCTTCACGGCTGAAGAGCAGGCCGCGGCTGCCGCGGCGCTGGCCAAGGTCGAGCGCGCCCTGGGCGACGCCGAGCAAACCATCGACACCTACCTGGGCGGCCGCTACCAGCTGCCGCTCAGCCAGACACCCGATGTCCTGGAACGCATCGCCTGCCAAATCGCCCGCTTCGTGCTGTTCGACGACGCCGCACCCGACCAGGTGAAGGCCCTCTACCAAGACTCCATCCGCTTCCTGGAGCACGTCGCCGCCGGCAAGGTCCAGCTGGGCCTGGCCAGCGACGGCAGCACCGCGCAGCCCTCGGCCGGCGCCGAGATGGTCAGCGGTGCCCTGGTGTTCGCCCGCGACAACAGCCGGGGGTTCATCTGATGGCCGTCAGCATTCGCATCAGCCACAACCTGCCGCAGGTCCAGCGCCTGTTCCAGCAGATCCGCCGGCTCGGCGGTGACCCGCAGCCGCTGCTCCAGGACATCGCCTTTCTCGGCGAGAACAGCACCCGCGAACGCTTCCGCAGCCAGACCGGCCCGGACGGCGAGCGCTGGAAGCCGAGCCTGCGCGTGCAGCTCAGCGGCGGCAAGACGCTGACACGCGACGGCCACCTGGGCGACTCCATCGGCAGCTACGCCAACGAGCGTTCGGCCGTATGGGGCGTCAACCGCATCTATGCAGCCATCCACCAGTTCGGCGGCACCATCCGCGCCAAGTCCTCGCGCGGCCTGCGCTTTCGCATCGGCGATCGCTGGTCGACCAAACGCCAGGTCAGCATCCCGGCGCGGCCGTTCCTCGGGATCTCCGAAGGCGATCGCCAGGACATCCTCGACCTGGTCGAGAACCACCTCGCCAACCTGGTGCGCCAGCGCGCGCCGGGAGGTGCCTGATGCTCGGCCATCTTGAAAGCCACCTGATCGACCTGCTCAAGGCCAGCCCGCTGGGCTCGCGCCTGCGCGCCGTCGACAGCCTGCCGGACACCCCGGACAAGGACCTGGTCAAGCGCTGGGGCGTGGACGCACCGGCCGCCTACGTGGTGGCCATGGACGGCACGCTGAGCCAGGCCCTGGCCACGCCGCAGTTCGTCGTCGTGCTGGTGGCGCGCAACGCCCGCAGCCACCAGGCCGCACGGCATGGCGACGGCAAGACCATCGGCCTCTACGAGATGCTCGATGCCGCCATCGCCGAGCTGCACGGCGGCGTCGCCGGCGATGCCAGCTGGGAGGTCACCCGCTACCAGTTCATGCAGGACGACGCCCTGCGCGACCAGGGCCTGCACGTGGCCCTGGTGCTGATCCAGGCCGACGTCGACCCGCCGCAGAAGGACGCTGTGAACCTCGGCGACTTCCTGGAGTTTCACGCCGACTTTGACATCCAGCCCTTCGCCACCGCGGCCGATCGCCAGCGCTGGGCCGCTGAAGACCACGCAGAGCCCGCGCCGGATCTGCACTCGCACATCAACCCGCAGGAGGGCTCATGAGCCAACCCGTATTCCTGGTGCCCGCCGAGGGCCTGAAGGTGCGCCACCCGCTGGGCGGGCACCTCAAGCCCGAGGGCGACTTCGTCGTGCTCGACAGCTACTGGCGCCGCCGCATGGCCGACGGCTCGGTGGCCACCGGCACCCCACCCACCCGCAAGCGCCAGGCCGCGCCGAAGGAGTAAGCCATGGCTGAGAATGTCAGCTTCAACGAGGTGCCCGATAACATCCGGGTACCGGGCATCTACATCGAGATCGACCCGAGCAAGGCGGTCAGCGGCGGCGCGGTGATGGAGCGGCGCCTGCTGCTCATCGGCCAGCGCCTGGCCAGCGGCACCGCCCCGGCCGGCGTGGCCATGCGCCTGGGCAGCCAGGCCAGCGACCAGGCCGCGCAGGCGTTCGGCCAGGGCAGCATGCTGCACGGCATGGCCAAGGCCGCACGTGGCGCCAGCGACTACGTCGACCTCTGGGCCATTGCCCTGGACGATGACCCGGCCGGCATAGCCGCCACCGGCAGCATTACGCTGACCGGCAGCCCGACCACCAGCGGCACCCTGGCGCTCTACATCGGCGGCAAGGTCGTGCGCGCCATGGTCGTGGCAGGCGATGCCGCCAGCGCGATCGCTTCGCGCCTGGCCGACGCCATCAATGCCGATGCCGACCTGCCCGTCACCGCCGCGGCCGAGCTGGGCGTGGTGACCCTGACCTGCCGCTGGAAGGGCGAAACCGGCAACGACCTGGACCTGCGCCTGAACTACTACGGCGAGCAGACCCCGGCCGGGCTGACCGTGGCGATCGCTGCCATGACCGGCGGCACAGCCAACCCGTCGGTCCAGCCGGTGCTCGATGCCATCGCCGGCACACAGTACTACAGCATTGCCTGCCCCTACCTGGACGGCGCCAACCTCACCGCCCTGGAAGGCGAGATGGCCGCGCGCTTCGGCCCGATGGACGTGCTCACCGGCCACGTGTTCAACGCCAAGGTCGGCAACCACGCCGCGCTCACCACCTGGGGCAGCGAGCGCAACTCACCGCACCTCAGCACCCTGGGCCTGCACGACATGCCGACCGCGCCGTGGGTGGCCGCGGCCGTCTGGGCGACGGTCGCAGAGTTCTCCGGTGCCAATGATCCTGCAAGACCGTTCCGTAGCCTGGCGCTGCCGGGCGTGCTGCCGCCGCCGGAGAAGAGTCGCTTCACCCGCGCCGAGCGCAACCTGCTGCTGTTCGACGGCATCAGCACCTTCACCGTCGATGCCGGCGGCCAGGTGCTGATCGAGACCATCATCACCAACTACCAGGTCAACAGCTTCGGCCTGCCGGACATCGCCCTGCTGCGCCTGGAAACCAAGTGGACCGCGGATTTCATCCGCTTCCGCTTCAACGCTGCGGTGGCCCGCGACTACCCGCGTCACAAGCTGGGCGACGTGGCCATTCCCGGCCAGGCCTACGCCACCCCGACCACGGTGCGCGCCACGCTGATAGCCGAAGCCGAGAAGCTGGCCAAGGAAGACGGCGTGCTCGAGGACCTGGAAGGCTTCAAGCGCGACCTGATCCTCAAGCGTTCCACCCAGAACCCCAACCGCATGAACGCCGTGCTGACGCCGAACCTGGTCAACCAGTTCGACATCTTCGCCGCGGCCGTGCAGTACCGCCTGTAAGGAGGCTCCATGCAGCATCACGGCCGCGCCACCATCACCTACAACGGCAAGCGCCTCTCCACCCGCGAGGGCGCCACCCTGAACCTCGGCGGCGTCGCCCGGACCCCGGAGGCGCTGGATGACGGCACCGTCGGCTATTCCGAGGCCACTGCCGCGCCCGAACTCAACTGCACCGCCCCGCTCAAGCAGGACCTGGACATCGAGGAGCTGCGCAACCTCACCGGCGCCAACGTCGTGTTCGAGTCCGACACGGGCAAGGGCTGGGTCATCCGCGATGCCTTCACCGTCGACGCCGTCAGCGTCGGCAAGGACGTCGCCCTCAAAATCAGCGGCCAGCCGGCCGTGCAACTGTAAGGAGCACACATGCAGCAGCTCACCACCAGCGGCAGCTTTCCCCACGGCCTGGTCATCGCCGGTACCACCTACATCCGCTTCGAAATGCGCGAGGCCCTGCTAGCCGACATGATCGAGGCGGAGGTCGAGTCCGGCGGGCCAACCAACGCCATCCACTACAGCGCCCAGCTCGCCGTGCGCCAGCTGACCCGCGTCACCAACGACCAGGGCGACGAGTTCAAGGGCCCGTTCGTGGTGGCGATGGTCAAGAAGCGCGGTGACTTCACCGCCCTGCGCCAGGCGCAAATCAAGCTCGACGACATGGGAAACGGCGCAACGGACGGCTCCGCCATCACTGGGACGCCGTCCAGCTGATCGCCCTGCGTCACGGCTGGTCGCGCGAGCAGATCCTCGCGCTGCCGCCGGCTGAGTTCCTCCACTACCTGGGCAACCTGACCAAGAAAGCATGAGCAACCGCGACCTCAACCTGGCCCTGCGCCTGACCGCCGATGTCACCCGCCTGATGGGCGGGCTGAGCAAGGGCGAGACAGGCCTGAAGAAGTTCGGCGCCGCCGCTAAGGGCGAGCTGGACGCGCTCGGCCGCTTCGCCGGGTCGGTCGAAGGCAAGCTCGCGCAGCTGGGCGTGGGGGTTTCTGCCATCGCGGTGGGCCTGCAGTCGGCCCAGCTGGACAAGGATCTCAAGCAGCTGCAGCTCACCGCCGGCGCGACCGCGGCCGAGGCCGATCTGCTGCGCCAGAGCCTGCTCGATGCCCAGATCGCCACCGGCCAGGGCGTGGATGAACTCAAGGGTGGCGTGGACGCGCTGATTGCCGGCGGCCTGGGCATTGCCCAAGCCACCGCCACCGTCGCCCCCATGGCCGAGACGCTGGCCGTCTCCAAGACCAACGCCGATGCGCTGGCCAAGGCCATGGGCGTGGCCGCCACCCAGTTCGACATCGACCTCAGCAAGACCGAAGAGGCCCGCCTGCTGCTGGACAAGATGGTCGTCGCCGGCCGCGCCGGCAACGCCGAACTGGAGAACCTGCCGGACATCTTCGCCCGCGTCGGCAGCAGCGCCAAATCCTCCAACCTGAGCCTCGACCAGACCCTGGCCCTGGTCGAGACGCTGTCGCTGGTCGAGCCCAACGCCGAGCGCCTGGCCACGCTCACCGACAGCACCCTGCGCGTGTTCACCAACGCGAACTACATGAAGTCCGCGTCCAAGGCGACCGGCGTCAAGTTCTTCGACAAGGACGGCTCGCGCCGCGATGCGCTGGAAGTCATCCAGGACATCAAGGCGCAGTACGACAAGCTCGATACAGATGCCAAGCGCTTCAAGTTCATCAACGCCGCGTTCGGCAAAGCCGACCTGGACACCCAGCGCGGCCTCAAGACCCTGCTCGATGGCGACTCGCTGGGCAAGCTGGACCAGGTCTTCGCCGAAGTGCGCGACGCCAGCGGCACCATTGCCCGCGACCTGCCGGACGCCATCGGCAACGCCGTCGACCAGACCAACCGCCTCAAGGGCGCGCTGCGCGAAGCCGCCGACGACTTCGCCGAGCCGGTCAATGACACCCTGAGCGGCCTCATCAAGTGGGGCATGGACAGCAAGGAAAACGGCGGCCTCGGCCTGGACGGCAAGGACATGTTGCTCGGTGGCGCCATCGGCGCGGCTGGGCTGTTCGGCGCCGCACGGTACGGCGGCAAGGCCATCTCCGGCCTCGCCGGCAAGCTCGGCGGCACCGCTGCCGGCGTGGCCACCGGCAAGGCTCTGGAAGAGGCTGCAGGCGTGCAGCCGGTCTACGTCGTCAACATGCCCGACAGCCTCGGGAACAAGCCGGGCACGGCCGAGCAACTGCTCGACGCCGGCACCGACCTGGTCGGCCCCAAGACCTTCAGCAAGCTCAAGACCACGCTCGGCCTGCTCGGCAGCACCTCGCTCAGCGCCTTGCCGGCGTTCGGAGGTGCCGCCATGGCCACGGCCGGCGCGGCCGTGGCCGGCGCCGGCGCGGCGGGCTACGGAGCCGGCACACTCATCAGCGACTACCTGCTCACCGATCAAGGCCCCTTGGGCAGCAGTTTCGGCGCCAGTCTCGCCGACGGTATCGGCGAGAGCGTGGCCATGTTGCTGTCCCCCTTCAGCGAAGAGGCCCGGCAGGCGCTTGAACGCAACCGTGCCGCCGATGACGACCTCGCCCTTCGTCCCGCCGCCCCCGAAAACCTCACCGCCCCGGCTGAGCGGCTCGGCCAGAATGCCCAGTTGGGTGTGGCCGCGTCGCTACCAGGCGCGCCGCCGCTAGCGGCGACAGGGCCACTGGCACAGGGCCCGGTGATTCCTCACGAGGCCCTCCAGGAGGCCGCCCGCGGCCTGACCGAACACGTCCGGTCGGCCATCAGCAGCGCGCAGCCGCTGCCAGCCGAGGTGACCGGGCGCATTGAGGTTCAAATCAACAGTGACGGCCGTCCGCGCGTCAGCCTGCTGCAGGCTGACGGCGGCGTCGACTTGGCCGCCTACACCGGCCGAACCGGGGCAGGTGGCTGATGGCGTGGCGCGACGAATACCGCCCCGGCGCCTTTCGCGGCGTGCCGTTCCACCTCAAGAGCAGCAGCTCCACGGGCGGCCGGCGCACGGTGCTCAACGAATTCCCCCTGCGCGATACGCCCATGACCGAGGACATGGGCCGCCGTGCGCGCCAGTTCAACCTCACCCTGACACTGATCGGCCCCGACTACATGGCCCAGCGCGATCGCCTGATCGAGGCGCTGGAGACCTTCGGCCCCGGTACGCTGATGCACCCGTTCCGGGGCGAACTGCTGGTGGCCGTGCTTGGCGACTACAGCTGCGAGGAAAGCACCGAGCAAGGCGGGCTAGCTCGCATCAGCGTGACCTTCGTCGAAGCCGGTGAGGCACCGCGACCGGACAGCACCGTGGTCCAGGGCATCGCCGGCAACGAGGCCGCCGACGCGCTGCAGGAGGATGCGCTGGCCGAGTTCCTCGACCGCTTCGCCGTGGTCGGCTGGATCAGCTCCGTCGCCGAAGAAGCGCAAGGCGTGCTTGGCGAAGCGCTCGCCGCCGTGGGCGACGCCATCGGCTATGCCGAGGGCCTTGCCAACGACGCCATCGGTTTCGCCCAGGAGGCCACCGACGAGCTACTCAGCGCCGGCGGGCTACTGGACGGAGCCGGCAGCTTCGGCACGCTGTTTCGCCGGCTCACTGGCAACATCCAGCAACTGCTCCTCTCCCCTGGCAACCTGGGTGCTGGCCTGCTTGGGCTTGTTCGCAGCATCAGCTCGGGGGCAGGCAATCCGCTGCTGGCCCTCAAGGCGCAGATGTCTTTGTTCGGCCTCGGCGACCGGGCCAAGCGCATCAGCGTGCCGTCAGCGCTGCGCACGCCGGCACGCACGCAGATGGCAGCCAACCAGGCGGCGATCTACACCCTGATCGAGCGCGCAGCGCTTGCCGAGGCGGTGCGACTCGCCGTGAGCAAGCCCGCCAACAGCCCAGCTGCAGCAGGCGTAGCACGCGGAACGGGCGTAGCGTCTGTCTCGGGCCGCTCATCGGCCGCCGGCAGCAGCTCCGCAGGCGGCACGCCGACCTCCGGCACCGGCAGCCGGCCCTCCACTGCCACCGCCCTGCCGGCCCGCTCCGGTGTGACGGGAGCCAACAGCACGGCGGTTCATCGGGTCGAGGGCGTTGCATTCGACAACCGCAACCAGGCGGTTGAGATCCGCGATCAGCTACTGGTCGAACTGGACCGTCAGCAGCTCAGCGCTGCTCCGGAGCGCTACCGCGAGCTGACCCGCCTCAGTGCGCAGCTGGTGACCGAGATGAACCGTACCGCTGCCAGCCTGGTCCCCCTCACTCGAATCACCACCGCCCAGACCCAGCCCGCCCTGGTCATGGCGCACCGCCTGTACGGCGACGCCCGCCAGGCCGAGCAGATCGTTGCCCGCAACCGCCTTGCCCATCCCGGCTTCGTGCCCGGCGGCGCAGAGCTGGAGGTGCTGAAAAATGCCTGAGATCCGCCTCACCGTGGACGGCAATGACTGGGGCGGCTGGCAGAGCTACCGCATCAGCCTGGGCATGCAGCAGCTGGCCGGCAGCTTCGAGCTGCGCCTGACCGAGCGCTGGGTCGGCCAGGCAGGCCGCCGCGCCCTGCGCGTGGGCGCCCCCTGCACCCTGCACTATGACGGGCAACTGCTGATCACCGGGTACCTGGACAGCGTATCGCCCAGCTACGACGCTGAGCAGCACAGCCTCAGCGTTTCCGGGCGCGACGCGACGGCCGATCTGGTCGACTGCTCGGCACCGCCTACCCAATGGATCGGGCGCAGCCTGGCCGATGTTGCCCGCGAGCTTTGCGCGCCGTTTGGCATTGGCGTCATCGACCAGGCAGGCGCCAACGCACCGTTTCGCAGCCTCAAGCCCAACGATGGCGAAACGGTGTTCGAGATGCTCGACCAGGCCGCCCGCACCCGCGGCGTGCTGCTCATTACCGACGGGCGCGGCAACCTGCTCATCACCCGAGCCGGCCAGGCGCGCGCCGACGATGCCCTGGTACTCGGCCAGAACGTGCTCACCGGTTCGGGCAGCTTCGACCTGCGAGATGTCTTCAGTAGCTACACGCTCAAGGGCCAGCAGGCCGGCGACGACTTCACCTTCGGCGCAACCGCATCGACCGTCATGGCCGCCGCGCGAGACGCCCGCGTGCAACGCCACCGGCCGCTGACGCTGATCGCCGACGGCCCGCTCGACGCGGCTGGCGCGCGCGAGCGCGTCACCTGGGAACGCAACGTGCGTTGGGGCCGTTCGCAGTCGATTGCCTACACCGTCCAGGGCCACCGCCAGAGCAACGGCGTGCTGTGGCGCCCGAACATGCTCGCCAGCGTGATCGACGCCTACCAGTACATCGGCGGCCAACTGCGCCTGATCACCGACGTCACCTACAGCCTCGACGACCAGGGTGAGCGCACCGCCTTGACGGTGATGCCACGCGAAGCCTTCGACCTCATCCCGCAGCCCGAACCGGAGCCCGCCGATGCCACCTTCTACTAGCCGCCTGCTCGGCCCCATCCAGCGACGCCTGGCGCACCTGGTCGCACGTGCCGTGGTCACGCTGGTCAACGATGCCACCCGGATGCAGGCCCTGCAGCTTGGCATCCTCGCCGACGAGCCGCTCGATAACGTCGAGCACTGGCAGCCCTACGGCTACACCTACAAACCCCACGCCGGCGCCGAGGCGCTGGTGGTGGCGGTCGGTGGCCACCGTGCCCATAGCGTGGTCATCGCCTGCGCCGACCGGCGCTACCGCCTGGCCAGCCTCGAGGACGGTGAAGTGGCGCTCTATGACGACCTCGGCAACACGGTCCAGCTGCTGCGCGACAAGGTGCAGGTCACCGCAGTCCAGACGCTGGAACTCAACGCCCCGCACGTAACCATCAACGGCAACGTCGCCATCACCGGGACCGTCACCAACAACGGCCGGAACATCGGCAGCACGCATACCCATCCTGGCGATAGCGGTGGCAGCACCGGGGCCCCGCAATGAGCGATCTGGCCCTGATCTACGACGGCCACGGCTGTGACCTGGCCCTCACCGACACCGACCTGCAGCTCGACGATGGCCTGGGCACCGCCATTCTCATCAGCCTGTTCAGCGACCGCCGGGCCCGGCCGGACGACGCCTTGCCCGCCGGCACCAGCGATCGCCGCGGCTGGTGGGCCGATGCCTACCCGCAATTGGACGGCGACCTGATCGGCTCGCGGCTGTGGCTGCTCTCGCGTGAAAAGGAGCTGGCCGAAACCCTGCGCCGCGCCCGCGACTATGCCCAGGAGGCGCTGGCCTGGCTGCGCGAAGACGGCATCGCCGCCGAGGTTGTGGTCACGCCCAGCGTGCTGCGTCGCGGGGTGCTGCGCCTGGCCGTCGACATCCTGCGCGCCGACGGCGGCCGCGAGAACCACCAATACGACGTCTTCTGGGAGTCCCATTAATGGCCTTCGAACTCGACAGCCTGGAGCAGACCCGCCAGCTGATCGCCCGTGACATCGAAACCCGCCTCCCCGGTACCGGCGCGCAAACGCGCCGCACCGCTGCGGGTGTCATCGCCTTTGCCCAGGCCGGCGCCGTGCATGGCCTGCATGCCCACATCGCCTATCGCGAGCGCAACTTCCTGCCGGATGAACGTGCCGATGCCGAGGGCGTCGAGCGCTGGGCCGGGCTCCTGGGGCTCTGGTATCGCGAGCCGACCTACGCCGCCGGTAGCGCTGAATTGAGCGGCATCGCCGGCGCCCTGCTGGCGGCCGGTACCGTGCTGCAGTCAACGCAAGGCGTGCTCTACGTCACCCTGGCTGATGCCACCCTGGCGGGCGCGACCGCCAGCGTCACCATCCGGGCCCAGGAAGCCGGTGCGGCCGGCAATCTGGAGCCGGGCGCCCGCCTCACTCTGCTCAGCCCGACACCTGGCGTCCAGTCCACGCTCAGCGTCGGTAGCGCGGGCCTGACCGGCGGTGCCGACGCCGAATCGCTCGACGGCCTGCGCACACGGGTGCTCAACCGCCTGCGCAACCCACCACGCGGCGGCTCCCTGGCTGACTACAAGACCTGGGCGCTGGATGCTCACCCGGCCGTCACTCGCGCCTGGGTGACCGAATACGAACAGGGTGCCGGGAGCGTCACCGTGCGCCTGGCCTGCGACAACGAGGCTACGCCGATTCCCTCCCAGGAGGTGCTGGACGCCGTAGCCGCCTACATTGACCAGCGCCGGCAAGCCGGCCGCAAGTCGGTCTATGTGCTGCCGCCGGTCGCTGCCGAGGTGCTCTACCGCATCCAGCTCAAACCGGACACCGCGGCGATTCGCCTCGCCGTCGAGGCCGAGCTGCGCGACCTGCATCGTCGCACCAGCGCTCCCGGCTCGACCCTGCTGCTCAGCCATATCCGCGAGGCCATCAGCACTGCTGCCGGTGAACTCGACCATGAGCTTCTAGCACCGCAGTCCGACCTCACCCACGGCGCGGGCGTGATGCCCGTCTTTGGGGGCATCGAATGGCTATGACGGCAGAGGCCTATGGCCAGCAACTCAGTCAGCTGCTACCGCCTGGAGCGGCCTGGACGCAAGATCCCGAAAGCCACCTGCAGCGCCTGCTGCTGGCCCTGGGCGAAAGCCTCGCCCGCGCCCACCAGCGCAACGACGACCTGTTCAGGGAAACCGACCCGCAGCAGGCCGCCGAGCTGCTCGACCGTTGGGAAGCGGCGCTCGGCCTGCCCGATGCCTGCAGCGTCCAGGGCAGCCAGACCGTTGTCGAGCGCGTCCAACTGGTGGTCGCCAAGCTGATCAGCGCCGGTGGGCAAAGCCGTCCCTACTTCACCGCGCTGGCCATCGCTCTCGGCTATCCGGCCGTCACCATCACCGAGTACCAGGCCCGACGCCACGGCCGCGCCCGCATGGGCGACCGCTACGGCGGTGAAGACTGGGAAGAGGCCTGGCAACTCAACCTTCCCGAACAGCAGCCGGGCGACACCCGCCTGGAATGCATCGTCAGCCGCGACAAGCCGGCTGGCTCCATCGTCCTGTTCAACTACGGAGCAACCTGACCCATGGACTATCCCCGATCAGTTCCCGGCGTGAGCCTGCGCGACGGGCGATTCACCGATGGCAATCCGCTGCTCGGCATTCCCGCCTCACTCGATCCGGCCCAGTGGGCCAACGCCGTCACCGACGAAATCCTCACCGTTATCCGCGCGGCCGAACTCATCCCCGATGAGGTCGACAATACCCAGCTGCTCGAAGCCATCCGCCGCGTCGCCACGCCTCGCCCCTGGGCCGTCGCACCCAACGGCCACACGGCCCAGCCGTGGGACCGCCTCATGCTCAACAACCGCGTCGCCACGCCAACCCTGTACCTGCCCGCCGACCCGCGCTACGGCCAAGAGGTGCAGCTGATGCCATACCCCTTCACCCAATACAGCCGCTTCCCGGTCACCCTGGACGGCAACGGGCACCCGATCATGGGGCTCAACGAACCGATGCAGATCAACGAGGACAACGTCATGTGCGCCTGCAAATTCCTGGGCCGGCTGAAGGGCTGGATCATCGAACGCATGGGCTACTCCGGCAACTCGTTCACCATCAGCAGCTACAGCGCCCAGCCCTACGGCCCGAACACCGTGCAGAAACTCGACGCCCGCATCGTCCGGGGTGCGCCGCTGGTGATGATGGTTCACGGCGGCGGCTGGGTGGCCGGCGACCGCAACGCGGCCAACCTGGCCGGCGGCGCCTACGTCCAGCAGTTCCCCGAGAAATACGGCGTCGGCTTCGCCTCGATCGACTACCGCCTGGCCACCGCCAGCGAAAAGAGCTACCCCGGCGCCGTCGACGACGTAATCGCCGCAGCGGTCTACCTCAAGGGCTTGGGCGTCACCGACCTGCACATCCTCGGCACCTCGGCCGGCGCCAACCTCGCCGCGCTGGCAGTCATCGCCCGCCCGGACCTGTTCACCTCGTTTATCGGCTATTACGGCGCGTACAACCTGACCCAACTCGCCCAATTCTCCGCCGACGTGCAGGCCAATATCGGCCAGTACACCGCCGACCCGGCAGCGGCCAGCCCGACCCTGCAAGCCGCCGCCTGGTCAACCCCCGCGCTGCTGATCCATGGCGATGCCGATACCACCGTCGCCGCCCAGCAGAGCGCCGACTTCGGCGCCGCCATCGGCGTGGCCCCCATCAGCGTGGCCGGTGCCGGGCACGCCTTCACCATCTTCGGCGACCCGGCGGCGGCACTGCCGAGCTACGCCAAAAGCGTCTTCAACTTCATCGACGGAGTGACCGAGCAGTGAGCCAATTTAGCCAGTTCTTCAACCAAGCCGCCGGCGCCGCAGCGGGCCAGGCCGGCAACATCTTCGCCGGTATCCGCCCGCCGAAGTTCGCCACCTTTGGCAACAGCCAGAACTATTCGGTGGCTAACACCTGGAAAACCGAAAACTTCGGTATTCCTAACAAGCCCGGCTATATCCTGGGCATAAACTTCGGCGTCAAGGTCAGCGTGGCCACCTGGAACAATACGCTGGTCTGGTCGGCCACCGATGGCGTCACCGGCTCCGGGTCTGTCGTCAATGCGCTGATCTACAACCAGGTGCTGGACAAGTGGTATTTGGCTACCACCGTGACGGGTGCCGGGGTCTATGAGATCAACATCCTGACCGGCGCGCGCACGCTGATCACGGCCACAGTGCCGGCGTTCCTGTCGCAGGCGTTCCGTAACTATGCGTGCCTATCGTACTGCACGGCGGACGGGCTCTATGAATGGCGCGACGGCGACACTATCCGCCTCTACAACCAGAACTTCGTCGAGGTGCGCCGTCGCAGCTTCGTCGCTACGAACAACGTCAATGCGGCGGAGTGGTACTACACCGAGGACTGTCGGATCAGGGCGCGCGCGATCACCTCATGGAAGGGGCAGGGCTCCGCGAGTGCCAACGCCATCACACCGGATCGGGTTCAATTGCTGATCGAACGCTACGGCAGCCGCCGGCTGGTCGAGCTGACTGCCGAAATGGTGTTCAGTGCTCACAATGCGAACAGCTACGCCCTGGCCGCTACCGCACAGACGCCGATGGCCCCAACCATGACCGGCAACGAAGGCTGTTATATCGGCAATGCCGTGCGCCTGGGGAAAAATACCCGTGACACGGTTCATATCGCTGACCCCTACCTGCTCGACCGCGCCGACTACGACCGCTGGCTGAGCGACGTTGCCGACGCCCTCGGCATGCCGGCCGCCCCTGCGTTCTATGGAGATTGGGTCAATGTCTAAATTCGTTGCGTTTCCCCTGCGGCTAGACGACGTGCGGGTGGTCTATCCGGACGATATGGCGCTGTTCGCCGACGTGGTCATCGAGGGCGACACCGTGCACGCGCGCTACAGCGGCGAGCTGGACCTGCCACCGTCCGACCACTACCGCCAGCAACTCGCCGCCGCCGCAGTGCAGGCGATCAAGCAGGCCGCGTTCCAGGCCATCAGCGAACTCGACGGCGCCAACGGCTGGCGTCGCCAGCGCGCCGAGGATAAGCGGGCCCTGGGCGACCCGACCCTGTTCGACGAGCTACTGGCCCGCCGCGAGGCCGTCCGCACCCGTTCCAATGAGCTGGAGGCGCAGTTGGCGGCCATGACCTACGACGAGCTGGACACGTTCGACCCGCTGCCGCTGTTGCGTGAGGCGGGCGGGCTTTGATGGCGCGCTCGCTGACAGCCTCAGCTCATCTGCTGGCGGTGGGCATGGTCGCGCAAAGGCCTGAATGGAAGGTACGGAGCAAGGGAGGCGTTTAGCTGAGCCAGGCACGTTCTGAGTGCGTTGGCTCGCTGCTCGGTTTCACCTTGCGCCAGCACATCAAGCGCCTCGGCCAGCTCTAAAGGGGTTGGCTCGCATATCAGCAGGCCGTGGCGAACGCTTATCTCGCAGCCCTTATAGGAAAGCTGCAGGGGCTCGCGCGAGGTGATTATCGCTCCGTCTAGCAACTGGGCGTGAACGTGATTGCGCAAGGCGAGGGATTGGCGGCGATCCTTTCCGCAGTAAGTCATGTATAGCTCCATTATCTAACCAGCCGATAATGGTGACACACATCACATTTGATGACATCATATGGCCATCACCTGTACCCACCCCCGCTGGGCACAGATGTGAGTTCCGGAGCCCGCCCAGTGCGGGCTTTTTTTTGCTCGAATGAACCAGCCATTACCCGGCACAGTGCCAAACCACGCGCAACCCGCGAGTGCCAAACCAAGTGCAAACAAGTGCCAAGTCTGGCGCGCGCTTACATCAAGACCGAGCGGCAGCGCGAAGCGGCACCCTTGCCGTTCGATCTCGGCACGCTGCAGGAAGTCTGCTCGAAGAAGCTCGGCCTCGGCGCCCAGGAAACCCTCGACATCGCCCAGGCGCTGTACGAAACGCACAAACTGATCACCTACCCGCGCAGCGACTGCGGCTATCTGCCGCTGAGCCAGCACGGCGAAGCGCGGGCCATCGTCGCGGCGCTGATGCAGGCCGACCCGGCGCTCGCGGCGCTGCAGCCGCATCTGGACCTGTCGCGTCGCTCGCGGGCCTGGAATGACGCCAAGGTCGGCGCCCACCACGGCATCATTCCCACCGCCGCGGCGCGTGGTCTGGAACGCCTGGCCGGGCGCCCGCGCGCGGTGTATGAGCTGATCCGTGCGCGCTACCTGGCGCAGTTCCTGCCCAACCACGAGTACGACCGCACCCAGGCCGACTTCGACTGCGCCGGCCAGGCCTTGCGGGCGGTGGGCAAGCGCGTCGTCGAACCGGGCTGGAAACGCGCCATGCCCGAAGCGCTGGCGCCGGCACGGGGCAATCTCGAGGCACATGCGCCGCAAAGCCTGCCGGCGCTGCAACAGGGCGGGGATTACGCGGTGGGCGAGATCACACTCAAGGACCAGCAGACACAACCGCCGAAGCCCTTCACCGAAGGCGACCTGATCAAGGACATGAAGAACGTCGCCAAGCTGGTGAATGACCCGCGGCTGAAGCAGAAACTCAAGGACACCACCGGCATCGGCACCGAGGCGACCCGAGCAGGGATCATCCAGGGCCTGCTCGACCGCGGCTATCTGGTTCGCCAGGGCAAGGCGCTGGCGGCTACACCGGCGGCGTTCAGCCTGATCGACGCCGTGCCGCGGCCGATCGCCGACCCAGGCACCACGGCGATCTGGGAGCAGGCGCTGGACATGGTGCAGAGCGGCGAAATGCCGTTGGAGGAATTCGTCGCCAAACAGTCGGCGTGGATGAGCAAGCTGGTCGAACGCTGCGCCGGGCTGCGCATGACGATCAGCGGTCCACCGGTGGCCGCCGGCCGAGGCGGCAAACCGTGGAAGAAGAAACGCAGCGCCACGCCACGCAAAGGGAGCGGCGCTCGGACGAGAAAACCGCGCGCGGCCGATTGAGCGGGCTTTTGCGCCATGCCCCACAGCCCCCGTTGAAACCTACTCACCCCATAGGGCGGGCTTTAGCCCAACACCCCGACGCGAATGCGCTCGGTGGGCTGAAGCCCACCCTACATAGCCGGCGCTACACGATCCGCAACGTCCTAGCCGTTGCCAACGGACCCGTAGGGTGGGCTTTAGCCCACCGCCCGCCACACCAATGCCTTTGGTGGGCTGAAGCCCACGCCACATAACCGGCTCTAGGCGATCTGCAGCACCTCGTAGCGCTGCAGCTGGCCATTGACCCGCAGCTCCACCTCATCTCCTACGTCACGGCCGAGCAGCCCCTGTCCCAGCGGCGAACGCGCCGTGATGACCAGGATTTCCCGCCCGTCATGCTGCAGCTTCAACCCCGCCGCATCCGGCCCGAGAAAGAACCAGCGCTCGGCGCCGTCGTGATCCAGGCAGAGCAGCGCACCGACCCGCGCCCGGCCATCCACGCTCGCACCGGGCTGCAGGTTGCGATAGGCGGCCAGCGCCGTCTCGATCTCGTGCAGGCGGCGGCGCTGGCCATCGGCAAGATAGGCCGCCTCCAGCCCGCGGGTGTCGTACTTGTTCTCGGCTTTGCTCTCGGCATGGGTGGCGGCCTCGTGGGTCGCGGCCAGCACGGACTTGGCGACCTCGCGGTCGGCTTCGAGGGTGGCGATGATCTGCTGCTGAAGGGCGCTCTTGTTCATGGGCGAGGCTTATAGCCCGACGGCGTGCCGAAGGGAATGGCGGCGTCGCCCGCAGGCGCCGAGCCGGGTTCGATCACCTCGTCGGCGAGCCAGGGATTGCGTCCCTCGGCGATCCATTCCAGCGACTCGCGCCAGAAGCCGTTTCGATGCCGGTCGTGGAACAGACCGAAATGGCCGATGCGCTCGAAGCCCATCGCGCGAGGATTGAGCTGCACCAGCTGGCGCGGGCTGTTGCAGAAATAGCCGAGGCCCCGGCGCATGGCCGCCGGCGTGGCGAATTCATCGTCGCTGGTACTGACCGCCAGCATCGGGGCCCGGATCGCACCGAAACGGCTGAACAGCAGTTCGTGCTCGTCAGGCGGATAGCTGTCTTCCAGCCGTGCCCCGCGCCGGGACCACTCCAGCGCGACGCCCGCTGGCAGATCTTCCAGCCAGCCAAGGCGGCGCCCCGGAAAATAGCCAGCCAGGCGGGTCACCGCGGGCATGAACAGGTGCCACTTGGCGTACATGCGCAGGCGCTGCTCGGCGGCGTAGTCGCGCCAGTAGGCATACTGCCCGGCCACGTTGAGGTAGCGGTCCACCCCGCTGGCGGCCTCGGCAAAGCCCGGCATGAAGCCACCGGCACTGTGCCCCACCGCCACCAGCAGCCCGTGCGGATCACGCTCACGCATATAGCGCACCGCGGCGTCGAAGTCGTACTCGCCCCAGTCGCGCCAGCGCATTTGCATGTCGCGCAGGCGCTGCGGTCGCGAGCCGCCGATGCCGCGAAAGTCGTAGGTCAGTGCAGTGAAACCGTGCTCGTTGAGAAAGCTCGCATAGCGCGCGTAATAGCGCGACAGCACGCCGGTGGCGCAGCTGATGATCACCGCGCCGCGCGCCGGACCTTGCGGGTTCCACAGCTGCGCAGACAGCGCATAACCATCGCGGCAACACAGGGCAACGGACTCGGGCATGGCAAGGACCTTTCGAATTGTTGTGCCGCCACCTTGCCCCGCAGCGCACATTTTTGCCATAACCTGCTGGCACCTTTGCGCAGCAGCTGCAGTCTGTTTATGACAGCCGCATTACCCCTGCAGGCAGGTGGCCTGCAGCGCAATACCTCATCGTGGTTTCCACTGGCATTACCGCCCCAAACTACAGCGCCGACGCGCTGCGGGTTCCTGGCGGCTCGGAGAAAAGTACATGACCGGCGAACAGCTGATCGTCTTTGGCGTACTGGCGGCAACGCTGGTGCTGTTCGTCTGGAATCGCTGGCGCTACGACCTGGTCGCACTGGGTGCGCTGCTCGCCTGCGCACTGACCGGCGTGGTGCCGGCGGACGAGGTGTTCGCCGGTATCGGCCATCCGGCGGTGATTTCGGTGGCCGCGGTATTGGTGCTCAGCCGCGGCCTGCTCAATGCAGGCGTGGTGGACAGCGTGGCGCGGCGGCTGATGCAGGTCGGCGATCGGCCATGGGCACAGGTCGCCGCGCTGACCGGGATCGTCGCGCTCAGCTCGGGCTTCATGAACAACGTCGGCGCGCTGGCGCTGTTCATGCCGGTGGCGATCTGGATGTCACGCCAGAGCGGGCGCTCCCCGTCGTATCTGCTGATGCCACTGGCGTTCGGTTCGCTGCTCGGCGGCACCCTCACGCTGATCGGCACCCCGCCCAACCTGATCATCGCCGGCTACCGCGCCGAGGCCGGCGAGTCGCCCTTCGGCATGTTCGCCTTCCTGCCGGTGGGCGCCGCGGTGACGGTCGCCGGCGTGCTGTTCATTGCCCTGCTCGGCTGGCGGCTGGTGCCGCGGCGCCAGGAACAGGAAGGCAACGGCGACCTCTTCGAGATCAGCGCCTACCTCACCGAAGTGCGCGTGCCGGAGGGATGCAAGTACGCCGGGGGCACGCTGCACGCGCTGATCGGTGCGGTGAAGGAGGAAGCCGACGTGCAGGTGATCGCCCTGGTCCGCGGCGACGAGCGCCAGCGCATGCCGTCGACCTACGAGGTGCTGCGCGAAGGCGACATCCTCTTGGTAGAAGCCGACTCCGACAGCCTCAAGGCGCTGCTCGACGTAACCGGCGTCGAACTGGCCGCCAATGTCGACGAGCATGACGATGAGGCCCGCGAAGAGCGGGACACCACCGAGCAAATCGTCGAGCAAGAGAAAGCACGCAAGAGCCACAAGAGCCGGCACGGCGAGCTGACGCTGGCCGAAGCCATCATCTCCCCAGGCTCGATACTGGTGGGCACGACCGCCAGCGGCCTCGATCTGCGCGAGCGCCACGGCGTCAACGTGCTAGCCGTCGCTCGCCAAGGGCAGCGGCTGCGCCAGCGGCTCGGCAAGATCCGCTTCGCCACGGGCGACATTCTCCTGCTGCAGACCCGCGAGGATGCTCTGCAGTCGACTCTCAACAACCTGGGTTGCCTGCCACTGGCATCGCGCGGCCTGAGTATCACCACCCCGCGCAATGTACTGCTGGCCAGCGCGGTCTTCGCCATCACCCTCGCAACCATCGCCTTCGGCCTGCTGCCGGCTGCCACCGCGCTGGTCACCGGCGCGCTGGTGATGATCCTGGTCGGGTTGATTCCCGTCGGACGCATCTACGAGAGCATCGACATGCCGGTGATCGTGCTGGTGGCCGCGATGCTGCCGGTAGGCCAGGCGCTGGAGACCAGTGGCGGCTCGCAACTGATCGCCGACGCCCTGCTCTCGGTCGGCCAGTCACTGCCAGCAGCAGCGACGCTGGCGCTGCTGATGGTGGCGGTGATGCTGATCTCCAACGTGGTCAACAATGCCGCCGCCGCGGTGCTCGCCGCACCCGTGGCGATCAGCCTGGCACGTGGGATGGACGTCTCGGCTGATCCGTTCCTGATGGCCGTGGCGATCGGTGCCTCCTGTGCCTTCCTGACGCCCATCGGGCATCAGTCAAACACGCTGGTGATGGCGCCGGGCGGCTACCGCTTCGGCGACTACTGGCGGCTGGGCCTGCCGCTGTCGATTCTCGTGGTGCTCTGCGCCGTACCGGCGATTCTCTGGATCTGGCCGCTATGAGCAGCCAGTGGCACCGGAGCTCAGCGTCCGTGGGCACTCAGACTACTACCAAGGCGGAAGGGAAATTAGCCCATTGAGCAATGGCAGTACACGCAGACAGATCCGACGATGGCTGCCAGAATCGCGTCGACCCTACAATGCGCACCCTGCTTTGCGTGCGACGCCTGCAACACGAGATCGCTGATGATCCGCCAACGCCTCAAGACCCCGCTGGTATCCGCACTGCTCATCGCCATGCTGATGGGCTGGGGCGGCCATGCGCTGTCGTGGCTGAACGGCGCGGCTCAGCACGGTGCTGGCGCCCACTGGCACGACGATCACCATCACCACGCTCCCAGCCATGAATGGCAGCCCGGCAACTGCACGCTGTGCCAGCTGCAACACGTGCACGTGCTTGGCGATCACATCCACGAAACACCCCACCCCATGCTTCTGCTCAGCCTGTCTGCGCAGCCCGAGCGCGCGGACCTACCAGCCTGGCCACGGCGCGCGCTGCCCGAAGGGCCGGTGTCACGCATCGAGCGTCCACCTCGCGCCTGATCCTGCTGCGACCGCGGTCGCCTCAGGCGACCTCTTTTCACCAGCTCAGGACCATTCCATGCATTCGCAATCCCTGCGCGGGCTCGCTGCGTTTTACGCACGCCTGCGCCACTCGCTGCTGCCGGTTTTCGGCATGCTGCTGTTCTTCCTCGTGCCCGACGCACTCGCCCATGGCGTGGCCGAAGGCGACAAGGGCTTCATCCAGGAAAGCTCCGGCGTGATGCTGCTGCCGTTCATTTACATGGGCGCCAAGCACATGATCACCGGCTACGACCACCTGCTGTTCCTCTTCGGGGTGATCTTCTTCCTCTATCGGCTCAAGGACGTCGGGCTCTACGTCACCCTGTTCGCAGTGGGCCACTCGGTCACCCTGCTGCTCGGCGTGCTGATGGAGATCAGCGTCAGCGCCTATCTGATCGACGCCATCATCGGTTTCTCGGTCGTCTACAAAGCACTGGACAACCTCGGCGCCTTTCAACGCTGGTTCGGCTATCAGCCCGATACCCGCGCCGCGACGCTGGTGTTCGGCCTGATCCATGGCTTCGGCCTGGCGACCAAGATTCTCGAATACGAGATTGCCGCCGATGGTGTGATCGCCAACCTGATCGCCTTCAACGTCGGCGTCGAGATCGGCCAGCTGCTGGCGCTGAGCACCATCCTCATTGCCATGGGCTACTGGCGGCGCACCGCCGGCTTCTGGCGCCACGCCTACACCGCCAACGTCGCCATGATGAGCGCCGGTTTCCTGCTGATGGGCTACCAGCTCACCGGCCTGGCCCTGTCTTCGTAAGGAATTTTGCCCCATGTACAAGAACCAACGTCCCGACCTGAGCGAGCTGCCCAGCAGCGGCCAGCTGCTGCGCTCCACCCTCATCGCCCTGATCGCCGCCGGCGTGCTGCTGGTAACCGTGGTGATGCCCGCCGAGTACGCCATCGATCCGACCGGTGTCGGCCGACTGCTGGGCCTGACCCAGATGGGCGAACTGAAGCAGACCCTGGCCGAGGAAGCCGCGACCGAAGCGCAGCCGCCGGCCGAAGCCGCTCCAGCCGAACATGCCGCAACAACGCCGGACAAGGAGGAACCGGTGGTGGCACAGGCCGAGCCAGCCCCGGCGGCAGCGCCAACGCATGCGCAACCGGAGCCACCAAAAGTCGCCACCCAGCAGCACGAGGTGAACCTGACACTCAAGCCCAACCAGGCCACCGAGATCAAGCTGGAAATGAAGGAAGGCGCCAAGGCGAACTTCCACTGGACGGCCAATGGCGGGCGCCTCAACTACGACACCCACGGCGATCCCTATAAGGCACCGAAAGGCTTCTACCATGGCTATGGCAAGGGCAAGAATGCGCCTGAGCTGCAGGGTGAACTGGTCGCCGCGTTCGACGGCAAGCACGGCTGGTTCTGGCGAAACCGCACCAACGAGACGGTGAAACTCACCCTGCGCACCGATGGCGAATACATCACCATCGAACAGGTGTTCTGAGTTTCGTTTTCGGCGTAACCACCGCAGCACTGGCCAAACTCGGCCAGGGCTGCGGCTCGTACGGGAGAAACCCATGTCCTGGATCATTACCAAATACGCGCTGACCGCTGCCATGGTCGTGCTGGTATCGGAGGTGGCCAAGCGTAGCGACAAGCTCGGCGGCTTCATTGCCGCGCTGCCGCTCATCACCCTCCTCACGCTGATCTGGCTGTACCTGGAGAAGCAATCGCCGGAGAAGATCGCCAACCACGCCTGGCATACTTTCTGGTATGTCCTGCCGACCCTGCCGATGTTCCTGGCGTTTCCGCTGCTGCTGCCACGGCTGGGGTTCTGGCTGGCACTGCTGGCCAGCGCAGGCATCACGGTCGTCTGTTTCGGGCTGTTCGCGCTGCTCATGCGCCCCTTCGGCATAGAGCTGCTGTGACCGCCTGGCGTTAAGGCCGACGGCGCCACGTGGCGCCGTCGCTGCACACGTGCTCAACTCGCCTTGAAGCGGCTGACATTGTCCAGCAGGGTACCGGCCAGGTCACTCAGGCGGCTGGCGGTGTGGTGATTGCTGCCCACCGCTTCACCGTTTTCCTCGGCCATGCGGGCGATGGTGGTGACTTGCTGGGCGATCTCGGCCGATGCCGCGCTCTGCTCGCGCAACGCATTGGAAATCTCCGCCACGGTGGACAGCACCTGGTTGGCCGCTTCGCGAATGCCGCCCATGGCGTCGCCGGCGCGCTGGGCCCGGGCGACGCCCTCGTTGACCTTGGCCACACCCTGCTCCATGCCCTGCACCGCGCCCTCGGTGCCCTGTTGGATGGCCGCCACCATCTGCGCGATTTCCTTGGTGGAGTTGGCAGTGCGTTCGGCCAGCTTGCGCACCTCGTCGGCCACCACGGCGAAGCCGCGGCCCTGGTCGCCGGCACGGGCGGCTTCAATCGCCGCATTGAGCGCCAGCAGGTTGGTCTGTGCGGCGATGTCGCCGATCACCCCGACGATCGCGGATATCTGTCCGGAGCGCTCGCCCAGTTCGGCCACCGTGCGCGCCGAATCGCTCACCGAGACGGCGATCTGGCTGATCTCCTCGACCACCGCGGCCACGATCTCGCCACCCTGGCGCGACAGTTCGCCGGAGCGATGGGCCAGAGCATCGGCTTCACCGGCGTTGCGCGCGATGCTCTCGATGCCCACGGTCATCTGCTCTACTGCCGCCGCCATGCTCGAGGCCGCATCGCTCTGGCACTGCGAGGCCACATGAATCTGCCCCGAGGCAGTGACCAGGCTGCGCGCCGAGTCGGCGACGTGATCGGAATTGTCCTTGATGCTGCCGATCAGCCGGCGCATGGCCTCGGCCATGTCGTTGAAGCTGCCGGCCACGTAGCGCAATTCATCGCGTGCAGCCAGGTCGATGTGTGCCGTGAGATCCCCTGCGGCGAGTCGTTCACTGCCTTCGCGCAAACTGCGGATGCTGGTCATCACCGACAGGTAGGCACCGATCGAGAGATAGCCGATCACCGCCAGTACCACCAGCAGGACGGCCAGATTGCCATGAAGCATCAGCCGGGCATCGTCGATCCGCTGCTGCAGCAGGCTGTCCAGGCTGGGCAGCAGGACGTCGCGCATCTGTGCGTAGCCGATGTTGATCGCGTCGGTCGCCATGTCGAAGAACTGCGCCGATGAGGTGCTGGTGAAATCTCCACGCATGACCATGGCCTGCACCACCGCATCGATCGCTTCACCGCGCTCGTGCATGGTGGCGACTGCACGGCTCAGTTGCCCCTGGAGTTCAGGCCGCTGGGCGATGACCTTGGCGATGCTGCGTTCCATGTCCGCAGTCGCCGACCTGATCTCCTCGGTCAGGACGATCAATGCGGTACGTTGCTGATCGCTCATCTCACCCTTGGCCAGCACCGCCGAGGCACTGCCGCGCAAACGGCCCAGATACTCGACCAGAAACGGCATGCGGTTCACTGCCGTGGTCATCAGGTAGTAGGTCTGCGGCTCCGGATCGAAGGTCAGACCGTAGGCATCCGAAAGCAGCGTCTGGAATGTCAGCAGCTCGCCGATCAGCGCGGTATGCGCCTGAAAATTCTCGACCTGAGTCCAGTTCAGGCCGGCGCGCTTGATCTCCTCCCAGCGGCGGCCGATGTCTTGCCACTCGCGCAGCGTGCGCTTGTCTTCGGCGAGCGCCCGCTCCATTTCCGCCAAGGCAGTCGCGACGCTGGTCTGCAGCGCATCGCGACGCGCAGCCACGGTGGCGTTGCCGCCCAGCAGCATCGACGAGACGCCGCGGTGCTGCTGGGTCAGCTCGATCAGGCGGGACAATGGTCGTGCCAGCGAGGACGCCACCAGCTCGCTTTCCGCACGCTCGATGGTGCGATTCAGCTGACCGGCAATGGTCAGCATCAGACTGGCGAAGGCAAGAAACACAAGCAGGCCGATCACACCGAACTTGACTGGATAACTGAGCCGATTCATCAGCAGCTCGGCAGGCGAGAAGAGGAATTTCATGGGGAGGTTCCTGGGCGGTACGAGGCACTGCACGAAGCCGTTCGACGTCGTGTCGCTCCAAGTGCTGGAGCCGCTGCCGGCCACATGATTTTCTGGAGCTGGTTCGCAAAATACTGAGCCGACCTGGCGGTCACCCTGACCAGAATCAAGATCATCGTCAGAATCAAGGCGCCAGCCGAACGTCCAGAGTTACGCCTCGATTCTCCGACTGACGCACCGCTCCCTTGGCGAACTCCGGCGCGCGGATGCAATCCCACCACCCTGTACATCTCCTTCTTCGGCGGTATGGCTTTACCTGCGCCCGCAGGCGTGAATAATGCCGCCCCTTTTCGACGCAACGAGGTAACCATGACGGCGCCAGCCACCGCAGCGACTCCGCCCCTGTCCGCCCGTGCCGTACTGCTGATCGAACTGGCGCTGGCCATGGGCGGCTTCGCCATCGGCACCGGCGAGTTCGCCATCATGGGCCTGATGCCCAACGTCGCAGCGGGGCTGGGCATCAGCGAACCCCAGGTGGGTAACGTGATCAGCACCTACGCCCTGGGCGTGGTGGTGGGTGCGCCGCTGCTGGCGATCCTCGGCTCGCGGCTGTACCGCCTACACCTGCTGCTGTTGCTGATGGGCTTCTTCGCCCTGGGCAACTTCGCCAGCGCCCTGGCACCGGACTACGCGACGCTGATGATCGCCCGCTTCGTCACCGGCCTGCCTCACGGGGCCTATTTCGGCGTGGCAATGCTGGTGGCAGCCTCCATGGTGCCGCCGGACAAGCGCGCCCAGGCCGTGGCGCGGGTGCTGATGGGCCTGACCGTGGCGATCCTGATCGGCAACCCACTGGCCACCTGGCTCGGCCAATGGCTGAGCTGGCGCTACGCCTTCGCCCTGGTCGGCGCCATCGCCCTGCTGACGGTACTTCTGGTGGCGCTGTTCCTGCCGCTCAACCGCGACGAGCCGCGAAGCAGCCCGCTGCATGAGATCCGCGCGTTCAACCGGCCGCAGGTCTGGCTGGCCCTGGCGATCAGCTCGATCGGCTTCGCCGGCATGTTCTGCGTATTCAGCTACATGGCGCCAACGCTGCTCGAAGTCACTGGTGTCAGCGCCGGCTGGATTCCCTTCGCCCTCGCCGCCTTCGGTCTGGGCGGCATCGTCGGCAATCTGGTCGGCGGCTGGCTGTTCGACAAGCTGCGTTTCAAGGCCGTCGCCTGGCTGCTGCTGTGGAGCGCACTGGTGCTGCTGATGTTCCCGCTGGCCGCGCACTCGGTGTGGACGATCTTTCCGGCGGTGTTCGCAGTGGGCACCATGGTTTCGCTGTCGCCGGCGCTGCAGACCCATCTGATGGATGTCGCAGCGGACGCGCAGACCCTCGCCGCGGCTTCCAACCACGCCGCTTTCAACATCGCCAATGCGCTCGGCCCGTGGCTGGGCGGACTGGCGATCACCGCCGGTTTCGGCTGGACCTCCACCGGCTATATCGGCGCCGCCACCGCCGTTGGCGGCCTGCTGGTGTTCGCCTGGGCCTGGAAGATCGAGCGCGCGGTGCAGGACGCCGACGCCAGGCCGGCGACCTGCTGCTCCTGAGGCCGTAGCCGACCGTCCGCCGGCGGCGACAATGGCGCGCAACATGCAGTAATCAGTGAAGCGAGGAGCCGCCTTGCAGATCGTTCGGCAAGCGGGTCCTATCTACGATTCCTGATTTCGAGACCCTCACCTTGCAGCACTTCTTCCTGTTCCGCAGCAAAGCCCGGCGGATTTGCCTGTTGCTTATTACCCTTTTCGCCGTCGGCCTGCCGGTCGGCTGCTCGGTGCTCGAGCAGAAGGAGCGCGAGCTGGTGTTCCGCATCGAGCCGGGCAACGCGTCCTGGTTCAGCGGCCTGCCGCGCGGCGTCGAGGAGCTGCAGCTGACCGATTCGGCATTCGGCGACGAGCAGAACATCCATGCCTGGTGGTGGCCGGCGGCTGAAGTCGACGCACCGGCGCTGCTCTACCTGCACGGCGTGCGCTGGAATCTCACCGGCCATCTGTTCCGCCTCGAGCAGCTGCGCAAGCTGGGCTTCTCGGTGCTGGCCATCGACTACCGAGGCTTTGGCCAGAGCCTTGGCGACCTGCCGTCGGAGCGCAGCGTGTATGCCGACGCGCGCATCGGCTGGGAACGCCTGAAGGAATTGCAGCCGGATCCCAGCAAGCGCTTCATCTACGGGCATTCCCTCGGCGGCGCGGTGGCCGTCGACCTGGCCGCCGAACTGGGTCAGCAGGCCGAACGCGACGAAACACCCGCCGAGGCGCGCGCGCTGATCATCGAGTCGACCTTCACCTCGCTGGCCGATGTGGCGACGGCCGTGTCCGACACCACGCTGCCGGTGCGCTGGCTGCTGTCGCAGAAATTCGATTCGCTGGAGAAGATCGACCAGATCGGCATGCCGCTGCTGGTGGTGCACGGCAGCGATGACCGCTATGTACCGCCGCGCTTCAGCGAGCAGCTGTATGAGGCCGCGCGCCAGCCCAAGCAGTTGCTGCTGGTCGAGGGCGCGACCCACAACAACAGCCTGCGCGTAGCGCTCGGCGCCTATGGCCGTGCCTTGCAGGCGCTGCTGGAATCCGGCGAGCAGCGCCTGGGAGCCGCACAGGCGCCCCAGGCAAACGCTGCGGAGCGCGGCTGATCGGCCTTAGCGCTTGGCCTCCAATCCTTCGAGCAAGGCACGGTGAAACGCTTCCGGCGCCTCGACCTGGGGTGAATGCCCCAGATCGGGGAAGGCCACCAGCTTGGCATCGGGAATCATCGCGGCCGCCTGCCGACCCAGCTCGGGGTAGTTGCCCAGGCGCTTGGCGACATCCGCCGGTGCACGGTTGGCGCCCGGCGCGGTGCGGTCCAGCCCGCCGATCAGCAGCAGGGTCGGCATCTCGAGCCGCGAGAACTCATGGATCACCGGCTGGGTGAAGACCATCTCCGAAGTCTGTGCCTGATTCCAGGCGACCTGCTCCTTGCCATCTCCGGCGTACATCCCAGCGAGCATTTCCACCCAGCGGTCGTACTCCGGCTTCCAGTCGCCGTTGTAGTAGAACTTCTGCTGATAGGCCTTGATGCTGTCGAAATCGGTCTTGAGCTCCGACTGGTAGAGCTGATCGATGGAGGCATAGGGCACGCCCTCGGCCTGCCAGTCCTCCAGACCGATGGGGTTGACCAGCACCAGCCGCTCGACTCGCTGTGGGTGGTTCAGCGCCAGCCTAGCGGCCAGCATGCCGCCCATGGAATGGCCGATCACGGTGACCTGTTCGATGTTCTCCTGTTCCAGCAGCGCCTGGGTGTTGTGCGCCAGCTGGGCGAAGCTGAACTGGTAGCCCTCGGGCTTGCTGGAGCTGCAGAAACCGACCTGATCGGGGGCGATGACCCGGTAGCCGGCCTTACTGAGCACCTCGATGGTGCGCTCCCAGGTCGCCCCGCAGAAGTTCTTGCCATGCAGCAGCAGCGCCGTGCGGCCATTGGCCCGGCCGGTCGGCGCGACGTCCATGTAGGCCATCTCCAGCGCCTTGCCCTGGGACTCGAACCGGTAGTGCTCAAGCGGGTGCGGATAGCTGAAGCCTTCCAGCTGCGGGCCATAGACCGGCCGGTCTTCAGCCAGCAGCGGCAAGCTCAGGGTAAGACCGGCGGCAAGCGCCAGGGCGGACACGGCAGTTCTCACGTGCGACTCCTCGTTTGGTACGGATCGGGACAAAGCTCCGTACATAGGAATGCATTCGTGCTGCCGGGTTCGCGGCCGGAGTGCGACAACACATGTCCCGACCGCGTCCGACGAGCCGCTTCAGAGACGGAAGCGCCCGACCAGCTGGTTGAGCTGGGTGGCCAGGCGCGCCAGCTCGTCGCTGGCCACCGAGGTCTGCTGCGCGCCGGTGGCGCTCTGTTCAGAGATGTCACGGATGGCCACCAGGTTGCGGTCCACTTCCCGCGCGACCTGCGCCTGTTCCTCGGCGGCACTGGCGATCACCAGGTTCATCTCGTTGATCTGCCCGACCCGCTCGGCGATCAGCCCCAGCGCGTGGTCGGCCTCACCCGCCATACGCTGGCTGCGCGCGGCAAACTCGCTGCTCTGCTGCATGTCGCGCACCGACTCTTCAGTGGCACCCTGAATGGCGCCGATCATGCGTTCGATCTCCTGGGTCGAGCTCTGCGTGCGCTGCGCCAGATTTCGCACCTCGTCGGCGACCACCGCGAATCCGCGTCCGGCCTCGCCGGCCCGCGCCGCTTCGATGGCCGCGTTGAGCGCGAGCAGGTTGGTCTGGTCGGCGATCGCACGAATCACATCCACCACCTGCCCGATGCTCGCCGCCTCTTCGGCCAGATGGGTCACGGTCGCTGCGGTCTGCTGCAGCTTGTCACTCAACTGGTCGATGGTCTGGCGCGTGGCGGTGACCTGCCGGCGTCCGTCGTCGGCGACTGACTCGGCATCGCGCGAGGCATCGGAGGTGCGGTTGGCGTTGCCGGCCACTTCGTCGACCGCCGCGGACATCTCGGTGACCGCGGTGGCAGCCATCTGCACTTCCTCGTTCTGCTGATGGATGCCCTGAGCGGTGTGCTGGGTGACCGCGTGCAGCTCCTCGGCGGCTGATGCCAGTTGGGTCGCCGAGCCCTGGATGTCCTGCAGCGTATCGCGCAGGGTCTGCTGCATCTGGCGGATCGACCGCTGCACCTCGGTGATTTCGTCACGCCCGCGGCACTCGATGGCGCGGCTCAGATCGCCCGCGGCCACCGAGGCCGCCGCCTGCTTCAGCTCATCCAGCGGCCGGCTGATGCTGCGCAGCATGACCGTCGCGAACAGTCCACCACCTACCAGCAGCGCCAGCAGCAGGCCGATATTTAGCAGGCGATTGCGCTGATAAAGCGCCTGCGCCTGCTCGTACTCGGCCTTGGCCTCGCCGAGCTGCAGTTCGATCAGCTGGTTGAAGCCTTCGGAGATAGGGTCGATCAACGGGTACAGGTCGTTGATGACGAATGCCGCCAGGCGTTTCTCACTGTGGCGGTCCAACGTACGCTCGAGGGCGTCGAACGGTTCGTCGGCGGCTTTCATCAGGGTCTCGATACGCGATGCCAGCTGGCGCTCGGCATCGATCAAACGCGTGTTCAGGTACGCGCTCCAGAGACGGTTGATCTCGGCGCGGGCGTTGCGCACCTCGTCGCGCGCCTGGCCATAGCTGAGCATGCCGCTGCGAGTCTTGTGCGTGGTATCGACGATCTTCACCGCGTACAGGTCGGCGATCAGCTTGAGATCGCGCAGCGGCACCACGCGATCCAGGTACACGGTGTTGAGACCGGCGACGCTGCGCTGCTGCGCGTTCAGCCCGGTCAGGCCGATGACCAGGCAGGCCGCGAGCATGGCCCCGACCAGCATCAGCAGGCGGGCTCGGATAGTCAGTTGCTGCATCATTCGTTCTTTTCCATATGGCGTGCCGTCCGATGGATCGGCAATTGGCAAAGGCATGAGGTTCGAATCGGCAGGCCAGACGACAGGCCGTGCCGCATGGTCCTGTTGCAGGACGCGTATCCAAGAGACGGAGCAGATGCGTGGCGAATTGTTGTTGAGCCCCCGCAGGTGCCGGCGGCCATCAAGGCCATATGCCAGCAAGCGAACTGCTATCGGCCGAGGACTTCCCGGCTTTAGCGAAAAGATCGTCGCAATAGGCATGCCAGAGCGGCCGGCGTGTCACGACAAGCGGAACTTTCGCGCCCGTGGTCGGCCGCCTCGGTCTTTTCCCAAATCGCCGTGGCATCAGCAGGACAGAAGTCCGCGCGACCGCACCGCCAGCCAATCAGCAGGCGCATGCGACTAATGGCGCAGCGCAGACTGTGCGCTGCCACACATCGTCCGGATGAGCAGGTGATACCTTCGCGCCCGACATTTTTCCAGCAAGGGATCTTTCGTGAAAACGCTCATCCGGACCGCCGCCCTGGCGCTGACCACTCTCGCCACCGGCCATGTGCTGGCCGACGCACAGCCGTCGCGCAACCTGGCCGAAGCGGTGAAGAATTTCTCCGACTACAACTCGCGCCTCGAACAGGCTCTGGCGCAGGGCCAGACGCCGGAAAACATGGCGCACATCCACGAGCTGACCTACACGTTGAAAGCGGCCCTGGAAAAGATCGTCGAGGAAATGGATGGCCTGAACGACACGCTGGAAGAGATCCACATCGCCTCGGAAGCCGAGAATGCCGACGACCTGAAGAGCTACGGCGCCGACTACCTGAAGACCGCGCGGACGGTGATCAAGTAACCGAGCTCGTTCCGCCGCCCGATCAGCGCTCGACCGGCACGATATCGAAGCCGATGCGGTTGTCGCTGATGACGCGGTACTCCAACACCTGCCCCGCTTGCACCTGCGCCAGCTTCTCGCGGCGCAGGCTGAGCTTGCCGCACAGGGTGTCATCCAGCGGATCGGTGCCGATGCTGACGATCCGCGCACCGGCCGGCACCTGGAAGCGCACCATCTCACCGACATGAATGCGCGCCGCCAGCTGGCGATCGATCAGCACGGCGATGTAGCAACCGCCACCACGCAGGCCGAAGTCCCGCGTCACCACCACCTCGCCGGCGTTTTCCAGCGGCTGCTGGTAGGCCAGCACCCGCTCGGCCGGCACCGGCTCGATATCCTCGGCGTCGGGCTGCCAGGACGAGCAGCCGGCCAGCGAAAGCAGTGCGATGAAGACAAGCAACGGGCGCATGTGAACTCCTTGTTCGGAAGACGAAGCGGCGAGCCGGACGATCGAGCATGCCAGAGCGGCGGATGATTGCTAGAGTCAGACCCCTGTTTCGTATCGATGACGGCAGGCGCAACGTGAATAACCCGGACGACGATCAACCCCGCTTCTGGCGCGACCCGGCCCTGCCGTTCCTCGAAGTGCGCGCCGTCGCCGACGGGCGCAAGGTCTGCTATGCGCCGCACTGTCACGAGACCTTCTCCATCGGCGCGATCACCGCCGGCGCCAGCACCTACTTCAACGGCGACGCCCGTGAACGGGTCGCCCGCGGCACCCTGGTCTTGATCAACCCGCAGACCGTACATGCCTGCAACCCCATCGACGGCCAGCCCTGGTCGTACCTGATGTTCTATGTCGACAGCCGCTGGCTGGGCGCCCTGCAACACGAACTGGGAGCGAGCCCCGACGGGACGTTCGTGCCGTACGGCCCCATCCAGAGCACCGACCCACTGCTTTTCAGCGCGCTGAGGCAACTTCACGCCACCTTGCTCGATCCGCACTCCGACACGTTGCACAAGCAAAGTGCAGCGGTCGAATCCTTCACCCTGCTGCAGCAGACCCTGGCTCCGTCTGTCGCCGGGCGCGGCATAGAACCGATCGAGCAGCTGCGACGGGCGGCCGACTACATCGCCGAGCACTGCACCCGCGCGTTGCGGCTGGAAGACATCTGCCAGGCCGCCGGATTGTCGCCTTCCTACCTGATTCGTACCTTCCGCCAGCACTACGGCATGACGCCGCATGCCTACCTGCTCAACCGTCGAATCCAGCGCAGCCAGCACTGGCTGCGCCAGGGCCGTGATCTGGCCGATGTGGCGCTGGCCGCCGGTTTCGCCGATCAGGCGCATTTCCAGCGCACCTTCAAGCGCCAGCTAGCGGCAACCCCCGGCCAATACCGCGACCGCCCGGCGTCATCGGCGCGCCGCTAGCCGACCATGAGATACAGCGCACTGCCGATCAGCAGCACGGCCATTGACCGGTTCAGCCAGCGCACTCGCTGCGGCTCCTGCAGGTAGCGCGCGAGAAAGGCACCGGCGCCGGCCCAGCAGGCGATCGAGGCGTAACAGATCACGAAGTACAGCCCGGCGAACAGCCAGACCCGCAGTACGTCACCGCTCGCGGCGAACAGCCCCATGCCGGCAACCGACGCCAGCCAGGCCTTGGGGTTGAGCCACTGCATCAGCGCGCCGGCGAACAGCGAAGGCCCACTCGTGGCGCCTTCAGGCTGCAGCCGCCCGTCATCGGCCGCCAGACGCCAGGCCATGTAGAACAGAAACGCCACCCCGCCCCACTGGATCCCGCGCAGCAGTATCGGGGCGCGTTCCAGCAGTTCGTACAGACCGAGGCCGATCAACAGCAACAGCAGTGTGAAGCCGATGGTGGCACCGGCGACGTGACGCGCGCTGGCGCGAAAACCGAAGCGCGCGCCGCAGCTCAGCGCCATCAGATTGACCGGCCCCGGCGTGATCGAAGAGGCCAGGGCAAACGCGGCCATTGAAAGATAAGGGTCCATTAGTACTCTGCTCGCCAGTCCGAAGATGGCTGCAGGCTACCGGCGTCGGCAACTCGCCTTATTGAAGGAAATTGCCCTACCGCCTCAGAGGTGGTGACTACCCGGATAGGGCCGCTCTTCCTCCAGCTCGCCGTCACGCCCGATGACTTCCACCGAAGCCGTGCGCCCCTCCATGAACGCATCCAGCGCGCTGTACATCTCGTCCTTCGTGAGGGTGCGCAATACCGTCTTCTGCGTCTGCTGGTCTTCAAGCTCCCAGCCGATCGCGGTAGGCCTGACCTGATAGATATCCATGATGACGCCTCCTGGCGCGAACTAGCCGCCGGCCGGCGGGCACAAAATGACCATTAGCTCGGCTCGTCGGAACCGTCCTGGCCGAGGATATCCGGATCGTTCGGAAGCACTTCAGGCTCGTCCGGATTGTCCAGGCGCGACGGTTGTTCGTCGTAATCAGGATCTTCGCCGGCGTTCTTCTCGCCGCCGTCGGTCATGGTGACGTCAGGCTCATCGCCGGTCTGCGGGTCGTTAGCGTTCATGATCGCCTCGGCTTGCGGTGGTGGCTGTCATTCGATTGGAGGCGGCAAACATCACCGCGTTCGGCACGACAGGCACCGGCCGTCCGAACGGTGGACAGCATTGCCGCGCCCGACGCCCTCGGCAGGCGCGACCATGCAACCGATTGCGCTGCCTGTGCGGCTACACCACACTGGCCACTCACACCCCACCGCAGTCGGAGATTCCATGCAGACACTCACCCCACAATCCCGCGCGGCCATTCTCGAAAACCCGGACGCTCTGGAATGCACCCTCTACCGCCCCGACGAATATGACGAGGAAGCGGAAGAGCAGGATCTCGGAGACGCGCGCATCGTCATCAGCGGCCCTTTCCAGGCGCCGACCGAATGGGATGCCAAGGATCGCGACGACTACTTCGACGGCACCGCGCCGGAAGCCTTCGTCGTCGCCCGCATCGCCTGTCAGGCGGCACCCGATTCCGGGGTCTATTTCACCGCCGTGCCCGGCGACTATGCCGCGGTGACGGAAAGCCCAGGCAAGATCTCGATGTTCTACGTCTGGGACTGCCTGAACGACGCCGAAGGCCAGTACGTGCTGATCCGCGAGGAAGAAGACGAGGTCTGATTCACAAGGCAACGCCCACCTCACGGCTTCATGAGAACCGTAGGGTGGGCTTCAGCCCACCAGAATTACCGCAGATTCAGCGGTGGGCTGAAGCCCCACCCTACAGCTGGCCCGCGAAAAGGAGCGGTCCGCCCTGCGTCGACCGACCTCGCACCCCTGCTTCGCTGTCTACTGCACACTAGCCCACCATCGACACGAGGAACCGCATGCGTTCGCTGATCAGCGCCTGGCAGTCACCGGTTTCGCGAATGAAGCTGGTCGCCGGCCTTCTGTTGCTGTTGGCCGCCCTGCTGTACATCGTCGCGACCCGTTTCGAGACCGTTCACCCGGCCTGGGGCTATGTCGCCTCTTTCGCCGAGGCTGCCATGGTCGGCGCGATCGCCGACTGGTTCGCCGTCACCGCCCTGTTCCGCCACCCGCTCGGCCTGCCGATTCCGCACACGGCGATCATCCCGCGCAGCAAGGCGCGCATCGGCCGCAACCTGTCGAGCTTCATCACCACCCACTTCCTCGCCACGCCGCTGGTACTGGCCAAGCTGCAGGAGCTGGACCTCGCCTCGCGCCTGGCCGGCTGGCTGCGCCATCCGCGTAATGCCGAAGCGGTCGGTCGCCGGCTCACCGGGGTCGCGCATTTCGGCATCGCCGCGCTGCATGACGACCGCGTGCGCGCCTTCGTCGAAGCCAAGGTGATCGGCCGCCTGCGCAAGTTCGACCTCGCCCCGCCGCTGGCCCAGGCGTTACGCGTATTGACCAGCCAGGGCCGGCATCAGGCGATGCTCGACGAACTGCTGATCCGCCTCGACTCGATCATGCAGGACGAGGAAACCCGCGCGCTGGTCGCCGATGCCATCAGCCGGGAAATCCGCACCCTGCGCTACCTCGGCCTGAGCCGGCCGGTGAGCGGCTGGTCGGCGAACAAGTTCGTCGACGGCCTGTCCGCGCTGATCGCCGAGATCGCCGCCGACCCCGAGCACCTGATCCGCCAGCGCTTCGACGAGCATGTCGGCGAATACATCGAGCGCCTGGAACAGGACCCGCACTACGCCCTGGAGGTCGAGCGCATCCTCGCACAGCTGCTGGAACACCCGGCCACCAGCGCCTATTTCGGGAATCTCTGGCAGGAACTGACGGCCTGGCTGGAAAGCGACCTGGCCAGCGACGACTCACGCATCGGCCGACGTATCGTCGCGCTCTGCCGCGGCCTCGGCGACGGCCTGGCCGCGGACGAGTCCATGCGCAACTGGATCAACGAACAGCTGCTCGCCGCCGCCCCCGGCCTGCTGGAACGCTACCGCGGGCAGATCGGCGCCTATATCGCTCAGCGCGTGGAGAACTGGGAAAGCCGTGAACTGGTCGAGCAGCTGGAACAGAGCGTCGGCAAGGACCTGCAGTACATCCGCATCAACGGCACGCTGGTCGGTGGCCTGGTCGGGCTGGTACTGCATGCGCTGACGCAGCTCGTGGCCGGCTGAAGGGCTCAGGCGCTCCGCAGCGGCACGCCGATCCGGCTGCCAACCGTCAGCGGCTCATCGCAGCGCAGCGTCGCCGGACGGCCGGAGAGCCACCACCGGCGGTTGGCCAGTTCCTCGGCATCGCGCGGGTCATGGGTCACGCAGATCATGGCCATCCCGGGATGCCGATCGAGCAGCTGCGCGATCAGGACGCGCAGCTCGGCGGCGCGTTCGGCATCCAGCGAAGCGAAGGGTTCGTCGAGCAGCAACAGATCCGGCTCGATCGCCAGACAGCGCGCCAGTGCCGCCCTGCGCGCCATGCCCAGCGAGAGCTGATCCGGCAGGCTGTCGGCCGCGCCACTCAGCCCCACCTCGGCCAATAGCCGCTCGATGTCGGCCGGGCTGGCGCCGACCAGTGCCAGGTTCTGCCGCACCGTACGCCAGGGCAGCAGGCGGTGTTCCTGGAACAGATAGCCGACGCGCAAGCCGGCGCGCTGCTCGATCATCGGCCGCAGCTGCGGATCGAGCCCGGCGATGCCGTTGAGCAGCGTCGTCTTGCCGACACCGGACGGCCCGAGCACACAGATGCGATCGCCGGCGCGCACCTGCGCCTCGATCACACCGAGCACCGGGTGACGGCCATCCAGGCGCAGCTCAAGCATGGCGCACACCCGCTTCGCGCCAGGACGATGCACGACGCTCCAACGGCTGCAACAGCGCCAGTTCGATCAGCTGCACCACTGCGATGAACGCCAGGCTGTAGGCGAGGATGCTGGCCACGTCGAATATCTGGAAGGCCATGTGCAGCTGGAAGCCGATGCCATCGGAGCGCCCGAGCAACTCCACCACCAGCACGATCTTCCAGATCAGCGCCAGCCCGCCGCGGGTCGCCGCCATCAGGTAGGGAAACAGCTGCGGTAGCCAGACATGCCTGATCCGCTGCCAGCGCGTGAAACGGTAGACCATAGCCATCTGTTCCAGCTTGGGATCGATACTGCGTGCGCCTTCGCGCACCGTCACCGCCACGTTGGGCACCTTGTTGACCACCACCGCGAGCACCGCCGCCGCTTCCACCAGGCCGAACCAGACGTAGAGCAGGATGATGGTGACCAGCGCAGGCAGGTTGAGGAACAGCACCAGCAGCGGATCGAGCAGCGCGTTGGCCAGCCGCGAACGGCCCATCCACACACCGAGCAGCGTGCCCAGCGCCATGGCCAGGGCGAAAGCGATCAGCACCCGGCGCAGGGTCACCAACAGATGCTCGGGCAGCTCGCCGCTCTGCAGCGCCAGCCAGAAAGTCTCGAGCACGGCGGCGGGTGTGGGCAGCAACGGCGTCTTCACCACCAGTGCGATGCCGGCCCAGAGCAGCAGCGCCAACGGCAACGCGACCCAGCAGGCCCAGCGCGAGCCGTTCATGGTGCGCTCTGGAACAGCGCGGCCGGCATCAACTTGGCCGAATCGCTGCCGGTCAGCACCAGCAGCCGCTGCAGGTCGGCGATACGTGCCGCGTCCAGCGGCTGCGGAATGCCCGCGACGAAGCTGTCGCGCAGCGCGGCGAACACTGCCTCATCGTCGGCGCGCATGAGCGGACGGATTGCTTGCCAGTACGCCGGCTCGGTGGCGAGCTCGTGCTTGCTCTGGCGCAGCGCGCTGGCGAAGCGCTGCAGCAGCACCTCGTTGGCCTGCGCCCAGGGTTCGGGAAACAGATAGCCGAGTACCGGCAACTGCGCATCGAGTTGCAGATCGTCCAGCAAGTCATCCAGGCCGAAGGCAGCCTGCACCCCGCCCTCGCCGCGCATGCGCGCGGAAAAGTGCCAGAAGGTCAGCAGCGCATCCAGCTGGCCGCGTCGTAGCGCCTGACCCAGCAGCGGCGGCGCGGCGTATTGCACGCGGGCCTCCCTGGCGAGATCGATGCCCTGCTCCGCCGCGGCACGTTGCAGCAGCCGCCAGCCGAGGCCGTCCGGCCCGCCGGCGACGCCGATACGCTTGCCGCGCAGATCGGCCAGGGTGCGGACTCCGCTGCCGGTCGGCACCAGCACTTCACCGAGCTGCGAGGAAAACGGCAGGTAGCGATAGCTGCTGCCCGCCTCATGCCGCGCCTGCGCCCAGGGCAGGTCGCTTACCGCGCCATCGACGCTGCCGCTGGACAATGCCAGGCGCGACGCCGGCACGTCGGCCGCCAGGCGCACCTTCAGTTCGAAGCCGTTGGCGTGGTCCAGCTGACGTCGTTTGAGGTGTTCCAGCTCCCAGTGCGGCGTGCCGAACTGCAGCACGCTCAGGGTGAGCACCGGCAACGCCTCGGCGCGGGCGCACCAGGGCAGCACGACGATGCTCAGCAGAACGCCGAACCGCAGCCACCTGCTGCAGGCGCTGAAGGCATGCTGTATACGGCGAACGAGGACGAGCGTGGGAGGCATCATGCCCGCAGGGTACGAAGCCCCCCGGCGGGCACGAATTGTACTTTGGTGCCTGTTTGCTGCTGCGATGGTCGCGAAGCGCGCCGGCCGCCGACATGGCCGGCGCCGCGATCAGGCCTGGGTGGCGATGCGTTGCAGCAGGCGCGCCTGCAGCTTCTCCAGCTCCGCGGGATCGGCCTTGCCCGCCGCGTGGATGCCCAGCCCTTCACCGGCGTAACGCGGCACGATGTGCATGTGGATATGGAACACCGTCTGCCCGGCCGGCGCGCCATTGAACTGGGCGACCTGCACGCCGTCGGGCTCGAGCTCGGCGACGATGGCCCGGGTCAGCTTCTGCACCACCTTGATCACCTTGGCCAGCGCCTCGCTGTCCACGTCGAGGATGTTGCAGGCCGCCGAGCGCTTGGGGATCACCAGCGTGTGGCCGAAGGACTGCGGGAACAGATCGAGAAAGGCGAGCACGTCGTCGTCCTCGTAGAGCTTGTAGCAAGGGGCGTCGCCGCGAATGATCTGGGCGAAGATGTTCTGCGGATCGTAGGTCGTGGTCAGGGACACCTGGTGTTCTCCGGCGAATGGAAAAGGCTGACCTTAGCATTCTCCAGGCGCCGGCGAAGCGAGCAAGGGGCCTGCCGTCACGCTGCAACGCGCGACGGTGCAGCCCGAACGGCATCGGCGAGTTGTGCGCGGGCAGCAGCACCGCGGCGCTGAACACGCGCCAGACGGCCACGCGCTGCGGCACAATCGGCGCTTCGCCAGCCGCCATCTGCAAGGAGCCCCGCATGCAACTGGCCAGGATCGAACAGCTGCTCGTCGGCAAAGCCGTGCCCTTCACCCGTCCCGGCAGCCACAGCGCCATCGCCAAGCAGCCCTTGAGCGGGCCGATGGCGGTCGGCAGCGAAGGGCTCACCGGCGACGAACAGGGCGATCGCCGTGTGCATGGCGGCATCTACAAGGCGCTGCATCACTACCCGTTCGAGCACTATCACCACTGGCGTGCTCAGCTCGGCCATTCGCCGCTGCTCGAGCGGCCCGGAGCCTTCGGCGAGAACATCAGCACCACCGGCCTCGGCGAGGCCGACCTCTGCCTGGGCGACGTGCTGCGCTGTGGCGACGTGCTGCTGCAGGTGGCGCAGACCCGCCAACCCTGCTGGAAGCTCAACGACCGCTTCGGCGTTCCGGATATGGCCTTGCGTGTGCAGCAGAGCGGGCTGACCGGTTGGTATTACCAGGTGCTGGAGCCCGGTCAGCTGCAAGCCGGACAGATGCTCGTGCTCGAGCAGCGCCCCTTTCCAGGCTGGCCGCTGACACGGGTAATGGACGTGCTGTACCGACGCACGCTGGACCGCGCCGAGCTCCATGCACTGGCCGAGCTGCCGCTGGTGCCGAACTGGCGCAAGCTGGTGGACCGCAGGCTGGAAAGCAATGCGGTGGAGGACTGGAACAAGCGGCTACAAGGTCTTGCCGATGCCTGACCGGTCCGTAGCGGGCACACCAAGGCAGTAGGCGAAATCCGGCGGCACAGGTATCTTCGCCAACCTCTCAACACAGGACCGCCCGCTCGATGCTTCGCCTCGCCACCCTTTGCGCCCTGGCGCTGTTCGCCTGCACCGCCCACGCCAAGGTCGAGGTCCTGCCGCTGGAGCACGAGGACCAGGGGCTGGTGCTGGTGGCGCGGGTCACCGAGCAGATCGCGCCGGGCGACTACGAGGCGTTGCTCAAGGGCATCATGGCTCATCCCGGCAAATACGCGCGCAAGCTGCTGATCCTCGACAACATCGGCGGCAGCGCGCCGGAGGCCATGCGCATGGGCTACCTGCTGCGCGAAACCGGCTTCGATGCGCTGGTGCCGGCGAGCGCGGTCTGCCAGGGCAGTTGCATCTACCTGCTCGCGGCTGGCCGGCAACGCACGATACGCGGGCATGTCGGCCTGCATCGGCCGTATATCGCCTACGGCGAGTCGGCACTGTCCAGCGGCCAGCGACCGCGGCGCACGCCAAAGGCGTACCTGCGCGACATGGGCGTCAACCCGCGGCTGGCCGACGACATGCAACTGATCGATCCGTGGCGCATGCGCGTACTGACCCACCGTGAGCTGGCGCGCTATCGGCTGCAGTGACATGCGCACGGCACTGCCCTACGGCCTTCCTCTCACCGCGCTGCTGGGCGGCCTGGCACTCGGCCTGATCGAGCCGATCGGGGCGCTGCTCGTGCTGGCGTTCGCCGGCTGGCTACTGGCCGAGCCGCACCTGCCACGGCTGCCGTGGCTGGCAACCACCTTGATTGGGGCCCTCCTGCTTGCCGCGCATCTGCTGCCCGGCTTCAACCCGCTGCCCCTGGGGCCGCCGCAGGACCTGGGCGGTGCGGCGCCCTGGCAATTGCGGCTCAGCCCCGACAAGGCGATGGTCGCCGCGCTGCTGCTCGCCTGGTGGCTGGGCCAGCCGCGCGCAGCCTGGCGCTCGAAGCGCTGCACATGGCTGGTCTCGGTCGCGTGCCTGGCATCCGTGCCGCCACTGGCCGTGGCCGGCGGCGTTCTCGCCTGGCAGCCGAAGTGGCCGGCGCAGTTGCTGGCTTGGCTGGCGGTCAACCTGGCCGTCACCTGTCTGGCCGAGGAGCTGATCTTCCGCGGGCTGTTGCAACGCGAGCTGGTCGCCCGCTTTGGCGCGGCCATCGGCATCGGCCTGGCGACAACCCTGTTCGGCGCGGCGCATCTGCCCTTCGGGGTCGGCTTCGCCCTGCTCGCCAGCGTGGCCGGGTTGGGCTACGGCCTGGCGTTCCACTGTGCCGGCGACCGGCTGTGGGTGGCCGTGCTGCTGCATGGCGCACTCAATTGCCTGCATCTGCTCCTGCTGAGCTATCCGCTGCGCTGATCGGAAATTTTTCAACGCCCTGTCGATTCGTCCCGCGCTCGTTCGACCAGTGATCGGAGCCGGCGGAAATCTCGACAACCCCGTCTAGGCTCCTTTTCCATCCAACGAAGGAGTCGACCGATGCGTTTCATGGTGATGATCAAGGCCACGCCGCAAACCGAAGCCGGCGAGATGCCCAGCGAGGACGTGCTTGCGGCCATGGGCCGTTACAACGAGCAACTGGCCGATGCCGGCGTACTGCTCGGCGGCGAGGGTCTGCAGCCGAGCAGCAAGGGCGCGCGGGTGCGCTTCGAGGGCGAGCGCTGCAGCGTCATCGACGGCCCGTTCGCCGAGACCCGCGAGCTGATCGCCGGCTTCTGGCTGTTCCAGACCGCTTCGCTGCAGGAGGCGATCGACTGGGTCAGGCGCTGCCCGCCGTCCGCCATCGGCGAGGCGGAGATCGAGATCCGCCAGGTCTTCGAAGCGGAGGACTTCGGCGCCGAGTTCACCCCCGAACTGCGCGAGCAGGAAGAACGCCTGCGTGCGCAACTCAACCACTAACAGCAAGGAGCACGAAGATGAAGCTTTCCACCTACCTCACCTATGACGGCAATGCCCGCGAGGCCTTCACCTTCTACCAGCAGGTGCTGGGCGGCAACCTGGAGCTGATGACCTTTGCCCAGGCGCCTGAGGCCGAGCAGTTTCCCGCCGAGTACCACGAGCGGATCATGCACGCCTGCCTCGACCTCGGCGACAGCACGCTGATGGCCTCCGACACGCTGCCCGGGGACACCTGTGGCGGAGGACCGTACGAAGGCATCAAGGGTTGCTCGATCTCCCTGCATCCCTCCAGTGTGGCCGAGGCCGAACAGCTGTTCGCCGCCCTGGGTGAAGGCGGTACGGTGATCATGCCGCTGGAGAAGACCTTCTGGGCCGAGCGTTTCGGCATGCTGACCGACCGCTTCGGTTTGTCCTGGATGGTCAACTGCGAGTAACGCCCGCCTCACCCCCCGCGCCCCTGTCGCCCCCCGAGGCAGCACAACGGCGCGCGGGACGGACAAGCGTTTGGATGCACGGCACTTTTGTTATAACGTATCGCACCTTTGCCGGGCGCCACCGTTGCCAGGTCATGTGAGACATCGCGTCCACCTGGCCGCGCGCCCGTTGTCCGCGAACTTCTGCCATGAGCCGTGCATGCCCGCCCCCGACCTGACCTCGCCCGTTGCGGCGCGCCTGCAATCCATCGACGCGCTGCGCGGCCTGGTGATCCTGTTCATGCTGCTGGACCATGTCCGCGAGACCTTTCTGCTGCATATGCAGGTGCCGGACCCGATGGACGTGGCGGTCACCGAGCCCGCACTGTTCTTCAGCCGCACCCTGGCGCACCTGTGCGCACCGGTGTTCATCTTCCTGACCGGGCTCTCGGCCTTTCTCTATGGCGAAAAGCATCAGGGTCGCCGCGCCGTGTCGAGCTTCCTGCTCAAGCGCGGGCTGTTTCTGGTGGTGCTCGAGTTCACCCTGGTCAACTTCGCCTGGACCTTCCAGTTCCCGCCGCAAGTGATCTACCTGCAGGTGATCTGGGCCATCGGCCTGAGCATGCTCGCGCTCTCGGTGCTGCTCTGGCTGCCGCGCCTGTGGCTGGTGCTGCTCGGATTGCTGATCATCGGCGGGCACAATCTGCTCGATCCGCTGCACTTTCCCGTCGGATCACCCATGCACCTGCCCTGGGCCATCCTGCATGATCGTGGCTGGCTCGAGGTCTCGGACAGCCTGCGCCTGCGCACCTCCTACCCGCTGCTGCCCTGGATCGGCGTGATCGCCCTGGGCTACGCCGCCGGCCCCTGGTTCGGACGCAACGCCGATGCCGAACGCCGTCAGCACAACCTCGCCAACTGGGGCAGGGCCGCGCTGCTGCTGTTCGTTCTGCTACGCCTGATCAATGGTTACGGCGAGCAGCCCTGGGTGGTTGGCGAGGATGGACTGCGGACACTGATGAGCCTGCTGAACATCACCAAATATCCGCCGTCGCTGCTGTTCCTCTGCCTGACCCTGGGCACCGGCCTGCTTCTGCTGCGCCACTTCGAGCGCCGCCAGGATCGCGCCTGGCTGCGCCCGCTGACGGTGTTCGGCGCAGCGCCGATGTTCTTCTACCTGCTGCACCTTTACGTGCTGAAGCTGCTCTACCTCGCCGCGGTGGCGATCTGGGGCCTGAACCGTGGCAGCCACTTCGGCTTCGAGGCGGTCTGGCCGCTGTGGTTGTGGACCGTTGTGCTGGCGGTGGCGCTGTATCCGGCGGTGCGCTGGTTTGCAATGCTGAAGGCCCGGCGGCGGGATATCACCTGGCTCAAGTACCTGTAGGCGAGACAGCGCGCGTCGCCCATGCCACCGATCCGAAAAATGTGAACTATCTAGCAAATTGCCATCACTGCGGACATCATAGCCAGCACGAGCGTTCGCTACGGGCCGGCTGACTGCCACAGGCCGCCCGCGGCCGGGTTTCCTTGCGCGGAACCTCGGCCAAAGCCCTGCTGGCACCCGGAATGTTTATGTCGTCGTTTCGTCTTGCCGTTTGGCCTTTCATCCTGCTTGCCGCCTGCTACACCCCCCTGGCCAGTGCCCTGGGGCTGGGTGAGATCAGCCTGCATTCGGCGCTGGCCGAGCCGCTCGAGGCGGACATCGAGCTGATCGACGCACGCGGACTGGGCGCCGATGACATTAAAGTGCGCCTGGCGCCGAACCATGTGTTCGCCCGCGCCGGCGTCGAGCGGCCAGACATTCTCGCCAAGCTGAGCTTCGTGCCGGCGCTCGACGCAGGCAGCCAGCGTATCCGCGTGAGTTCCACCACACCGGTGAACGAGCCCTATCTGAACTTCATCGTCGAGCTGACCCTACCGGGCGGCCAGCTACTGCGCGAGTACACCCTGCTGCTCGACCCACCGCTGTACCAACCGGATCTGCCGGCGCTGCCACTTGCCCAGCCGACGCCGGCCGTGGTCGGCATGCCGCCAGCTGAACCGGCACCAGCACGCACGCTGCCGATGGCCGAACAGGGCAAGCGGTATCGGATCCAGCCCGGCGACAGCCTCTGGGCCATCACCGCGCGACTGCAAGGTGGCAAGGCCGGCTCACGCGAAGCGCTGATGGCGGACCTCTATGCGCTGAACCCGGATGCCTTCATCGGCGGTGACCGCAACCGCCTGCGGGTCGGCGCCGAGATGCTGCTGCCAGACCACGTCGAGGCTTCTGCACCCCGACCATCATCGTCAGCGATCGAGCACGAGCCCGTCGCGGCGGCGCCAGCGGTCGAGCACGTCGCCTTCGAGCCTTCAGCGACGCCCGATCGCAGCCTGGAACAGGTGCTCGGCCAGCTCGAAGCCCAGGTGGTGAGCCTGCAGGCGCAGATGGAGGCGCAGAACCGCCTGCTCGCCGAAGCGCAGCAAAGCCTGGCCCAGCGCGAGGCAAGCCCGGCCGTCACCGAACCTTCCATCGCCCAGGTAGCGCCGTCCGACCTCGGCGCCGAGGCGCATCAGCCATCCGCCGCGCCGTTCGCCTCGGCGTTGGCTGCGCCGGCACTGGCGGAGCAGCCGGATAGTTCGCTCAGCAGCTCGTTACTGGTTGTGCCTGCGTTGCTTCTTCTTCTCGCGGGCCTGCTGCTGCGCCGACGCTCACGGGCGGCCGCAGCGGCAGCGCTGATGGTCGAACCCCGTCCCGTTGGGGCCAAGCGGGCGGAGGCATCCTTCCCGGACATCAACCCCTTCCAGCGCCAGGTGCCGATGGTCACCGAGATGACCGTGGACGAATACCTCGGCCATCACCCAACCGAACGGCCGGCTCCCGTCGCAGCACTGCCGCAGCCAACCGCGCCGGGCCTCGTTGGCCTGCGTCAGCCAAGCGAACTGGACGAGCTGATCGCTAGCGCATCCACCGGAAACAGGGATGCCGTTTGGCGCGCGGGCCTCAGCGAAGCCCTCGGCTGCCTCGACCGCGGAGAGCTCGACCGCGCGACCAGTCTGCTGGCGACCCTGCTCGACCAGGACGACAGCGCTCAGCGCGGCAGCGACGCGCAACTCGCACAAAGCGCCTGATAGCGAAGCGGCGCGTACGCTAGCGCATCGACGCTCGCCCTGGCCTCGTCACCGCAATACTCAGCCGGCGGCACACGTCGAGGAACAGTTACGCAACCGACAGCTGACGCACCAGTCGTACAGGCATACTGATCAGACCCCTTCTGGAGAACATGCCTCGTGGACCTGCTATTTCTCGGCACCTCATCCGGCACACCGACCCGCGCGCGCAACGTCAGCGCGCTGGCGCTGCTGGAGGACACCGGCAAGGCCTGGTACCTGATCGATTGCGGCGAAGGCACCCAGCATCGCCTGCTGCGCACGCCGCTGTCGCTGCACGACCTGCGCGCCATCTGCATCACCCACGTGCATGGCGATCACTGCTATGGCCTGCCCGGCCTGCTGGCCAGTGCCGGCATGATGGGGCGCAAGGCACCGCTGACGATCATCGCCCCGCAGGGCATCGAGACCTGGGTGCGGGCGACCCTGAGCATGAGCCAGAGCTGGCTGAGCTACGAGCTGGACTTTCATGCGGTCGAGACACTGAGCGAGTGGCGCAGCCCGAACATGCGCATCGAGGCGACCGAGCTGTCCCATCGCGTGCCCTGCTACGGCTACAGCTTCAGCGAGGCGCGCCCCGACCCGCGCCTGGACATCGAACGCCTGGAACGTGACGGCGTGCCGCGCGGCCCACTCTGGGGCCAGCTGGCACGCGGCTTCGACATCGAGCATGAAGGCCGAGTACTGCGCAGCGACGATTACCTGAGCTTCAGCCGCACCCCGCGACGCATCGTCGTCGGTGGCGATAACGACCGACCCGAGCTGTTCGCCGAAGCCTGTCGTGACGCGCAGCTGCTGGTACACGAAGCGACCTATACCGAGGCGGTGGCCAACGACGCGCGCAATGACTTCGGCCACAGCACCGCAGCAGCGGTGGCGCGCTTTGCACAGGCGGTCGGGCTGCCGAACCTGGTGCTCACCCACTTCAGCGCGCGCTACCAGAAGAGCGCCGGTCGCGGCCATTCGATCGAGCATCTGCGGGCCGAAGCCGCTGCACTGTACGCCGGCCAGCTGCTGCTCGCCGAGGACTACATGCGCCTGCATCTGGGCAAAGACGGCAACCTGACCCGCGTCGAACCACCCGACAGCTCGCGCCCGCCACGTCGCGGCAGCGAGAGCGGCGCCTGATGCGGCAGAGGGAAGCCAGCCGCCACCGAACCGCCGATACATTCGCAGGCGCATGTTGACGTTTACGTAAAAGAGCAGTACTGCTATGCGCTCCGCCTACGCCAGGAGCGCCCGATGACCCTCAGCACCAAGCTCGGCAACAGCCCGACCGATCTATGGCTGGAGGGCTCCGGGGGACGGCTGTTCATTCGAAGTTGGTTTCCCGATGCCGATGCGTTGCGCCCGAACCGCGCCCCGATCCTGCTGTTGCACGAATCGCTCGGCTGCATCGAGCAGTGGCGGGACTTTCCGGCCGCCCTCAGTCAGGCCACTGGACGAACAGTGGTGGCCTATGACCGCCTCGGTTATGGTCGCTCCGATCGCCTGACTGCGCCGCCTGTAGCGAGCTTCGTCGAGGACGAGGCCAGCACCGGCTTCGCCGCAGTACGCGAGCACCTGGGTATCGATCACTTCGTGGTGGTCGGCCACAGCGTTGGGGGCAGCATGGCAGTGCATTGTGCCGCGCGATTTGCCGAGGCCTGCCAGGCGCTGATCACCCTGTCCGCGGTGACCTTCGTCGAGTCGCAGACGCTGGACGGCATCCGTCAGGCCAGGAACTGGTTCGCCGACCCCACCCAACGCGAGCGTCTGCGCCGCTACCACGGCGAGCGCAGCGACTGGGTACTGAGCGCCTGGATCGACACCTGGCTCGCCCCGAACTTCAGCAACTGGACACTGGAAGCGGCACTGCCGGCCGTGCGTTGCCCGACGCTGGCCATCCATGGCGAAGGCGACGAGTTCGGCTCGGCGAGACATCCACAGCTGGTCGCCCGCCACGCCGGCGGGCCGGTGGAACAGGTGCTGCTGGCGGGCGTCGGTCATGTGCCGCACCGCGAGCAACCGGAGCAAGTGCTGGCACGCATCGCACAGTTCCTGCGGCCGGTCAGCTAGTGCATGCATGCGAGCGCAGGCCAAGCGCATCAAAGCGGCCTGCTGCCGGTCCGGGCGCGTTCGATTGCTTCGCCCCTGTGCGCGAGTTAACAGTGTTGCGCTTGCCTCGGTACCAGCCGATGACAGTACCCGAGGCCCAACGCATCATGCTCGCTCGATGTCATGCCGCAGCGGGTCAACGCATGCAACCTACCCTCACCGACTCCTTGCTGGACCACGCCGGAATCAGCTCGCCCGGGCGCAGGCGCAGCCACAATGAAGATGCTCTGCTTTGCGCGCCGGCGCTGGGCCTCTGGGCGATCGCCGACGGCATGGGCGGGCACCAGTGCGGTGAGGTCGCCAGCAGCGTGGCGCTGGAGGCACTGCAGCGGGCCATTGAAGCCGGCGAGCCGCTGGAACCGGCGGTCCACCTGGCCAATCAGGCCGTACTGGACGCCGCCGGCGACGACGGCATGGGCACCACACTGGTGGCAGCGCAGTTCCATGGCGTCGATTTCGAGCTGGCCTGGGTCGGTGACAGCCGGGCCTATCTGGTCAGCGCCACCGGCATCGAGCAGCTCACCCGCGACCACAGCTGGGTACAGATGATGATCGACGCCGGCGAGCTGAAGCCTGCCGAGGCCGAGGGCCACGCCTGGCGCAACATCATCCTGCACTGCCTGGGACGCGAGGAGCCGCTGGAGATCGGCTTCACCTGTGGCACGCTGAAGCCCGACGAGCTGCTGCTGCTGTGCAGCGACGGCCTGACCAACGAACTGACCGATGCGCAGATCCAGGCCAGCTGCACCTTCGCCGACACGCTCGAGAATCTGGTGGAACAGCTGATCGCCCAGGCCAACGAACATGGCGGGCGGGACAATATTTCCTGCATCGTGATCGGCCGTACCGCAACACCGCCGGCGGCCGAGTCGCGCGGGCGCCGCTTCATCAACATGCTGTTGAAACCCCTCAAGTCGTAACCAGGCACGAGCTTTTCCATGACGCATCGGATGCTAGAAATTCCCGGCTATCGCCTGCACAAACGACTCGGCAAGGGCGGCATGGCCGAGGTCTACCTCGCCACCCAGCTGTCCCTGGATCGCGAGGTGGCAGTCAAGGTGCTGCTGCGCACCGAGGATGCCGCCTTTACCGAACGCTTCATCCAGGAAGGCCATATCGTCGCCTCGCTGCGCCATCCGGCCATCATCACCATCCACGACATCGGCCAGATCGCCGATGGCCGCCACTATCTGGCCATGGAATACCTCGGCGGCGGCGATCTGGCGCAGCATCGCGGCATCGTCTTTTCGCCGGCCCGGGCTCTGGACATCATTCGCCAGCTGGCCGGCGGCCTCGCGGTGGTGCATGACGGCGGCCTGGTCCACCGCGACGTGAAGCCGGCCAACATTCTCTTTCGCGACGATGGCAGCGTGGTGCTCACCGACTTCGGCGTGGCCAAGGCGGTGGAACTGGACAACGAACTCACGCATTTCGGTATCGCTGTCGGCAGTCCGGCCTACAGCAGCCCGGAGCAGGCCCAGTGCCAGCCGCTGGATGCCCGCAGCGATATCTACAGCCTCGGCGTGATCCTCGCCGAGATGCTCACCGGGACCAACCCGTTCCGCGCCAGCAGCTATCCGCAAACCGTGCTCAACCACGTGCAGATGCCCCTGCCGCAGTTGCCGCCGGCACTGGCGGGCTACCAGCCGCTGCTCGATCGCATGCTGGCCAAGCTACCGGACGAGCGCTTCGCCAGCTGTCGCGAACTGCTGGCCGCCATCGACACCCTCACCGAACCGGACATGGACCAGACGCGCATCGCGCCGGCCGTCATCATCGAACCCAAGCCCAGTCGCCGTCGCCGGCGGAGCGGGCGCGGCCTCGGCCGCTGGGCGGCGATCAGCGCAGCCGTGGTGGCCACGGTGGCCGTGCTCGGCTTCGGTGGTTACCAGTGGTGGCAGTACAGCCGCATCAGCGACTTCCTCGGCCGTGCCGAATCGCGCCTGGCCGTCGGGCAGCTGACCACACCCGCGTTCGACAATGCCGACTACTACTTCCGCCAGGCCCTGCGCCTGGATGCCGATAACCCCGAAGCGCTCGACGGCCTGCGCCGCGTGCTCGATGCGCGCATCGCCGAAGCCCTGGAACGGGCGGCACAGCGACTGGCCAGCGACCAGCTGCTGGAGCCGGCCGAAGACAGCGCCGTGCACTATTACCAGCAGGTGCTCGGCTGGCTGCCGGAGCATCAGGCCGCACGCGAAGGTCTGACACGGGTCAGCGAACGCTATGTCGAACTTGCCGAATCGGCCTACGCACGACGCGAGTTCGCCCTGGCGCTGGAATATATCCAGCAGGGCCTGGAGGCCGCGCCGCAATACGCGCCGCTGCTCGCACTGCACGACGCTCACGCTCAGCGCGTTGCCAAAGCGCGTGCACCACGGCCCAAGCCGCGTACCGCCGCCAGCACCTCGCGCACGGCGCCAACAACCACGCAAAGCTCCCAGGCGCCGGCCAACCCGGTCAAACGCCTGTGGAACCGGATCTTCAACCAGTAATCACGGGCGATCGCTCGGCTCGCGCCCGATCGCCTCTCTGCTCAGGGTGATTCAGAGATGCTCAGGATTCATTTCGTCGACAACCGGCAGAGCCCCATCTGGCTGGCCGATGAACGTTTCACCCTCGGCTCGGACCGCAGCAACAAGCTGGTCGCGAACGATGCCGGGATAGAGCCGTTCCACGCCGAACTGCTGCTGGAACACCGCTTCTGCTACCTCACCGACCTCGGCACGGTGGGCGGCACCTACGTCAACGACGAGAAGGTCGGCGAGCGCTACCAGATTCGCTCCGGTGATCGCCTGCGGCTGGGCACGCTCGAACTGCAGATCGTCGATCCGGCCAAGGCCGGCGCCAAGGTGGCGTCCGCGCCCCGCTGGTTGCTGCAGGTAGTGAAGGGCGAGAACCAGGGCCACAAGTACCACATCACCGGCTCGATGACCTTCGGCCGCTCGGTGAAGTGCGAGCTCTGCTTCAGCGACGCCGAACTGTCGCGCCGCCATGCCGAATTCTTTCTCAAGGGCGACGTGCTGGAGGTGAAGGACCTGGCCTCGGCCAACGGTGTGCTGGTGAACCGGCAGAAGGTCAGCACCGCGGTGCTGCAGCCGGGCGATCAGATCCAGCTGGGCAACACCACCCTGTTGGTGATCGGGCCAAGGGTCAGCGCGCCGGAAGTCGTCGACGAGGACGCCACGGTGTTCGTTCGCGCCGCCGACCTGCCCACGCCTGCGCCCAAACCCGCACGTCCGCGCCCGGCTACACCGAACCCGTTGCATGCCGCCACCACAGCTGCAGCCGTGATACCCGCTGGCGATCCTTCGCGCAGGTCGGGCTGGCGCATCGGCCTGCTGTTCGGGGTGCTGGCAGCAGCGCTCGTCGCAGCCCTCGTGGCGCAAAGGATGTTGTAGTCGTCAGCGTTCGACCACAGCCCTCGGCAAGTTCGTCAGTTTCCGGCCGAGTCGCCATAAACGTCGCGCCAGCTCCAGCCATCCGATTCAAGCAAGGCACTCAGCAGCCTGCGGCGCTCGTCGGGCGCGGCGATGACGACGCGGTCTTCGTCCAGCGGTATGGCTGCGGCCGCCAACGGCGTCAGATCGACATCTCCCTCGCCCACGCTCGGGCGGGCTCGGCCAAGGTAGCTGGCACGTTGCAGCTCCAGGTGCCGAGTCACCGCCGAACCCAGCATCTGCCGTTTGAGCCGATCCTGGGGGATCTCGGCACTGACGCTTTGCAGCAGCCTCAACACCTCATTGAGCGTAACCACCGCCGGCACCAAGTGATGAACGTCAGGCCGCAAAACGCGGCCGCGCTGGTCAGCACACGCCAGCCGTCCGCGGCTGCGGCGTAGTCGCCGATGCCCAGCGTTGAAAGGGTGAAACCGGCGTAGTAGAAGGTTTCCCACAAATCCGCAGGCAGCTTGGTCGCGTCGTCGACAATCGAGCCGGGGTGTGAGGCAAAAAGCAGGAACAGGCTCGCCCAGAGGCCCAGGATCCAGCTCAGCAGCACCGAAAGCACGACGAATTGCCCGGCATACTGCAGCAATCCGGATCGTCCCTGGCGCCCCGCCGCCCTGAAGAAAAGCGCCCATACCGACCGAGTGACAGCGTTGGTGAGCATTCCACCGCCGCGTGTCGAAAGCGTGGTCTTGATGATGTCGGCGGCAATGAGCAGAAACAGCAGGATACCGAGGGTGAATAGCGCCATGAGCTTGAAGCCTTGCTCCTTGATCAGGGTTCACCGATTAGGAAAAGCGCAACGCTCCACAAGTTCACCCGGCGCGCTCCGCGCAAGCAACCCACCCGGACAGCTGGCGGTGCCGGTTTCAGCCAGGCCCTGCGCTGGCCCCACGGCTGCGACGCAAAGCAGCCACGCCCTCGACGACCAGAACGCCGATTGCCGCCCAGATTGCCCCATAGGTCAGCCACTGGCCTGCCACGATGGTCTCGCCAAGCAGCAGCGCCACCACCACCAGCAATACCGGTTCGACGTAGCTGAGCAGGCCGAACAGGGCCAGGTTCAGGTGTTTGCTGGCGACGATCATCAGCGCCAGGGCCAGCGCACTGAGCGCACCGAGACCGGCGATCAGCACCAGCAGCCGCGGGCTGGCGGTCAGCAGCTGCAAGGTGTCACGGTCGGCGACGGCGAACAATGCGGCGACCGGCAGGCTGATCACCAGGTCCAGCCAGAGACCACCAAGATTGGCGGTGCCCATCCTGCGGCGCAGGGCGAAGTAGCACGGATAGCCGAGGGCGACCGCCAGCACCGGCCAGGACAGCGACGCGGCGCCGAGCAGTTCGTTGCCGACGCCGATCGCGGCGAGCAGGCAGGCCAGGCGCTGCAGCCGGCTGATCGCCTCGCCGAACAGCAGCCGCCCGGTGACCACCAGGGTCAGCGGCAGCAGGAAGTAGCCGAGCGAGACGTCCAGGCCGTGGCCGTTGATCGGCGCCCACATGAACAGCCACAGCTGCAGCCCGACCAGCGCCGAGGACAATGGCAGCGCCAGCCACAGCCGCGGCTCAGCGGGCAAGCGTGCAACAATCTGCCGTACCTCGCCCCAGCGGCCGATGGCGAGCAGCAGCAGTGCCAGGCAGGGGGCGGTCAGCAGGATGCGCCAGCCGTAGACCTGCTGGCCGTCCAGCGGCTCGAGCAGCGTGGTGTAGTAGTACAGCGTGGCGAACAGCGCCGAGGCGCCGAGCGAACTGGCCACGCCCGGCAGGCTGTTGTGGCTGTGCATGGCTCGTTCCAGATGAGAGGTCGGCCCTGAACTCAGGGCTCGACCTGGCTCCACTGCTTGTTCAGGCGCTTGTCGGATACCGGCATTTTCGTACCCAGCTGCTGTGCCCAGAGCGAGACGCGATATTCCTCGAGCATCCAGCGATAGAGCGCCAGCTCAGGATCGCGCTTGCCCTCCTGCTGGTGCTTGTGCAGCCGCGCCTGGTATTGCTCCCAGTAGCCGCCCAGCTCGCCGGACCAGACGCGGTCGCGCTGCAGCTGCGCGCCGATCTTCTCGAAGCGTTGCTCGATGGCCTTCAGATAGCGCGGGTATTCCTTTAGCCACTCGGCCGGCGTTTCGCGAACAAAGCCCGGATAGACCAGGTTGCCCAGCTGCGCCTTGATGTCGTTGAGCGCCACCGCCTGGGCCAGATCGATCTTGCCCTTGAAGCGCTTCTGCAGGCCGTGCCAGTGCTTGAGGACTTCCAGCGTCAGACGCGCCAGCCGTTCGGCGTGGGCGGTCCAGTCGCCGCGCTTGCGCTCGGCCAGGGACGCCAGCGCGGCGCCATCACGCGGCAGCTGGGCTTCGCCGTCAAGGATGCAGCTGTCGAGGCTGGCCAGCAGGATGTCCTCGACCAGCGCATCGACCTTGCCCATGTCACGGTAGAGCAGGCCCAGTTCGGTAAGGCCCGGCAGCTTGTGGCGCAGGTACTTGGCGGGTTCCGCCAGCTGTTGCAGCAACAGGCGCTGCAGGGCGCGGCGGTGCTGCCAGTCGGCCTCGGCCTGGGTCGGGAAGCGCGCCTCCTTGACCACCCCGGCCTCCTCGACCAGCGCCGGGTAGACCGTCATCGACAGGCCGGCCATCTTCGCCTGCGCCTTTTCCGCGACCTGGGCAAAACCCTTGGCCTCGACCGGCTTCTGCTCGGCCTTCTGCTGCGGCGGCGCCAGCGCGGCCTGGCTGGCCTCGGCGAAGCGCGCCGTCAGCTCGGCCAGGTCACGGCCTTCGCCGAGGAACTTGCCGCGCGCATCGACCACCTCGATGTTCATCTTCAGGTGGTTTTCCAGCCCGGCAGCGGCCTCGGCCCAGGCCTCGTCCGGCACGCGGGCGCCGGTCATGCGGGTGAGCTCGCGGCCCAGCGCCTCGGACAAGGCGCCTTCGCCAAAGCTGATCTTGGCCAGTGCCGCGCCGACGAAGTCCGGCACCGGCACGAAGTTCTTGCGGATCGCCTTCGGCAGGCCGCGCACCAGCGCGACCGCCTTGGCCTCGATCAGCCCGGGCACCAGCCAGTCGAGCCGTTCGCGCCGCAGTTGCGGCAACAGCGGCGCCGGCACGCGCAGGGTTACGCCGTCGCGCGGGTGGTTGGGTTCGAAGTGGTATTCCAGCGGCAACTGCAGCTCGCCGATGCGCAGGTGGTCCGGATACTGCGCGGCGGTGACCTCGCTGGCCTCGCGGGCGAGCACGTCCTCCTCGCGCATGATCAGGAGCTGCGGGTTCTTCTGGCTCTCGCGCTTGTACCAGTTCTCGAAGCTGGCGGTCTGGTAGATGTCCGCTGGCACACGCGCATCGTAGTAACCGAACAGGGTTTCCTCGTCGGCGAGGATGTCGCGACGCCGCGCCTTGGCCTCAAGCTCGTCCATGCGCTCGAGCAGCTCGCGGTTGGCTGTCAGCGCGCGGGCACGGCTGTTGATCTCGCCACGCACCAGGCCCTCGCGGATGAACAGCTCGCGCGCCGCCGGCGGGTCGATGGGCCCGTAGTGCACCGGGCGGCGGCCAACCACGATCAGGCCGTAGAGCGTCACCTGCTCGTAGGCCACCACCTGGCCGCGCTTCTTCTCCCAATGCGGCTCGAAGTGGTTCTTCTTGACCAGGTGGCCGGCCAGCGGCTCGATCCAGTCCGGTTCGATCTTGGCGACCATACGCGCGAACAGCTTGGTGGTTTCCACGAGTTCCGCGGCCATCAGCCAGTTGGGTTTCTTGCGCCCGATCACGCTGGAAGGATGCACCCAGAAGCGTCGCTGGCGGGCACCGAGGAAGTCGCCCTCCTCGGTCTTGTTGCCGATCTGGCTGAGCAGACCGGCAAGAATCGCCTTGTGCACCGCGGCGTAACCCTTGGCCTTCTGCGCGGCCTCGCTGGCTTCGGCCTGCTGGCGGAGGATGGCGTTGACCTTGTTGTCCTTGGTCGGTGCGGGGGCCTCGGCCGATGGCGCTGCTGCGGTCGTTCCGCGGTCGAGACCGCTGCCACGGGCTTCGCCCTTCTGGGGACGGCCTTGGCCGCGATTATCTGCCGGGGCACCGAGCCTGAGTTCGCGGGCGATCAGCGTCAGCTGGCGATGGGCGTCGCGCCACTCGCGAAGACGCAGGTAGTTGAGGAAGTTCTTTCGGCACCAGCTGCGCAGCGCATTGGAGCCCAGCGCCTGGCGTTGCTCCTCGAAACCGCGCCAGAGGTTGATCAGTGCGGCGAAGTCCGAGTCCGGGTCCTTCCATTGCGCATGGGCCTGGTCGGCAGCCTGCTGGCGGTCGGCCGGACGCTCGCGCACATCCTGCACCGAGAGTGCGCTGGCGACGATCAGCACCTCGGCGAGGCTGCCCTGCTGTGCGGCCTCGAGCAGCATGCGGCCCAGGCGCGGGTCGATCGGCAGGCGTGCCAGCTGGCGGCCCAGCGGGGTCAGCTGGTTCTCGCGGTTGACCGCCGAGAGCTCCTGCAACAGGTTGAAGCCGTCGCTGATGGCCTTGCCATCCGGCGGCTCGATAAAGGGGAAATCCTGGATGTCTCCCAGGCGCAGATGCAGCATCTGCAGGATCACCGCGGCGAGGTTGGTGCGCAGGATCTCCGGATCGGTGAATTCCGGCCGACCGAGGAAATCCTCCTCGCTGTACAGGCGAATGCAGATACCCGGCTCGACTCGCCCGCAACGCCCCTTGCGCTGGTTGGCGCTGGCCTGTGACACCGCCTCGATCGGCAGGCGCTGAACCTTGGCGCGGTAGCTGTAGCGGCTGATGCGCGCGGTGCCCGAATCGATCACATAGCGGATGCCCGGCACCGTCAGCGAGGTTTCCGCCACGTTGGTGGCCAGCACGATCTTGCGCCCCGGGCGCGGCTGGAAGATCTTCTGCTGCTCGGCCGGCGTCAGGCGCGCGTACAGCGGCAGCACCTCGGTGAACTTCAGATTGGCCTTGCGCAGCACCTCGGCGGCGTCGCGAATCTCGCGCTCGCCAGGGAGGAACACCAGCACATCGCCGGGGCGCTGGCCAACGCTGCGCTCGTGGGCGGCGATCTCGTCCAGTGCAGCGAGGATGCCCTGGTCGACGGTGAGGTCGTCCTCGACGCGGTTGCCGTCCTCGTCGATCTCGGCAGCCAGCGGGCGATACCAGGTTTCCACCGGGTAGGTGCGCCCGGACACCTCGACGATGGGTGCACCGTCGAAGTGCTCGGAAAAGCGCTCCAAGTCGATGGTCGCCGAGGTGATGATCACCTTCAGATCCGGCCGGCGCGGCAGCAGCGTCTTCAGGAAGCCCAGCAGGAAGTCGATATTCAGCGAACGCTCGTGGGCTTCGTCGACGATGATCGTGTCGTACTTCTCCAGAAAGCGATCGTGCTGCGTCTCGGCCAGCAGGATGCCGTCGGTCATCAGCTTGATCAGCGTGCGCTCGGTGCTCTGGTCCTCGAAGCGCACCTGATAGCCCACCAGCTCGCCCAGCGGCGCGCCGAGCTCCTCGGCGACGCGGGTAGCGACGCTGCGTGCCGCGAGCCGGCGCGGCTGCGTATGGCCAATCAGCCCGTGTACGCCCCGGCCGATCTCCAGACAGATCTTCGGCAGCTGGGTGGTCTTGCCCGAGCCGGTCTCACCGGCGATCACCAGCACCTGATGCTTTTCCAGTGCGGCCTTGATCTCGTCGCGCTTGGCCGCGATTGGCAGGCTGTCGTCGTAGCGAATGCTCGGCACACTCTGGCGGCGAGCCACAACCTTGGCGGCGGAGGCTTGAAAACGTTCCAGCCACTGGGCCAGTTTGGCCTCGTCCGGCTGCTTTCTCAGCTCGTGCAGCTGCCGGCGCAGGCGGTGGCGATCAGCGAACAGGGCCTGGTCGAGATTCTTCAGCAGGGTATCGATAGCGGGCGTTGCGTCGGTCATGGACAGCCGTGGGGCAATTCGAGAAGGGCGCGATTGTCGCAGATTTGCCCGGCCGGCCGAAGGGAAAGGGTTGTGCAGGACCGCGCCGGCATGCCGGCGCGGTGTTCAGCCGATCAACGGATCCAGTGACCCCAGCGCGACTTCTCCTGCACCTGCTGGATGCGCATGCTGCCAATGCTCTGCTCGGCCGCCGCGGCGATCTCGTCATCGATCATCTCGGTCGACAGCGACAGCCAGCTGGTGGCGAAGGCCAGCGCATCGCCGTGCAACTCCAGCGCCTCAATGGAGATGTTGCCGAGGTCGTCGCATTCGTTGTGATAGCACGGATCGAACGACTGGCCGGCTGCGCCGCCGTAACGCTGCGCCTGCTCCTCGGTCTTGATGTCCTCGGCGCCGGTGAACAGCCCGCCGAAGGCAATGCCGTCCTCGAAGAACTGTGCGTAGTCGGAGCGGAAGTCGATCTCGGTGCCTTCCGACGGCGCATTGCGCAGCTGGAAGTAGGTGCGCAGCAGGCGTTCGATGGCAGCCGAGCCGGGCGGACCCTGCAGGCCGAAATCCGAGCCGTCGCCGTCATAGATGAAGTTGGCGTAGTTCGGCGAGCCGATCATGTCGACGTTCAGGTAGGCCTTGATGCGCTGCTTCTGCTCGTCCGGCAGCTGGTTGACGTAGTAGGTCGAGCCCACCAGCCCCGACTCCTCCGCGCCCCACCAGGCGAAGCGAACCTTGTTCTCCGGCCGTGCCTTGCCCATCAGCAGGGCCATTTCCAGCAGCGCGGCACTGCCCGAGCCGTTGTCGTTGATGCCGGCGCCTTCGAACACCGAATCCAGGTGCGCACCGACCATCACCACATTGCTCGGATCACCCCGCCGCGTTTCGGCCAGCAGGTTGTAGGTCTCGGTCTGCTCGCGCACCACGTCGACATTCATGCTCAGCTGCAGACCCGCGGTCTGCGACCAGGCCACGCCGTTGTCGTAGGTCGAGAACATCACCGGGATGCCGCCGCTGTAGTCCTCGCCCAGGGTGGCGACCAGCAGGCCCTTGCGGTCCTCGGTATCACCCTGGTTGAAGATGATGGCCCCGGCCGCACCGGCAGCCGCGGCATTCGTCGCCTTCTGCCCGAACGCACAGCTGCCACGCTGCATCAACGCGATAGCGCCGGCCGGGAAGCCGGCGAAGTCCTCCGGTTCACAGCCGCTGGTGGAGGTGTTGCCGGCACCGAGCGCCAGGTCCACCGGCACCACCGGTGCGGTGACGTTGCCCGGATCGGTCTGGTCGGCATAGGTGAAATCTTCCTCCCAGACGTACTGCACCGTCTGTGGCGCCACGGCGCTCAGCGTGCCGGGATTCACCGGATAGAAGGCGAGGAACGGAAACGCCTGCACCTCGACGCGATAGCCGGCGCGCTGCAGCCGGCTGCGCACATAGTCGAGGGAGGCCTGGTAGCCCGGCTGGCCGGAGGCGCGATTGCCCCCGTTGAGCGCGGCGATGTCCTGCAGCGCTTCCAGGTGCTTCATGACGTTGCTCGCCTGCATGCAGCGCGGCAGGCCGATCGGCGTGCCAACCAGCAAGGGCGATCGGCACAGCGCCGCATTCGGCTTGGCCGGCGTCCAGAAGTCGTTGAATTGAGCGGTATCGGCCTTCGGCGCGGCAAATGCGGCGCTGCTGGCGATCAATGCGAGAGAAGCAACTACCCGAACAGCATTGTTTTTCTTGTGCATGGGTAACTCATCCTTGCAACGAGATTGATGGGCAGGCCGCCTGGCTTGCGCCATCGTCCCCTACGGCAATCAGCGGACGCGGCCATAGGGAGCTAGACCGGACGGCCACCGTCTCGTTCTGGCGCAACCGCCCGCCGGTACTACCGCTGATCGGGATGAAGGAACTTCGCTGAAGATCCAAGGCGTTCGGCAACGAATGCCGCGCCTTGGCGGCAGGCATTGCGCCTGCCGCCTGGCTGGGTCAGATGCGGAACTGACCCACCAGCTTTTGCAGGCGCTCGGCCAGGCCGTTGAGCTCGCGGGAGGTCTGCGCGCCCTGGGCGGCGTCACTGGCGACGCCATCCACCGCATCGGCAATATGGTGCACGCTGCGGTTAATCTCCTCGGCCACCGCGGTCTGCTCCTCGGCGGCCGCGGCGATCTGCGCGTTCATCGAATTGATGGTGCCGATCAGGGCGGAGATCGCATCCAGCGATTCGCCTGCCTGGTTGGCCTGGTCACGGGTGCTCTCGCCCTTCTCGCCCGCCCGCAGCATGGTGGCGACGGTGTTGGAGGTGGCGCTCTGCAGGCGGTCGATCATGCCCTGGATCTCGCCGGTGCTCTGCTGCGTGCGGCTGGCCAGCGCGCGAACTTCGTCGGCGACCACGGCGAAACCACGCCCGGCCTCACCCGCACGGGCCGCCTCGATGGCCGCATTGAGCGCCAGCAGGTTGGTCTGCTCGGCAATGGCGCGGATCACGTCGAGCACGCCGACGATGCCTTTCACGTCCTGCTGCAGGCCTTCCAGCGACTCGCCGCTGCCGCGCAGCTCGCCCACCAGCTCGTGGATCTGGTGAATGCTCTGGTCCACCACCTGCTTGGCAGCGACACCCTGCTGATCGGTCTCGCGCGCCGCCTCGGCCGCGCGCTGGGCGCTCATCGCCACTTCGTGGGCGGCGGCGGACATCTCGTTGATCGCCGTGGCGACCTGATCGGTCTCGCTGCGCTGATCGGCCATGGCCTGCTCCGAGCGCTGCGCCTGGCTGGCCACCGCACCGACCAGACCGGTCAGCTGGGTGGTGGTGCCGGCCACCTGCTGCACCAGCGAATGGATCTTCTCGACGAAGCGATTGAACGAGGTGGCCAGCTCACCCAGCTCGTCCTGGCTGGTGATCGGCAGGCGCTGGGTCAGGTCGCCGTCACCCTGAGCCATGTCGTCCAGGTTGCGCTTGATCAGCAGCAGCGGCCTGAGCAGGGCGTTGCTCATGAACACGGCGACCAGGGCGATCAGGCCCAGCAGGATCAATGCGGAGACCAGCATGATGGCCACCAGACCGTCGATGCGCTGCTGGAATTCGGCACGGGCGGCCTGGACGTCGCGCTCGACACCATCGAGGTTGAGCGAGGTACCGAAGACCATCTTCCACTTCGGCAGGGACTCGGCGTAACCGACCTTGGGCACCAGCACACTGCTGTCGCCGAGCACGAAGCTGTAGTCGACGTAATGGCTGCCGTCCTGGCCGGCACGAACCAGCTCGCGAATGGCATAGACGCCATTGGGGTCGCGGTAGTCGTAGAAGCTCTGGCCGATCTTGTCCTTGGTGTTGCCTTGCAGGATGCGCACGGCCTGGCTGTCGTAGCCCCAGAAATAGCCGTCCTTGCCATAGGCCAACTTCTCGAGGATGGCCACGGCCTGGTCGCGCGCCTGCATGTCGCCCTCGGCAGAACGCTCGTAGATCGGCCCAATGGCGTTACGGGCTAGCTCGACGTAGTGCTTGAGCTCCGCGCGACGGTCCTGGATGAGGCTGTTGCGGGTGTGTTCTTCCTGCTGTTCGGCGAGGCTCTGCAGCTCGTACACGGCAATGCCGCTGAGCAGGATGGCGAGCAGGAGAATCGGGCCCAGCGCGAGCAGCAGCAACTTCATTCGCAAACGAAGGTTGGAAAGCATTCTGTTAATTCCCGGAGGTGGGTTGAGCAACAAGATATGCGACAAAAATCAGGCGCCAATTAAGCCGCCAATTCACGCAGTACTTTTCGGTTGTCGACCTACGGGGACGTTTCTTTACCTGAAAAACAACGAAACCCTGCCAGGCAGGGTTTCGTGAGGGCCCATTCCAGAGCGGCTGCTTCAGTCAGACCCGGAACTGCCCGACCAATCGCTGCAGCTGCTCGGCCAATCCGTTCAGCTCGCGCGCCGTCTGCGCACCCTGCGCCGCATCGCTGGCCACACCGTCCACCGCATCGGCGATATGGTGCACGCTACGGTTGATCTCCTCGGCGACGGCAGTCTGCTCCTCGGCGGCGGCGGCGATCTGCGCGTTCATCGAGTTGATGGTGCCGATCAGGGCGGAAATCGCATCCAGCGACTCGCCGGCCTGGTTGGCATGATCGCGGGTGCTCTCGCCCGTCTCGCCAGCGCGCAGCATGGTGCTGACCGTGTGCGACGTTGCGCCCTGCAGGCGATCGATCATGTTCTGGATCTCGCCGGTACTCTGCTGGGTGCGACTGGCCAGCGCCCGGACTTCATCGGCGACCACGGCGAAACCGCGTCCGGCCTCGCCGGCACGGGCTGCCTCGATGGCGGCGTTGAGCGCCAGCAGGTTGGTCTGCTCGGCAATGGCGCGGATCACGTCGAGCACGCCGACGATGCCTTTCACGTCCTGCTGCAGGCCTTCCAGCGACTCGCCACTGTCGCGCAGCTCGCCCACCAGTTCATGAATCTGGCGAATGCTCTGGTCCACCACCTGCTTGGCCGCAACGCCTTGCTGATCGGTCTTGCGTGCCGCTTCGGCCGCGCGCTGGGCGCTCATCGCCACTTCATTGGCCGCAGCGGACATCTCGTTGATCGCCGTGGCGACCTGATCGGTCTCGCTGCGCTGGTCGGCCATGGCCTGCTCCGAACGCTGCGCCTGGCTGGCCACGGCCGCGACCAGACCGGTCAGCTGGGTGGTGGTGCCGGCCACCTGCTGTACCAGCGAATGGATCTTCTCGACGAAGCGATTGAACGAGGTGGCCAGCTCACCCAGCTCGTCCTGGCTGGTGATCGGCAGGCGATGCGTCAGGTCACCGTCGCCCTGCGCCATATCGTCGAGGTTCTGCTTGATCTGCAGCAGTGGACGCAGGATGGCATTGCTCATCAGTACCGCGAGCCCGGCCATCAGCACCAGCAGCAGCAACGCGGCGCCGAGCATGATCATCGTCAGGCTGTCGATACGCGCCTGGAAAACCGCACGGGCCTCGACCACATCGCGCTCGACGTCGTCGAGGTTCAGCGACGTGCCGAACGCCAGGTTCCACTTCGGCAGGTATTCGGCGTAACCGACCTTGGGCACCAGCGCATCGCTGCCCGGCACCGCGAAGCTGTAGTCGACGAAATGGCTGCCATTCTGACCGGCCTTGACCAGTTCACGGATGGCATACACGCCATTCGGGTCCTGAAAATCGGCGAAGCTCTCGCCGATGCGCTCGTGGGTGTCACCCTGGAACACGCGCAAGAACTGGCCATCGTAGCCCCAGAAATATCCTTCGCGGCCGTAGGCCAGCCGCTCGAGCAGCGCCACGGCCTCAGCTCGCGCCTGCAGATCGCCCTCGGCCGAGCGCTCGTAGATCGGCGCAATCGCATTGCGTGCCAGTTGCACGTAGTGCTCGAGCTCGGCCCGGCGATCACGAATGAGGCTGGCACGGGTCTGTGCTTCCTGCTGATCGGCCAAGTCCTGCAGCTCGACCACGGCGACGCCGCTGAGCAGGATCGCGAGGAGCAGGATCGGACCAAGGGCAAGCAGCAGCAGTTTCACTCGCAGACGTAGTGACGACAGCATCCGATATTCCCCTACAAACTAAACGGTTAAGTAGGGCTATTGTGCCACCTACTACAGGATGAGAAGAACGCTACCAAGCGCTAACTAAAGCTCTCGAGAGCGCTGCCGATGAAACGCCGTTCGCAAAAACGAAAAAAACCCGCCGAAGCGGGTTCTTTTCACAACAGCTGCGTTTACTGCTTGTGGCCGAGCTTGCGCAGCTCCTCGTCACGCAGCTCGCGGCGCAGGATTTTGCCGACGTTGGTGGTCGGCAGGGTGTCGCGGAACTCCACGTAGCGCGGGCGCTTGTAGCCCGTCAGGTTGTCATGCATGTGCTGCATGACCTGCTCCTTGGTCAGGCTCTCGCCCGGCTTGACCACCACGAACAGCTTGATCGCCTCACCGGATTTCTCGTCCGGGACGCCGATGGCAGCGCACTGCAGCACGCCCGGCAGGCTGGCGAGCACGTCTTCCAGCTCGTTGGGATATACGTTGAAGCCGGACACCAGGATCATGTCCTTCTTGCGGTCGACGATGCGGATGTAGCCGTCTTCCTGGATCACGCCGATGTCGCCGGTCTTAAACCAACCATCCGCGTCGATCACCTCAGCGGTGGCCTCGGGGCGCTGCCAGTAGCCCTTCATCACCTGCGGGCCCTTGATGCACAACTCGCCGATCTCGCCCTGCGGAAGGTCCTGACCATCGTCATTGATGACCTTGAACTGCGTCGAGGGCACCGGAATGCCGATGGAGCCGAGCTGGATGTGCTCGATCGGGTTGACCGAGGCCACCGGGCTGGTCTCGGTCAGGCCGTAGCCTTCGCAGATCGAGCATCCGGTGACCTGCTTCCAGCGCTCGGCCGTGGCCAGCTGCAGCGCCATGCCACCGGAAAGGGTGATCTTCAGCGCCGAGAAATCGAGCTTGCGGAAGTCTTCGCTGTTGCACAGCGCGACGAACAGCGTATTGAGGCCAACGAAGCCGCTGAAGCGGTACTTGGACAGGTCCTTGATCATCGCTGGCAGGTCGCGCGGGTTGGAGATCAGGATGTTGTGGTTGCCGCTGAGCATCATCGCCATGCAGTGAAAGGTGAAGGCGTAGATGTGGTAGAGCGGCAACGGCGCGATCAGCACTTCGCTGCCGTCATTGAGGTTCGAACCCATCAGCGCCTTGCACTGCAACATGTTGGCGACGAGGTTGCGGTGCGTGAGCATGGCGCCCTTGGCCACGCCGGTGGTGCCGCCGGTGTACTGCAGCACGGCCACCTCGTCGCTCTTCGGCGAAGCCTCGCTCACCGCCTTGCCGCGGCCGAGTGCCAGCGCGTCGTTGAGCTTGACCGCTTTCGGCAGGCTGTAGGCCGGCACCATCTTCTTCACGTGCTTGACCACCGCGTTGATCAGCATGCGCTTGAGCGGCGGCAGCATGTCGGCGACTTCGGTGATGACCACGTGTTTGATGCCGGTCTTGGGTAGCACTTCCTCGGCCAGGTGGGCCATGTTGGCCAGGCAGACCAGCGCCTTGGCGCCGGCGTCGTTGAACTGGTGTTCCATCTCCCGCGCGGTGTACAGCGGGTTGGTATTGACCACGATGAGCCCGGCGCGCATGGCACCGAACACCACGATGGGATACTGGATCAGGTTGGGCAGCTGTACGGCGATGCGGTCGCCCGGCTGGAGATCGGTGTTCTGCTGCAGGTAGGCTGCGAAGTCGCCGGACAGCTTGTACAGCTCACCGTAGGTCAGGGTCTTGCCGAGGCTACTGAAGGCCGGCTTGTCCGCGAAACGCTCGCAGGACTGCTTGAGCACAGCCTGAATGTTCTGGTACTCGTTGGGATTGATCTCGCTGGCAACACCAACGGGATACTTATCCTTCCAGAAGTTATCGGTCATGAACCCCACTCCTAAGCAACAGCTTTATTACTGCGCGATGGCAGCTGTTTTGTTGTGATTTGTTAACTTTTGTACCGCTGATCGGGCTAAAAGCGTGCCCGAGGTTAGCAGCTTTGCCGAGGAGCGAACAGAGTCCGGAAACCATTGATTCGACATAAAGTGACCGGAAAATATATCCCGGTCACCTCATCTGTCTCCCGCAACGACAGTGCATCTCGCGTCGTCAGGCGCTTTCGCGCAGCTCCCGACGCAGGATCTTGCCGACCGGGGTCATCGGCAATGCATCCCGGAACACGTAATGCCGTGGCATCTTGTAGCCGGTGAAATTCTCACGGCAGTAAGCCTGTAATTCTTCTTGGGTGAGCGTCGGATCGCTGGGCACGACGAACAGCTTGACCGCCTCGCCGGATTTTTCGTCCGCCACACCGATGGCGGCGCAAGCCGCGACCTTCGGGTGAGCCATCACCACGTCCTCGATCTCGTTGGGGTAGACGTTGAAGCCCGAGACGATGATCAGGTCCTTCTTGCGGTCGACGATGCTGACGAAACCGTCCTGGTCGATCACCGCGATGTCGCCGGTCTTCAGCCAGCCCTCCTCGTCCAGCACCTCGGCAGTCGCTTCGGGACGCTGCCAATAGCCCTTCATCACTTGCGGGCCCTTGACGCACAGCTCGCCACGCTCGCCGAGCGGCAAGGCGTTGCCCTCGTCATCAATGACCTTCACCGTGGTCCCGGGGACCGGCAGCCCGACGGTACCAAGACGGGAGTGCTCACCGTACGGATTCGCGCAAACAACCGGCGAGGTTTCGGTCAGGCCATAGCCTTCGACGACGGTGCAGCCGGTCATGCTCTTCCAGCGCTCGGCGACCGCCGAAACCAGCGCGGTGCCGCCGGAGTTGGTGCCTTTGAGACGGGAGAAGTCGATCTTGTTGAACTGCGGGTGGGCCATCAGCGCGACGAACAAGGTGTTGAGCCCGAGAAAGCCGGAGAACTGCCAGCGCTGCAACTCCTTGACGAAACCGTTGATATCCCGGGGATTGGTGATCAGCACGTTGTGGTTGCCGGTCACCACCATGCACATGCAATTCGCCGTGAAGGCATAGATATGGTAGAGCGGCAGCGGCGCGATCATCACTTCCTGACCCTCACGGATCACCGGATGGCCATGCTCATCCAGCTGCTGCATGTTTGCCCGAACCTGCTGCATGTTCGCCACGAGATTGCCATGAGTGAGCATCGCGCCCTTGGCCACACCCGTGGTACCACCGGTGTACTGCAGCACGGCGACGTGATCGGGCTCCAGGGCTGCCGGCTTGTGGTTGTGGCGGGCCCCGTCACCCAGCACGCTCTTGAAGGAAACGGCTTGCGGCAGGCTGTAATCCGGCACCATCTTCTTCAGGTGCTTGACCGCGGCGTTGACCAGCACACCTTTCAGGGCTGGCAACATGTCGCCGATGCGCACTTCGATCAGGTGCTCGATGGCGGTGTCGGGCAGCACCTCCTGCACGTGGTGGCCGAAGGTATTGAGGTACACCAGCGCCCGCGCGCCGGAATCCTGGAACTGGTGCCGCATCTCCCGCGCGGTGTACAGCGGGTTGGTATTGACCACGATGAGTCCTGCACGCAGCGCGCCGAACACGGCGATGGGGTACTGCAGCAGGTTGGGCATCTGAATGGCGATGCGGTCGCCGGGCTGCAGATCGGTATGGTGCTGCAGCCAGGCGGCAAAAGCGGCGGAGTGGCGCTCCAGATCGGAGTAACTGAGGGTGACACCCATGTTGCTGAATGCAGGGCGGTCCGCGTGAGTCTTGCAGGCACGCTCGAACACTTCGACGACCGAGCGGTAAGCACCTAGATCGATCTCATTGGGCACGCCGGCAGGGCGTTTGTCATTCCAGAATTCAGGCTGCATTGTTATTGGCCTCGTTACCTGAGAGTGTCTGGCCCGCGCGCAGCGGGCTCTGGCGAACTTATCAGGTCGGCATCGCGACGCAACAGCCCAAGCCGCATTAATCACTGCTGTGAATCTTTCGTCACGGCATCGCGCGGCCCGGTGCCGGGACAAGTGCAGCCCGTGCCTCTAGAATGCAGCCCCAGCGCGCCGACACCGGTCATCTGGGATCGCGCGACTCGCTTCGATCCATCGGCCGCAGCATCCGGTGCGCCGACCAGCCTGAGGACATTCCATGAGCACCATCAGCAACACGCCTTACTCCGACCTGGAGGTCGGCCAGCAGGCGAGCTACGAAAAACACGTCGAGGAAAAGGATATCCAGCTGTTCGCCGCGATGTCCGGCGATCGCAACCCGGTGCACCTGGACGCCGAGTTCGCTGCCGACACCCTGTTCAAGGAACGCATCGCCCATGGCATGTTCAGTGGCGCACTGATCAGCGCCGCCGTGGCTTGCACCATGCCGGGCCCGGGCACCATCTATCTCGGCCAGACCATGAAGTTCACCCGTCCGGTGAAAATCGGTGACACGCTGAGCGTGCGCCTGGAAATTCTCGAGAAGCTGCCGAAGAACCGCGTGCGCATCGCCACCCGCGTGTTCAATCAGAACGACGAATTGGTAGTCGACGGCGAAGCCGAAGTGCTTGCGCCGCGCAAGCAGGAAACCGTCGAACTGAAGGAACTGCCGCCGATCACCATCGGCTGAGCACTCCTGCGGTCACTGCCCCGTCGCGCGACGAGGCAATCCGAGGGCGCCTGATGGGCGCCCTCAGCATTTCCAGCCATACCTTTGCGCGGCAAGGGGGGCAAGCAGAACGCTATTACGGCCCTGGCCTACGCCTAAAGCGGATCCCCAGCGGAAGGATGTGCGTCGAATACTCCGCGCCGACCATCCAGCGAGCAGTACAAGAAGAACAACAACGGGACCCTCACCCATGCTCACTCGCTCGATCGCTTATCGGCGCCTGGCGGCGCTCGTCCTCGGCGGCTTGTCGCTGGCCGTGCAACCCACTTCGGCAGCCCCACTCGACCCCGGCCCCGACGAGGCCCTGCTCTACTACCAGCGCGCCGATGGCAACTACAACGGCTGGGGTCCACATCTGTGGAACACCGCCGACTGCAACGGCAGTGCGACCGAAACCAGCTGGGCGCAACCGCTCGCGGCGGCGGAAACCGACCCCGAATACGGCGCGCTCTACCGCATCCCGCTGAGCGCCGAGGCCAGCTGCCTGAACCTGATCATGCACAAGGGCGACGAGAAGGATCTGGGCGGTGGCGACCTGGTCTGGCGCTTCGACGAGCTCGGCCGTCGCGTCTTCACGGTCAGCGGCAACCCGCAACTGTCCAGCACGCCACTAAGCGGCAGCGCCGTGGCGATCAAGGGAGCCCGTGCGCACTGGCTCGATCCGTTCACGCTAG